>NZ_CP146609.1:1485833-1854166 GCF_037094465.1 Pseudodesulfovibrio sp. 5S69
CGGCGGGCGTCTGGCCGCTGCGCGACTGGTCAAAATGCCAGCAGGGGAGGTCCGTGTTGGAGAAGGCCGGGCACTCGGCCGAGTCCCAGTCCTCGCCCGAGCCGAGCTTGAGCGGGATGTCGAAGTTGCCCCGGCTGATCTCGTCGGACAGGCGGGTCAGGTCCGAGACCGGCTTGGTGATGTACTTGGACAGCCAGGAGGACAGGATGACGGTGATGATGACCACGGCCGAGATGAAGCCGAGGAAGGCCACGCGCAGCTTGCCCACCAGGGTGTCGATGTGCCGTTTGTTCAGCCCCACGTGGACCGTGCCGATGCGGTACAGCCCCTCGTTGATGGCCGCGGCCAGGTCGTAGACCTCCTGGTTGCCCAGCTCCATGAGTTTGATGGCGTCGGGCCGTCCCGGCGGCAGGGTGTTGGCGCGCAGGTTGTCGGGCAGCTTGTGGGTCAGGGTGTGGGCCAGGATGTTGCCCGACTGGTCCTCGATGAAGATGTAGGCCACCAGATCCTTGCGCTGCCGCAGTCTGGCCTCGTCGAAGATGAGCACCAGCAGCTTGGGGATGTCGTTGTCCAGGATGTAGGAGCCGCCGCGTTCGGCCACGGAGTGGGCGATGGCGAAGCCGCGCATCTCCAGTTCGTTGGTCAGGGAGGAAACCAGGATCCAGCGCGAGACCAGGGCGATGGCCACGGAGATGAACAGGACCGCGGCCAGCATGGAGAAGAGCAGTTTTTCGCGCAGGCCGATGCGGGTGAACCGGGCGGCCATGCGTTCCTTGAAGGTCATTGCGACCTCCCCAGCTCATGCTTGAACTCGGCCCAATCCGTGAAGGGGATGAACTTCCCGTCGTGCAGCTTGGTGAAGTGGATGGCGTCCAGGCCCTGTCGGTCATAGGGGCCGTACGTGATGGTCAGGTTCGGCCCGAGCTTGAAGTCCTTGATGGATTCGATGGCCTTGATGAACCCCTCGCGGGTCAGGTCGCGGCCCGCCCGGCGCAGCCCCTCGACCAGGATCTCGGCGTTGAGGAACCCTTCGAGCCCGACGAAACTCGGGGTGTCATCCGGGTAGTAGCGCCTCAGCAGCTTGACGTAGTTGGAGGCCGAGTCGTTCACGTCGTCGGATTCCACGGGCGGGGGGACCACCTGCGACATGAACACGTGGGCCGGGGAGGCCCTGCCCACACGCCAGGCCAGCTCCTCGGCGCCGACGAAGGAGACGGTGTAGAAGATCGGGTTGTACCCTTCTTCCTCGGAAAGATTGATGAACCGGGCGCAGGCCCCGTAGGTGCCGATCATGACCACGGCCTCGGCCCCGGACCTGCGGATGCGGTCCAGGCCGTCCTGGACGTCCAGGGTGCCCCGGATGTAGGAGCCGCGCGCCACGGGCTCCAGCTCGAACTTCTTGAGGGCCAGCTCGGTGCCGATGAGCCCGTCGAAGCCGTAGGCGTCGTATTGGTAGAAGACCGCGATCTTGGTCAACCCCAGGTCCTCGACCATGTGCCGGACCGCGGCCATGGTCTCCTGGTAGTAGGAGGCGCGGATGTTGACGACGTAGCGGTTGGGCGGCTGCCGGAGCGCGTTGGCCCCGGTGAACATGCCGATCAGCGGGACGCGCGCGTCCTCCACCAGGGGCAGGGCCTTCACGGTGGTCGGGGTGCCCACGTAGCAGAACAGGGCGAAGACCTGCTTGTCGATGATGAACCGCTGGGTGTTGGCCAGGCACTGGGGCGGGTCGTAGGAGTCGTCCGCGGCCTCGATCCGGATTCTGCGGCCGTGGACCCCGCCGCGCTCGTTGACGTAGCGGATGTAGGCTCGCGCGCCCTGGAGGGTCTGGGTGCCGAGATAGCCCGCGTGGCCGGACAGGGGCAGGGAAGAACCCAGGGTGATCAGGTCGTCGGTCACGCCCGGCGTCCCGGCGTCCTCGGCGGCGGTCTTTTCGGACCGGCCGCACCCGGCAAGGGCCAGCGCCAGGCAGATGAGGATGCACAAGACAGGGATTTTTCGCACGGTTCGGCTCCATGTTGGGGTCGGCGACCAGATATTGCCACTACCCCGTTACCGCCTCGTCGTCCAAAACACAAGAAGGGGGCATTTCCCCACAATGCAACATCGTTTATCGCTCTGATTTCAGGGAAAAGACCCCGGCAGGACCGGCCTGCCGGGGGCATGAAAAACTCCGTTTGCCCCGGTGGCTTCTGGCCGCCGGACGGTGTGGCTTACGGAGGTGTTCCCGCATGGAGCGTTCGAGATGGAGAACCCCGGCGCGGGGCGGACCCGCGCCGGGGGGATGTTCGTTAAGAGGACATGCGTTTGATCGGACGTCCCAGGCTGGCCAGGAACTGCTTCCTGGACATGGGGCCGCGCCAGGTGTCGGAGGCATCGGCGGACAGGGACTCGTAGTAGCTGTCCGGATCGGTTTGCACCAGGTAGATGACCCGCACCGAGTCGGCGTCCACCAGCTCCGCTTCGGGATACTTCTTGAGCGCCGCGGCCAGGTGCTCGTCGGCCAGGGCCAGCATCTCGTCCCGGTCGCCAAAGTTCATGGCGCCGGTGGGGCAGGTCTTGACGCAGGCGGGCAGGAGCCCGACCTTGACGCGGTCGATGCACATGTCGCACTTGACCACCCGGCCGGTCTTCTCGTCCACGCGGGGGATGTCGTAGGGACAGGCCATGGAGAAGGCGTCCTTGTCGGGTTCGTCGGCGGTCAGCTCGGTGTAGACCACGGCACCGGTCTCCTCGTCATGGATGATGGAACCGGGAATGGTCATGGCATCCAGACAGGGCGGCTCCACGCAGTGGCGGCACTGTTCCGGGAAGAACAGCCACTGCATGCCGTTGTCGGTCTCCACTTCCTCGAAGCGGACCAGTTTGAGGGTCGAGCCGGACAGATCCTTGGGGTTCTGGTGGGAGCCCCAGTTCTCGGTCTTGGTGGCGGGCAGTTTCTTCCATTGCTTGCAGGCAACCTGGCAACCACGGCAGGCCGTACACTTGGTCAGGTCGATGAAGAATGTCTTACTCATGTGTCATTCCTCCTTTACGCCTTACGGACGTTGACCATGAAGGCCTTGGTTTCGGGGATACCCGTGTTCGGGTCGCCTACGGACGGAGTCAGGATGTTGGCGGAATCGCCGCCGTCCTTGGGCCACGTCCAGCCGAAGTGCCAGGGCAGGCCGACCTGGTGGACGGTGGTGCCCTGGACCGTGAACGGCTTGAGCCGCTTGGTCACGATGGCCTTGGCCCAGATCGAACCGCGCACGGAATCGACCATGACCTTTTCGCCGTTGTCTATGCCGCGAAGCTGTGCCAGTTCCTGGCTCATCTCCACGAAGACCTGCGGCTCGGCTTCGACCAGCCAGGGCTGGTTGCGGGTCATGACGCCGGTCTGCCAGTGCTCGGTGACGCGGTAGGTGGTGCCCACCAGGGGATACCTGGGATCGCACACGGCCTTTTCCTCGTTGTCGAACTTGAGGGCGGTCGGGTTGTGCAGGGTGCTCGAGAAGGGGTGAGACTTCACCGGGCATTCAAGCGGTTCGTAGTATTCGGGGAACGGGCCGTCGGCGCGGCCGGGGCCGAAGAGCTGGCCGAAGCCGTTCTTGCGCATGATGAAGGCGTACTTGGTGCCCGGGGCCCAGCCGCCGTCGGGCACGTCGCCCACCCACTTCTTGCCGTTCCAGGCGATGACCGCCTTCTCCGGGTTGTAGGGGTTGCCCTTGAGGTCCACCGAAGCGCGGTTGTACAGCACGCGGCGGTTGACGGGCCAGCACCAGGAGAAGTTCGGGTACAGGCCGATGTTGGCCTGCGCCTCGGACTGGGCCAGCTCGCGCCGTGCGGCCAGGTTGCCCTTGGCGGTGTAGGAGTTGCAGTACAGCCAGTTGCCCGAGGTGGTCGAGCCGTCGGCCTGCAGGAAGGCGAAGCTGGGAACCTGTTCGCCCTTCTTGTACATTTTACCCTTGACCTCGATATCGCGGGTGAACTGGCCGTTGATCAGCTTGGCCGTTTTGTGAGCGTCGAACACGCCGTCGGTGGCGATGGCGTCCCAGGTCAGGCGGGTGATGGGCTCGGGGTAGACCCCGCCCTCCTTCTTGTACAGGTCCTGAATGTTCTTCATCAACTCGTACATGAGGTCGCCGTCCGGCTTCTGGCCGTTGGGAGAGTCCGGACCCTTGTAGCGCCACTGCATCCAGCGGCCGGAGTTGGTGATCGACCCTTCCTTCTCGATGGACACGGCGCAGGGCAGGAAGAACACCTCGGTCTTGATCTTGGAGGGGTCCATTCCCGGTCCTTCCCAGAACCAGCCGGTCTCGTTGGGGAAGATGTTGACGTTCACCAGCCAGTCCAGCTTGGTCATGGCCTGTCTGGTCTTGTTGGAGTTGGCGCCGGAGCAGGCCGGGTTCATGCCCCAGGCGAGCATGCCCTTGAACTGGCCCTTGTCCATCTTGTCGAACACGGTCAGCCAGGAGTATTCCCTGGCGGACAGCGAGTCGAGCCTGGGCAGGTAGTTGTAGGCCGTCGCGGGGTCGTCGTCCTGCCACATGGACTTGATCAGCGAGGCGGAGTACTTCGGGAAGTTGCCCCACCAGTTGGCCGATTTCGGATCATGGGAGATCGGGGTGTGGGCCTTGTTGTACGCTTCCAGGGTGGGCTCGGAACCCTGCGGGGTCGCGAGGTAGCCGGGCAGGATGTGGAACAGCAGGCAGTGGTCCGTGGACCCCTGGACGTTGGATTCGCCGCGCAGGGCGTTGACGCCGCCGCCGGCCACGCCGATGTTGCCCAGCAGGAGCTGGATCATGGCCATGGAGCGGATGTTCTGTACGCCGACGGAGTGCTGGGTCCAGCCCATGGCGTACATGATGGTGCCCGCCTTGTCCGCCTTGCCGGTGGCCGCGTAGGTCTCGTACAGCTTGACCAAGGCTTCCTTGGGCATGCCCGAGATGGAGGAGACCTTGTCCATATCGTAGCGCGCGTAGTGCTTCTTGAGCAACTGGTACACGCACCGGGGATCTTTCAGGGTCGGGTCCTTCTTCGGGTTGCCTTCGGCGTCCATGGCAAAGGCCCAGTTGGACTTGTCGTAGGACCGGGTGGTCTCGTTGTAGCCGGAGAACAGGCCGTCGTGGAAGGAGAACTTGTCGCCGACGATGAAGGAGGCGTTGGTGTAGTTGACCACGTACTCGTGGAAGATCAGGTCCTTGTCCAGGATGTACTTGATCATGCCGCCGAGCACGGCGATATCCGCGCCGGAGCGGATGCCCGCGTAGAAGTCGGCCTTGGCCGAGGTCCTGGTGAAACGGGGGTCGACGTGGATCAGGGTCGCGCCCTTTTCCTGCGCCTTGGTCACCCATTTGAAGGAAATGGGGTGGTTTTCGGCAGCGTTGCTGCCCATGATGAGAACACAATTGGAATTCTGGATGTCAATCCAGTGGTTGGTCATCGCACCGCGTCCGAACGACTCTGCCAGAGCCGCAACAGTTGCGCTGTGTCAGATACGTGCCTGGTGCTCGATATACACCAGGCCGAGGCTGCGGAGCATCGTCTGGTAAGCCCAGCACTCCTCGTTGTCGAGAGCGGCGGAGCCGAGGGAGGCGATGCCGTCGCAGCGGTTGACCACCTGGCCCTTGGCGTTCTTCTCGGTCCAGGTCTTGTCGCGGGTTTCCTTGATCCGCTTGGCGATGGTTTCCAGCGCCCAGGACAGGGAGACCTTCTTGAATCCCTTGGAATAGGGAGCCCGGTACAGGACGGAGTCCGGACGGCGGTCGTTGTCGCCCAACTGCCAGATGGAGGCGCCCTTGGCGCACAGGGCGCCTTCGTTGATCGGATGGTCCGGGTCGCCTTCGACGTTGACGGCCTTCATGTCCTTGAGGGACGTGTTCACGACCAGGCCACAGCCCACTGCGCAGTAGCAGCATACGGACGTGGTCTGCTTGCTCCATTTCGGGTCCAGGGCGGCGGCGAAATTCGGCAGCGTCGCCGTCTTGGCCTTGCAGCCGAACCCGAGCCCGCCGAACGCCGTGGCCGTGGCCGCGACAGCGGAGAGCTTGAGGAAGTTTCTACGGTTGGTGTGCATTATACCTCCTGTGTTGAATGCGGGTCAGCGCCCGCGGATCTCGCGGCCGAGCGCCACGAGCAGCTTGTAGCCGCCGGACTGTACGGCGGGACCGCAACCGGCCGGGATGACGGCGGGCTCGCCGATGTGGCGATGGACCGCCGGGGTCATCTCCCGGGCCGCCTGACGGACCTCGGCCGCAGCGAATCCCAGCCCGCCGAAGGGCATGGGCGCCACGGCGGCGGCAGCCGGCAAATGTTGGTTGTTCATGCGCATGCGCGTACCTCTCCCATTACTACTGTTATCCCCCTTATGATGAATCCGGGGCAGGCGGGCAAAGGAAGGGGTCTTGCGGCCCTTTTCACACAGGGAAAAACGTGCTTTTTTTAGCAGGATGGTGCTATTGCTGGGTCTACTTTATGTCAGTTTTGGCATAAGTTGATTTCCGCCTCACGGTTTGACACCGGAAAAATCGGGCGAAAACGGGGTGCGGCGAACGGGGAAAAGCCTGGATCCGGATTTCCGGACCCGGCTTTTCCCCGTTTTGCCGGCGCATGGAGCTAGTCCGTATTCGGCACCAATGCGCAGAGATAGGCGGCCAGGATTTCAGCCAGGGACTTTTCGCGGTTGTTGAAGCGGAATTCCAGCTCCTTCATGTACAGGGGGAAGCGCTGGCAGGAGATGCCCCGGAATTTCTTGATGCGCGACTGGGCGTACTCCCAGAATTCGTCGTGCACCGCGTCGATGTACGGGGGCTCGTCGTAGCGGCGGATGACCTCGTAGGGCAGGGAGTCGTTGCCGCAGAACATGAGCGCGTCGTACTCCTTGTAGCGGTCCGTGTAGACCAGGTTGCCCGAGCGGATGAGCTTGAGATGGAAGTTCATGTGGAAGTGGAACAGGGTCTCGGCCTGGAAGCCGGGCACCAGGTCGATGAAGACCAGGTCGTCGCGGCGGAGGATGCCGTAGACCGGGATGGTGTCCATGCGCATCTCGCGCGGTCCGCCGGTCAGCCGGTTGCCCTTTAGGTAGGAGTCCAGGCCGGTGGCCGGGCTGATCAACTGCCGGGCGTCCAGGGCGTTGGCCAGGATGGCGAAGCGGATGGCGGTCAGGGCCTTGTAGACCGTGTTGTAGGACAACCCCAGCTCCTCCTTCATCTGATGGACCGAACGCTCCTCCACGAACAGGACGATGAGCCGGAGCCATTCGCCGGGGCTGAGCGCGCCGTTGTTGATCCACCGGCCCGAGAAAGGCTGGAAGGTGTACTTGCAGGCCGCGCAGCGCAGCCGTTCGCCGGACAGGGTATAGACCTTGCGGTGGCCGCAGCGCGGGCAGAAGGGATCGCCCGTGGGCCAGGCCAGTTCCAGGAGATAGTCCCTGGCCTTGTCCTCGTCGCGGAGCAGCGCCTCGAAGGCGGCACCGTTGTCTGGCGGTGCGATGGCCGGCATGATGTGCGAATGCTTCTGCATGACGTCCCGTTGCGTTTCGGGCATGGTCCCTCCCGCTGTTAGAACCCCCAGGCGGACAGGGTGGCCCGCCGGTACCCCTGGTTCGCGGCCACGTAGTCCAGGGCCAGGGAATCCAGGTCGTCCAGGACCGGGAGCGCCACGCGGTCCAGTTCCCGGAAGTCGATGGTCTTCACATAGGCCTTGCAGGTATCGCAGACGTCCACCCGGAAGCCGGGCTCCTCGTCCACGGTGAAAAAGGTCAGCTTTTTCTGGTCGTCCTCGCCGCAGACCGGGCAGGCTATGCGCTTGATCCGGTAGTGGTGGCGGCAGAACGAGCAGGTGGCGTGCCGGAATCCTTCCTTCTGCTCAAGGGAGGAGATGAGCGGCATGGACCCGCAGACCGGGCAGGTGCCCACGGGCGTGACCTTCATCTCGGGCAGCTTCTCGGCCAGCATCCCGGCCGCGGCCTCAAGGGACGGGCCCATGGCCGCCAGGGCCAGGAAGGGCAGGGTCCGCGGGGCGTCGGGCATGCGCTCGGCCCAGGTGGAGAAGAAGGTCGTGTCGTCGTCCAGGACGTGCCGGAACAGCTCGGCCGGGGTCAGATCGCCCTTGTCCAGGGCCTCGGCCACGATTTTCGCGCCGTCGCCCAAAGGGCCTTCGGACTTGCCGACCAGGTCGACCATTTTGCCGAGCAGTTTCTCGGCCTGGGCCGCGTCAAAGGGAAAGTTCTCGCGGTTGATCAGGGACACCCCCTGGAGCACGGCCTCGGGCGGGGTGAGCTCGCCGTCCGGCGGCAGGGTCACCTCAGCCTCGGGCAGGGCGGCCAGTTGAAGGTGCGTCACCGCATCGAGTAAGTCGATGAGTTCCGCGGAGATGTACGACTTTTTGCGAAGCTGCGCCAGCTTACGGTCGAGCCTGCTCGTCTCAAGGGCCATGTTGCGTTCCATGTGGTTCTCCAGAGTGTTTTCCGATCTTGAAAAACAGTATCGGAGCGGAACGCTATCTTGCCAAAGGTCTTGCACTTCCTCAAGGTTTGACACTCATATTGATAACCAGTTGAGATACAAGTATTTTATTTGACAAATTATGCTTAAATGGACATATAATGGATAGAATGGCTCAATAAAACGGGTTGGTTACAAAGGTGGAAAAAATCATGCTTCCACGCTCGGCGAGCCCGGAATCAGAAGCCGACGATGCGTCCGTTGTCGTTGTAGACCCAGAAACTGTCGTCGCGGATGTTGCCGATGAGGGTGATGCCGGTCTTGCGGGCCAGTTCCACGGAGAAGCTGGTGGCCACGGCCGTGGAAGCCAGGACCGGGACGCCGATGCGGACCACCTTGAGCAGGATTTCCGAGGCGATGCGTCCGGTGGAGACGATCATCTTGTCGTCCACGGCCACGTCGTCGAGGAAGCACTGGCCGCAGAGCATGTCGATGGCGTTGTGCCGCCCGATGTCCTCGCGGAACAGGAGCATCTCGTCGGGTGTGCACAGGGAGGAGTTGTGGCAGCCGCGCGTGGTCTTGTACAGGGTGGAGCGCTCGTGGAGCTCCCTGGCCAGGGCCAGGATCTGCTCCGGGGTGACGCGCACGTCGCCGCCAACCTTGCGCTTGGAGATGGTCGCCACGTTGCGCCCGAAGTTGGTGCCCTTGCCGCAGCCCGAGGTGATGGACCGCTCCATGATCCGGTTCTCCCACGGGTCGTGGCAGACCTCCACCTCGGCCACCAGCCGGTCGCCCTCGTCGCGTACGGTCAGGTCCGTGATCTGGGCGGGGCTGGAGACGAAGGCGTCGGACTTGAGAAAGCCCACGGCCAGGTATTCCGGGTACTTCGCGGTGCACAGCAGGGTGACCACCTCGCGGCCGTTGAGCATGATGGTCAGCGGCACCTCCCGGATGGAGCTGATCCGCTTGCGGGTGAACCCCTGTTTGTATTCGTGGATTTCGTATTCGTATGATTCCGCGCTCATTTCCGCCTCCGTGCCGCAGTGCGGCGTCCCTTCCTGGCCCCTTCCTACCGTTTGGCGAGGGGGCCGGGCAAGCCCGCCCATTTACCCCTGACTCTCACACCCGGCCGGGCGTTCGGAAGCGGTCACCGGCATGGACGCGGGCCCGGTGGGGGGCTTCATGCCGGAGGAAGGCTTGGGCAGCGGGATGAAACTCCAGATTTTGACCAAGCCGCTCAAGGACGTCGGCCGGACCTCTTCCTCGGCTGCCCGGACAGCCCGGACTCGCTCGCCTGCCCGCCTGTTTCAGCGTGGGAGCGCACGCCTCCTGGCGGGCTTCGGACACCCTCCTGTTTAAGCTCATCGGTCGCAACCTGGGCGGCTCCCACAAACAGTTCTCCGACCTGGCGGCGTGTCCTCCGGGCAAAGCCGGACAAGGAAAAGGGCGGTCCAGCTTCCGCGGGGCCGCCCTTTTGCATCCGTTTCCCGGAGGTTATTCGGCGGCAACCTCCGCCTTGAGGTCGCTGCCCCGCTCGACCACCGCGGGGTCCCAGCGGTACTCCTTGAACTTCTGGCGGAAGAAGAAGGAGTAGAGGACCGGGCAGAGCACCAGGGTCAGGACCGTGGCCACGGTCAGGCCGGACATGATCAGGTTGGCCATGGGCCGCCACATCTCGCCGCCCTGGAGCGACAGCGGGACCATGCCGATGATGGTCGTGGTGGCGGTCATGATGATCGGGCGGGCGCGCTCCATGGACGAGAGCACGATGGCGTCGGCCATGGGCAGCCCCCGGCCACGCTGTATCTCGATGCGGTCGATGAGCATGATCGCGTTGTTCACGATGATGCCGAGCAGGGAGATCATGCCGAGCATGGGCATGAACCCGAAGGGCGAATTGGTCGCCAGCATGCCCACCGAGATGCCGATGAACATGGGCGGCAGGGTGAGCAGGATGATCAGCGGGCGGCGGATGGAGTTGAACTGGAAGATGAGCACCAGCACGAGCAGTCCCATGGCCAGCGGCATGTGGGCGTTGATGGCCTCCTGGGCCTGGGCGCTCTCCTCGAATTCGCCGCCGTACTCCACGTTGTAGCCCAGCGGCCAGTCGCTCTTGTCCATGAGCTCGCGAACGGCCGGCCGGACCTTGTTCAGGATGGACAGGGCGTAGTAACCGTCGGCCACGTCCGCCTTGATGGTCATGGTCCGTCCCTGGTCGCGGCGGCGGATGTCGGACGGCTGCCATTCCAGCTTGGTGGTGGCCACCTGGGACAGGGGCACGCTCACGCCGGTGTCGTAGGAGTAGACGTTCAGGCTGTCGACCTTGTCCAGGTGGTTGCGGAAGCCCTCGTCGTTGCGCAGCAGGATGGGGATGATGGTGTCGCCCTCTCGGTAGTCCGAGGCGGGCAGCCCGGACATGGCGGTCTGCAGCGACACGGCCACGTCGAAGCTGGACAGCCCGGCCTCGCGGGCCTTGTCCTGGTCCACGTGGACGATCATCTTCTTGGTCCACTGGCCCCAGTCGTCCCAGACGCGGGTCACGCCCTCCTGCTTCTCCACGATGGGCACGATCTCGTCGCGCAGGGCGTAGAGGGTCTTGATGTCCGGACCGGACAGGCGGATCTGGAGCTTGGCGCCCACCGGCGGGCCGTTCATCAGCTTGTTCAGGCTGTAGTCGGCGTCGGGGAAGCCCATGTTCAGGGCCTGCCGGGTGCGTCGGATGACCTGGTCCACGGCCTTGATGGACGTGGTATTGACCACGAGGGTGGCCAGGTTGTCGTTTTTCTGCTCCAGGTTCAGCGGCAGGTACCAGCGCGGCCCGCCGTGGCCCACGAACACGCCCACGCCGGTCACTTCCTTGTCGGCCAAAAGGACCTTCTCCAGCCGTTCCACGCGCCGTTCGGTGGCGGTGATGTCCGTGCCGTAGGGTTGCCAGAAGTCGATGGTGAACTGGGCCCGCTCGTTGGGCGGGAAGAACATCTTGGGCACGAACCGGAAGGCCCAGCCCGAGACCGCACAGCACAAAAGGATGGCGGCCACGAACACGACCCGGTGGCGCAGGGACCACAGGAGCAGCCCCCGGTAGGCGCGGTACAACCGGCTCGAAAAGGTCTGGATGGTCAGCTTGGGCTTGAGCAGGTAGTAGCACATCATCGGGACCATGGACATGGACAGCCCCCAGGAGCAGGCCAGGGTCAGGGTGACCACGATGAACAGGGATTCGCAGAATTCGCCCACCGGGTGGGTGGTGGCCAGCGGGATGGGCAGGAAGGCGAAGATGGTCGTCAGCGAGGCGGCCAACAGGGGCATCCACAGCTCGCCGACCGCGCCGGTGGCGGCCTTGAGCCGGTCTTCGCCCGCGGCCAGGCGGACCAGGATGGCCTCGGACACGACCACGCCGTTGTCCACCAGGATGCCGAGCGAGATGAT
This sequence comes from Pseudodesulfovibrio sp. 5S69, assembly GCF_037094465.1. Lineage (NCBI taxonomy): Bacteria > Pseudomonadati > Thermodesulfobacteriota > Desulfovibrionia > Desulfovibrionales > Desulfovibrionaceae > Pseudodesulfovibrio > Pseudodesulfovibrio methanolicus. Next base: position 1,497,689 of record NZ_CP146609.1, read on the forward strand.
CAGCGAGGCGATGGAGATGCGCTGCAGCCCCACGCCGAGGTAGGGCATGAGCGCGATGCAGCCGAGCATGGCCATGGGCACCAGGGATCCGGCGATGACGCCCGTGCGCAGGCCCGCGAAGAGCAGGATGATGACCACCACGAAGGCAAACGACTCGATCAGGTTGATCATGAAGTCGCTGATGGCCGTGTTGACGTAGTCGGGCTGGAACACGACCAGGTTGGTGTCCAGCCCGACGAACATGTTGGCCTTGAGCTCGTCCAGCCGCTTGGCGACCTTTTGCCCCAGTTCGGTGATGTTGCCCCCGTCGGCCATGGACACGGCGAGCATCAGGCAGGGCTTGCCGTTGTACCGGGCCATGGTGGACGGCGGGTCCGTGAAGCCGCGCGTGATGTCGGCCACGTCGGCCAGCCGGACCGAGGTCTTCTTGCCCGGCGGGCGGATGGACAGGGAGTAGATGTCCTGCACGCCCTTGAACTCGCCGGTGGGCTCGATGACGATGCGTTCCGGGCCGACCATGCTCGATCCGCTGGGCTGGAGCGTGTTCTGGCGGTCTATCATCTGGGCCAGGACAAAGGGGCTGATTCCGGCCGCAGCCATGCGCGAGTTGGTGAAGTCCACGAAGATGCGTTCGTCCTGTACGCCCCAGCGCTCGACCTTGCCCACGCCCTTGATTTTGAGCAGCTCGTCGCGCATGTCGTCGGCCGCGTCCTTGAGTTCGCGGTAGGAGAACCCGTCGCCGGTCAGGGCGATGACGATGCCGTAGACGTCGCCGAACTCGTCGTTGACCTGCGGGGTGCGAGCCTCCTCGGGCAGGTCCGGGGCGGCGTCGTCCACCTTGTTGCGCAACTTCTGCCAATAGGGCTGCATGTTCTTGATGGTGTCTTCGAACTCCACCTCGATGATGGACAGACCGGACATGGACTGCGATTTGACGGTCTTGACCCCGTCGATCTCGCGGATTCTCTCCTCAAGCTTGTCGGTGACCAGCTCCTCCACCCGCTGGGGCGAGGCGCCGGGAAAGACCGTGGTGATGACCCCGGTGCGGATGGTGAAGTCCGGGTCCTCGCCCTTGGGGATGGAGAAAAAGGTCATCACCCCGCTGACCGCGATGAGCAGGAACAGGACGAGGGAAGTCCGGTTGTTGGTGATGCACCACTTGGCCAGGTTCATGGTCAGCCCTCCGCCCCGTTGTTGACCAGCCGGACCTTGCGGCCTTCCTCAAGGCTGTGCACGCCCCGGATGACGATCACGTCGCCCTCGCTGATGCCGTCGAGGATCTCGAGCCCGGCCGGAGTGAGCTGGCCCACGGTGACGGAGTGGCGGGTCACGGTGGAGGTCTTGGGGTCCACCACCCAGACCGCGCGGGCACCATCGGGCTCGCCGAGGACGGCCACCGGGGGCAGGTAGAAGGCGGTCTTGGTGTGGCCCAGACCGGTGAAGCTCACGTGCCCGGACATGCCGCTGCGCAACGTCCGGTCCGTGTTGTCCAGGTAGACCTTGACCGGGTAGGTGGAGCCCGGGCCGGACTCCACGCCGATCTCCTCCACCTTGCCTTCCATGGTCCGGCCCGGCAGGGCGTCGAAGACCACGGCCACCTGGTCCCCTTCCCGTACCTGGGAGATGAGGGTGTCGGGCACGGCGATGTACATCTTCATCTGGCGGCCCGCGTTGTAGGTGGCGATGGCCTGGCCCGCGCTCACGTTCTGGTGCACGTCGGCCTCGACCTCGCCGATCCAGCCGTCGAACGGCGCGTGCAGGGTGGTGTAGCCCAGCCGTTTGCGGGCGATGTCCCACTGCTTGGCCGAGGCGCTGAGCTGGGCCTCGAAGGACTTGAAGTCCGCCTCGACCTGGTCGAGCTCGCCGCGCGAGATGACCCGGCTTTCGAACAGGCGGGAGTTGCGTTCCATGTCCGCCTTGGCGCGTACGTAGTTGGCCCGGACCTGTTCCATGTTGGCCTTGGCCTGCCGCAGCTCCAGGTCGTAGTCGGACGGGTCGAGGCGGGCGATGACCTCGCCTTTGGCGAACTTGCGGCCGATCTGGTTGCCGGGGAACTCGATGATCTTGCCGCCCACGCGGAAGGAGAGCCTGGTGGCCAGGGCGTCCTCGGCGGTGCCCGCGAACGACCACATCTTGTTGCTGTCGGCCCGGACGGCCCTGGTCGTCTTGACCGGGCGCACGGGTTCGGGCACGGGCTCGGGCGAGCGGTCGCAGGCGGCGAGCAGGGTCAGGCAGAGCAGGGCGGCGAGAGAAAGAAAACGGTTCATTGTGCGTTCTCCATGGGGAGGCCGAGCAGCCCCCGGATGCGGGTCTTGACGATGGCCTCGATGGTCTTGTGGTGCCCCTCGTAAGAGTCCCAGCCGAGTCGTTTGCAGATCAGGGCGTGGCTTTCCAGGAGCTTGATGACGACGCTGATGATCAGGTGCCCGGTGATGACCGCGTCCGTCTCGTCCCGGCAGTGGGCGGCGGTTCCCCTGACCAGGGCGGACAGGGATTCCAGGTTCGGTTTGAAGAATCCGGTTTCCATCTTGGAGAAGATCTCGGTCGGGTGGACCAGCTCGCGGGAGATGATGACCACGCCCCAGAGATAGTCGGTGCGGACCAGCAGGCCGTCGATCAGGGCGCTCATGAACCAGTCCACCACCCCCGCCCTTTCCTCCGGCGTGTCCCCGGCCTCGGCCAGGCGCGCTTTGACCGCCTCGGTGGGCGGGAAGATCTCGTCGCGGACCTTGGTGATCTCCTGGATGATGGCCCCGTACAGCCCGGCCTTGCCGCCGAAATGATAGCTCACCGTTGCCAGGTTGACCCCGGCCTCGGCCGCGAGGGTGCGCATGGACACGCCGTTGTAGCCGTTTCTGGCGAACAACTCCGCGCCCGTCTGGAGCAGCGTGGCCCGGGTTTCCTCGCCCTGGGCCCGCTTGCGGGATTTGCGTCCTGCGCTGGTCATGCCTGCCTCCCTGGGAAGGGTATCGATAAAGGGAAAGGTGAGTCATACGCCCGGTCCGGCTATTTTGTCAAACGTTCGTTTAAGATAGTGCGCATCGCCCCGCTCCGGTCCCGCGGCTGGAGGGCGGGCAATGAAAAAGGCCGGACGAGCGTCCGGCCTTTATCGTTTTCGTCGGGGAGGTCCCCGCCTATTCGTTGGAACCCTTCAGCTTGACCCAGTAGTCCTCGTAGAGCTTCATGGCCTCGCCGATGTCGTCCTGGAACTCACCGCGCGCGGCGGTGGCCGCGTCGGGGTAGACGATGGGGTTGTCGGCCACTTCGGGCTCAAGGAATTCGGCGGCCTTGGCGTTGGGGGTGGAGTAGCCCATCTCGGTGGAGATGGTCGCGGCCACGTCCGGGCGCAACAGGTAGTTCAGGAATGCGTGGGCCTCATCCAGGTTCTTGGCCCCCTTGGGGATGCACAGAGAATCCATCCACATGGAGAAGCCCTCCTTGGGGTAGACGTACTTGATCTCCGGGTTCTCCTGGTTGGCGATGTAGGCCTCGCCGTTCCAGACCACGCCCACGGAAACCTCGCCGGACAGCAGGGCCTGCTTGGGGGAGTCGGAGTCGAAGACCCGGACAAAGGGCATGAGCTTCTTGAGCTTTTGGTAGGCCTGCTCCAGGTGGGCCGGGTCGGTCTCGTTCAGGGAGTAGCCCAGGCTTTTCAAGGCGATGGCGAAGACATCGCGCGGGTCGTTGGGCAGGAGCAGGCGGCCTTTCATCTCCGGCTTCCAGAGGTCGGCGTAGGAGCTCACGGCGCTTTCGCCGAGAAGGCCGGTGTTCACGGCGATGGCCGTGGAGCCCCACATGTACGGCACGGAAAAGGTGTTGTCCGGGTCAAAGGGCTGGTCCGTGAATTTGTCCGACAGGTTGGCGAAGTTGGTCAGCTTGGATTTGTCGAGCGGCAGGAGCATGTCCTGGCGGCGCATGAGGCCGACATAGTCGGACGAGGGCACGATCAGGTCGTAGCCGTCGCCGGCCAGCTTGATCTTGGCGTACATGGCTTCGTTGCTGTCGTAGTTGGAGACGTGGACTTTGATGCCGGTCTCTTTGGTGAAGTTCTCGATCACCTCGTCCGGGATGTATTCGGACCAGATGTACAGGTAGAGTTCTCCGCTGCCGGCAAGGGCCGGGACCGCGAAGGCGAGGGTCAGGACGATTGCGAGCAGTAGCTTTTTCATGACTTCTCCTTAAGCAGCCGCCGGGACAGGAGGACGGCGGCCACGGTTATAATGATCATCAGTACGCTCAGTGCGTTGACGTCCGGCTTTATGCCGAGACGGACCATGGAATATATCCGCAGGGGCAGGACCTCGTAGGTCGGCCCCGTGGTGAAAAAGGAGACGATGACGTCGTCCAGCGACAGGGTGAAGCTCAACAGCCAGCCCGCGATGAGGCCGGGCGCGGCCATGGGCAGGACGATGCGCCGGAAGACCTGGTACTCGGCGGCCCCCAGGTCGCGGGCGGCCTCGACCACCGTGGGGTCGAACCCCTTGAACCGGGCATAGACCGTGGCCGTGACGAACGGCACGCACAGGGTCACGTGGCCCATGAGCAGGGTCCAGAAGCCGAGCGACAGCCCCACGCCGAGGAACAGGACCAGCAGGGAGATGCCGATGACGATGTCCGGGGACATCATCATGACGAAGATGGACGCGAAGACCGCGCGGCGGCCCCTGAAGCGGTACTGGTGGAGCATGAACGCGGCCAGGGTGCCGATGACGCAGGAGACCGTGGCCGAGACCACGGCGATGGTCATGGAGCGGAAGGCCGCGTCCACCAGGGTGTTGTTTTTGAGTAGCTGCCCGTACCAGTGCAGGGTGAACCCCTTCCAGGCCAGGGAGTACTTGGAGGCGTTGAAGGAATAGACCGCGATGACCACCAGCGGTAGGTAGAGGAAGGCGAAGACCAGGGCCGCGTAGACCCGCTTGACCCAGATGTTCATATGCGCACCTTCCTTCCGGCCCGGCGCACGCTTTTGTAGTACAGGGCGAGCATCAGCCCCATGATCACGGTCATGGCGATGGACGCCGCGGCCCCGAGCGGGATGTTGCGGGCCGCCAGGAACTGGTCGCGGATGTAGTTGCCGAGCAGCATGGTCCGCGCCCCGCCCAGGATATCCGGGATGTAGAACATGCCCAGCGCGGGCAGGAAGACGAGCATACAGCCCGAGACGATGCCGGGCATGGTCAGCGGCACGGTGATCTTGCGGAAGGTCGAGAAGCGGCTCGCCCCGAGGTCGCGGGAGGCCTCCAGGAGCTTCAGGTCCAGCTTCTCGATGGCCGCGTACAGCGGCAGGATCATGAACGGCAACAGGGTGTAGACCAGGCCGATGAAGACCGCCGCGGGCGTGTACATGAGCTTGAGCGGCGCGTCGATGACCCCGAGGAAGAGCAGGAACGTGTTGACCACGCCGTCGGCCTTGAGCACGGCCACCAGGGCGTAGGTGCGGATCAGCGTGTTGGTCCAGAACGGGATCATGACCAGCAGGAGCAGGGTTCTGGTGTAGCGCCTGTCGGCCCGGGCCACGATGTAGGCAAAGGGGTAGCCGATGAGCAGGCACAGCAGCGTGGCCGTGGCGGCCATGATCATGGACTCGGCCAGCATGGACCCCAGGGCGGGCTGGAGCAGTTCGCGGTAGCTCGCAAGGGAGAGAGCCGGTTCGATCAGGCTGTCCGGGTCCCGCTTGAGGAAGCTGACAGCCAGGAGCATGAGGGTGGGCACGGCCCCGAACAGGACCATCCAGCCGAGCACGCCGGTGACGACCAGCCGCTTGAACAGGCTATCCTTCATGGGGCAGGACCACCTCCCAACCCTCGAACCAGCCCACGGCCACCCGGTCGCCTGCGTGGAAGTAAAGGGTCTCGCTGTCCTCGTCGAAGAACTCGGTGACCAGGATGCGCTTGCCGTCGTCCAGGGTGATGTCCACGTCGTAGGTGGCTCCCCGGTAGCAGGTGCCGTCCACCGTGCCCTTGAGCAGCGCCTTGGCGAACTTGTCGGCCAGGTCCGGGGATTCCTCCAGGTCCTTCATGACCTCCACGCGGAAGTCCTCGGGCCGCAGGAGGACGTGCACCCGATCGCCGTCGGCGAACTCGCGCCTGGCCTTGACCAGCACGGCCGCGCCTTCCACCTCGGCGGTGTAGCTCTCGCCCCGCCTCCCGGTGATGGTCCCGTCCAGGGCGTTGATCTCGCCCACGAAGCGGGCCACGTACAGGTTGGCCGGTTCCTCGTAGATTTCGCGCGGGGTGCCCACCTGTTCGATGCGTCCGTCGTTCATGACCACCACACGGTCGGACATGGAGAAGGCCTCCTCCTGGTCGTGGGTGACCAGGACGAAGGTGATGTCCAGGGTGCGCTGCAACGCCTTGAGTTCCTTTTGCATCTGTTTGCGCAACCGGTAGTCCAGGGCGGACAGGGGCTCGTCCAGGAGCAGGACGCGCGGCTTGTTGACGATGGCCCTGGCAATGGCCACGCGCTGCTGCTGGCCGCCGGACAGTTCCTTGGGCATGCGTCGGCCCATGGGTTCCAGACGGACCAGCCGCAACGCCTCGTACACCGTGCGCCGGACGTCGGCCTCGCCCATCCCGGCGATGCGCAGGCCGAAGGCCACGTTGTCGAAGACGTTCATGTGCGGGAACAGGGCGTAGCTCTGGAACACGGTGTTCACGGCCCTGGACTCCGGGGGCACGCCCTTGACCGGGCGCCCGTCCAGCGCCACCACCCCGCAGTCGCTCTCCTCGAATCCGCCGAGGATGCGCAGGATGGTGGTTTTGCCGCACCCCGAGGGGCCGAGCAGAGTGATGAACTCCCCGTCCTCGATGGACAGGGAGATGTTTTCGACGGCGATCTCCCCGTCAAAGGACTTGGAGACGCCGTCCAGGGTGACGACAGGCTGGGTCATGTTTTTCCTTTAAGGATTCGGCATCGTGGCGGACGCGGTCACGGCAGGCTCACGGGCTGCAGGACAACCCCGTCCTCCGGGACGGGAAGCGCACGGCGGCGACGCAATTTCGTTTTCAGGGACTCGATGCCCGGGTTGAACAGGAAATGAACCACCACGGAAGCCGTCAGCGCGGCGGCCAGGATCTGTCCCCCTTCGGGGTCTTCCGCATAGGTCTCGAACAGGGCGATGGCGATGTAGTGGAGCAGATAGAACGGGTAGCTGATCTTGCCCGCGAACCTGTCGAACCGTAACCGTTTGAAGCCGCGGAAGACAAGGGGCATCGAAAGCAGGGCGGCCGTGGGCAGGAAAAAGGGCAAAAGCGCCTCGGGTACGCCGTCGGCCACCAGGGCCAGCCCGGCCAGGGCCAGGAAGAGGCCGTAGTCGTACCAGCGCGGAGCATCGGGCAGCCGCCGGTGGACCCGGTAGGCCAGGATGCCGCCCGCGAAGAGCCAGAACTCCAGGGGGAAGAAGCGCTTGAAAAAGATCACGTCGGACACGGGGGAGGCCATGACCGCGACCTTGAGGGCCAGGCTCGCGGCCATGAGCCCGACCAGGGTCCGGGAGCGCAGCCGGACCAGGAACGGGGCCAGGGCATAGAAGGTCACCTCCAGCGACAGGGACCAGGCCTGGATGAGCGGAGCGTCGGCCCACAGGGCGTCGTGATTGTGGGCAACAAAGTGCAGGCCGCCCCCCGGTGTGCGGGCCAGGGAGAAAAGCAGCTCCTGGCCGATGGTCGTGGCCGAGGTCCAGGCCATGACCAGGAAGGCGGCGGGGTCGGCCACGATGGCCCGCAGGGTCTCCCGGTTGGTCAGGGAGTGGACGTCCAGGCTGGTCAACAGCCCCAGGCTGATCACCAGGGCCAGGACGTACATGGGGTACAGGGTCAGGAAGCGGCCCCAGTAAAAGGAACTCGCGTCACGGTAGGACCGGTCCAGGATCAGGGCCATGTAGAAGCCCGAGATGGCGAAAAAGGTCAGCACCGCCTCGTGGCCGTTGACCAGGAGCGCTCCTTCGAAGGTGGGGAAGTGCGAATTGAAGACCGCGAAGGCGAGCAGCAGGCGGATGAGGCCCATACCGTTACCTCCCTCTCCGGGAAAGCGGACCGCGGAGGTCCGGCCTGGGGGTGCGTGCGGCATGCGCCGCAACAATCCGCCTCAATCTGTCAGCCGTTGACCCCGAACGGGGCGGGCTTGAGGGTGTCGGGCGGGATCGCGGACAGGACGGCCGGGGCTCGCCGGGCCAGTGCGGTCACCGAAACATAGGGCTCCTCGCCGCAGAGGTAGGCGCGCAGCCGGTGCTTGGTCTCGGCGCCCATGAAGGCCATGAGCGGCTGGGGCACGTCGGCCAAGCGGGTCAGCGCGTCCAGGATCAGTCCGTCCCAGGCCGCGTGGAACCGTTCCAGGTCGTCGGGGCGCAGGTGCTTGCGGCAGCGGGTGCAGCCGCAGTTCAGGGGGATGTCCCGGCCCAGGTCGAACAGGCCGTACTCCTCGCAGATCTCCTGGCCCTTCCATATGTCGCGCACCGCGATCTCGAACCCGTAGGCCGTGGCCATGACGTTGCAGTCGCAGCGGTGGTTGACGTAGCGCGCGTTGTCGCGGCTGACGATGTGCACGCCGGTCTCGTCGGCGTAGGCGGTCTTGCCGGGGGCGCCGGCCGCGTCGATGCGGTTGGCGGAGCGGGCCGCGTAGGCCGCCTCCAGCCGGTCGCGGACGTAGACGATGGTGCCGCGCGGGATATCCTCGGCGGCGAACACGCCGTACCCGATGGTCGGGTCGACGAAGCGGACTTCGGTCTTGGGATGCATCATGGGAATTCACCGCTTCCGCCGGGCGGAAGCTCGTTCAGGCGTCGGCGGGGGCGGGCCTACCAGTCCTCGTCGGTGTCGTAGTCGATCTCGTCTTCCAGGGTGTAGTTGCGCACCTTGATGCGCAGCTCGTCCTCGTCCTCGACAACCACGCCCTCGGCCGTGACCCACCTGTCGATGTATTCGATCAGGCTCTCGCCGTTCTCGTCGGGCTCGACGATGAATTCCTCCTCGCCGTCCACGAGCAGGACCACGCCGGAAACGGTTTCATTGTCCCAGTCCAGGGGGAGTATCTGTCCGAACAGGGAATCTTCGTACACGTCGGTAGCCATCTTCTCCCGCTCCTATTGATAGGTGTTGTCGGCGTCTTCTTCGTCGATGTTGAGGCGGTAGACAAGTCCGCCGTCCATGGGGATGAACTGCTTGCAGAACCGGCGTTGCACCGAGAAACCGTTGGCCTCGTAGAACAGCCGGGCGTTCTCGAAGGCGCGCCCCTCGCCGGTCTCCAGGAAGATCGAGCGGCCCAGGTCCCCGACCGCGCGCCTGGTCATCTCGGCCACCAGGGCCGAGCCGATGCCCAGCCTGCGGAACTCGGGATCCACGGTGATGCCGTAGAGCTCGAACTCGCCGGGCCAGTACATGATCGGGCCGTAGCAGAGGAACCCGATGATCCGCTCGCCCTGCGCGTCGCAGACCTTGGCCAGGAGGAAGGTCTGGGCCTCCTCGCCGTTGCCGTAGGCGCAGTCCCAGGCCATGTCCTCGGCGGACAGCATGGCGTCGGCCGAAAACAGTCCGCTCGACGCGGCCATGTTCAGGATGGTTTCCACATCCTCGGGCGTGATGCCCGAGGAGATGCGGACCTCCCGCATGTCCTCGCGGGCTCCGTCTTCTCTGGTAGTAGTGTCCATGGTGATCTCGAAGCCGTGACGGCTCGTCAGGCGAGGCGGTGTTCCCGCTCGTCGCGTTTCAGGTTCATAGAAGTATAGTTCATCGACGAGGTGTCGCCGATGACCTCGATGGTCTCGACATTGATGCTGTTGATGCCCAGGGAGTTCGTCGTGGTGCCGGTGACCTCGCAGGTCTTGCCTTCCAGCGCGGCGGGGTCCTGCTGCACGCCGAGGAGCAGGTACTCCGTGTCGCCGTCCTTGAGCACCAGACCGAAGTCGGTGTTGACCACCAGACCCCATATGGTCACGGTGTCCTCCGCGGCGGACAGGGCGGGGATGAGGCAGATGACTGCGGCCAGCAGCAGGGGAATCAGTTGTTTTTGCATGGGCTATCCTGGGATGTTGTTTTCCACGGGGGTGAAGCTCTCCACGACCATGGACTCCACGCCGCGCTCCTTGCGGACGACGCCGGTGAAGACCGCCTCGGCCCTGGACAGGGACAGGAGGTTCGGGAGGCTCTTGAAATTCTCCACGAGAATTTCCCGCTCGTCCTTGCAGGCGATCAGCACCTCGGTCACGCGGAATTGCTCGTCCCATTGCCGGGGGACGACCATTCCCTTGACGGTGACCGTATCGTTTCGGTGTTGCTTCTCTTGCTGCACGGCTCTTCTCTACCAGGTGGTTTTGAAGAGGCAGGGAAAGCATGGAGCATGCCAAATCCATAACTATTTGAAATTGCTTGTAGAGTTTGTTTTGCGGCGGGCCAGATGCCGGAACTTTTTGTTCCTGTTTTTCGCGACGCCGGGCCGGAAACGCCGTGAAAACGCGTTTGGGGAGGTGTTGGTGATCGATTGATTCGCTGAAAAACATCATCTTTTTAGTATATTGCGATTAAATAAGAACTAAAAGTTCTGATGGTGGATAAAACGGAACTAAGAATTCTTTTTTCGAAAATCCATCTTATCCAGGCCGTGGCGGGCCATCAGCTTGGACAATTGCCGGGTGGTCACGCCCGCGCGTCCGGCCGCGTCCTTGATCATGCCGTTGCACTGCTCAAGCAGGCTCGACAGGTACTGGCGCTCGAACCTGTCCACGGTAATGCGCCGCGCCTGCTTGAGCGGCAGGCCGGTCCGGACCGGGGAGGTGACCACTTCGCCCTGGGTGTCCAGGAGGTCCGGCGGGAAGCTCTCGGGCAGGAGCACGTCCCCGGTCTCCAGGATGCAGGCCCGCTCGATGACGTTTTCAAGCTCGCGCACGTTGCCCGGCCATTCGTACTCCATGAGCCGGTCCAGGACCTGCGGGTGGATGCCCTTGACCTCGGTGTTGAGCAGCCCGTTGAACTGCTGGATAAAGACCTCGGACAGCCTGGGGATGTCCTCGCGCCGTTCGCGCAGCGGGGGGATGCGGATGGGGAACACGTTCAGTCGGTAGAACAGGTCGCGCCGGAACTTGCCGCGCTCGCACAGTTCGTTCATGTCCTCGTTGGTGGCCGCGATGATGCGCACGTCCACCGGGATGTCGGACTCGCCGCCCACGCGCTGGATGAAGCGTTCCTGGATGACGTTCAGGAGCTTGACCTGGACCGACTGCGAGACCGTGCCGATCTCATCCAGAAAGATCGTGCCCCCGTGGGCCAGCTCGAACTTGCCGAGCTTGCGCCGGACCGCGCCGGTGAAGGCGCCCTTCTCGTGGCCGAACAATTCGCTCTCCACCAGGGTGTCCGGGATGGCCCCGCAGTGCACGCTGATGAACGGCTGGCTCTTGCGGTTGGAGTGGGCGTGGATGAGCTTGGCGATGAGCGACTTGCCGGTGCCGGTCTCGCCCGTGAGCAGGACCGTGGTCCGGGTCCCGGCCACCTGTCGGATCTTGACGAACACGTCGCGCATGGCCCGGCTGCGGGTGTCCACGTACTCCAGCGAGTCCTCGTTCCAGAACTGGCCGCGCAGGTAGTCGAGTTCGGATTTGAGCACGTCGGATTCGCGGACCTTGTCCACGACCAGGTCCAGCTCCTCGCGCTCCACGGGCCGGGTCAGGTAGTCGAAGGCCCCGGCCTTGACCGCGTCCACCGCGTGATGGGTGTTGGCCTCGTCCGCCAGGACCACGATGGCCGCCGAGGGGTACTGTGACCACAGCCCCTCCAGCCCCTTGGCAACGGAGGTGTGCTTGCCCAGCAGGGACTCCACGTCCACGAACAGGGTGTCCACCTCGCGGTCCGGCGCCGCGTCCGCGGAGGACGGACCCGTCCCTGTCCCGGTGTGTTTTTCCTGGCCGAACAGGCCGCCGATCTCCTCCGACCGGCTCCCGTCGCGGGTGATGACGAGCATTTTACGCATGACGGCTGATCTCTCCAGCCCCCGTTGTACTTCGATGCCGCCTTTGAGACAATATCAAAAGATGCCAAGGAAGACCGGGGGAAGGGGAGAGGGAAACCCTTTGAGAAAAGGGGTTCCCTCTCCCCTTGCCTCGGGCCCCCATCCCCTCTCCCTTCCTAAACTTTTCCTATCCGCTTCGCGGGGCGGGGCGCACAAGAAAGTCCCTGGCTCATTCCTGAGTCAGGGCTCTTCATTCTTCTGGAGCGATTCGGGTGCGCAGCACCCGACAGCGGCTCTCTCTCTTCCGCCGCCAATTCGTCCTCGGGATAGGCTTTGATTCCCCCCGTCCTGGGGCTCACCCCTTCGGGGCGTTGCGGAAGGACCGCAACGTCCAAATCCGCTGTCCTGCGGATTTGTCGAGAGTGGGTCAGCTGTGCATTTTCTTCCGGTGGGCTTTCGCCGCAGCGTAGTGGGCCTACGTGAGGACGAAAGCCCGCCGGAAAAAATATGCAGATGGCCCGCTATCGGAAGCCGCCCCCCACCCTAGCTCCACCTGATCAATCTGGGATCGCATTTGTTGGCGATGCCTGCGTGGGTCGGGAGGACACGGACGCCGTAGCGCACCGGGCCGGACTCGGCCGGGCTGTAGGTGGCCCGGTAGAGCAGGGTGGAGCCTTCGGTGTGCTTGAGCTGCATGGGGATGCAGTCCACCACGGTCTCATCGTCCGGGGTGGCGGCCACGAACTCGACCACGATCTCCTCGGTCAGGAGCTGGCCCCGGTCCACCTTGGCGGTCACGGTCAGCCGGTTGCCCAGCCGGAACACGTCGCCGCTGATGCCCTCCACCTGGACCTCCTTGATGTTCACCGTGGCGAACCGGCCGGGGATGCGCGTGCGCCATTCGCCCAGGCCCAGCGCCAGTTCGTTGTTGTTCCTGGCGCGCAGCTTGGCCAGCTCTATGGCGGGCAGGTACATGTCGGCGATGTAGTCGCGGACCATGCGGTGGGTGCCGTACTGCCGGAAGGCGGTCTGCATGGACGCCTTCATGCGGTTCAGCCAGGCGTGGGGCACGCCGTCGCCGCCCCGGTCGTAGAATTCGGGGACCACCTCGGATTCCAGGGTGGCGTAGAGGTTGTCCGCGTCCACGATGTCCTGGTTGACCTGGCTCTGGTAGACCAAACCGCTGCCGACGGCCCAGCCGTTGTGCCCGTCGAAGGCCTCGTCCCACCAGCCGTCCAGGATGGAGCAGTTGGGCACGCCGTTGACCGCGGCCTTCATGCCGCTGGTGCCGCTGGCCTCCATCAGGCGGGTCGGGTTGTTCAGCCAGACGTCCGCGCCGGACACGAGCAGGCGGGCCAGGCGGATGTCGTAGCTCTCCAGGAAGATGACCCGGCCCAGGAAGTCGTCCTGCTTGGCCAGGCGGCAGATGAGGTTGATGTAGCTCGCGCCCATGGTGTCGGCCGGGTGGGCCTTGCCCGCGAAGATGATGTTCACCGGTTGCTCGGCGCTGGTCAGGATCTCCTTGATCCGTTGCAGGTTGTGGAAGAGCAGGGTGGGCCGCTTGTAGGCCGTGCACCGTCTGGCGAAGCACAGAGTCAGGTGATCCGGATTGAGCTCGTTCAGGAAGGCGTGCAGCCGGTTCGGCGGTTCGCCCTCGCGGGTCCACTGGGTGGAGATGGACCGGCGCACTTCGTCATACAGCCGGTGCTTGAGGGCCACGTGGGTGTCCCACAGCCGCCGGTCGTCCAGGCCGCTCAGGGCCTCCCAGTCGTTCTGTTCGAGGAGGGCGCGGTGCACGGACAGGCTGCACGACTCCTCGATGTCGTGGCGGACGCGCTCGTCCAGCCAGGAGGTGATGTGCACGCCATTGGTCACGTGGCCCACCGGGACCTCGCTCAGGATGAAGCCGCGCCACAGGTCCTGCCACATGCGCCGGGACACGTCGCCGTGTAGGCGGCTGACGCCGTTGCGTTTGCAGGAGAGCTGCAGGGCCAGGACGGTCATGTTCAGGTGGTCGGCCTCCTCGGCGTAGATGTGGCCGAGGTTCCACAGCCCGTCCCAGGGCACGCCCATTTCGTCGGCGTAGCCCCGGAAATAGTTCTCCACCAGCGACTTTTCGAACCGCTCGTTGCCTGCGGGCACCGGGGTGTGCATGGTGAACACGGTGTTGCCCCGGACGACCTCCTTGGCCGTGGCGAAGTCCATGCCGTCGATGAGCATGAGGTGGCGGATGCGCTCGAAGAGCAGGAAGGCGGAGTGGCCCTCGTTGAGGTGGTAGACCGACGGGGTCACGTCCAGGGCGGTGAGCAGGCGGACGCCGCCCACGCCGAGGATGATCTCCTGCTCGATGCGCCCCTTGGAGGTCGGGTCGTAGAGCTTGGAGGTGATGTCGCGGTCCGAGCGGGAGTTTTCGACCACGTCCGTGTCGAGCAGGTAGAGCCGGGCCCGACCCACGTGGACCTCCCATATCTGGGCGTACACGGTGCGGCCCGGCAGGTTCACGGTGATCATGACCTTTTCGGCGTCGTCCTTCTGCAGCGGGGTGATGGGCATGGTCGCGAAATCGTTCTGGTGGTACTCGACCACCTGGTCGCCGTTGCCATTGATCCGCTGGTGGAAGAAGCCGTTCTTGTACAGCAGGGAGATGCCGATGAACGGCAGGTTCAGGTCGCTGGCCGACTTGATGTGGTCGCCGGAGAGCAGGCCCAGGCCGCCGGAGTAGACCGGGATGGACTCGTGCAGGCCGAACTCCATGGAGAAGTAGGCCACCGGGTTCTTCCAGGTGATGCCCTTGACGTTGGCCCGGGCGCTCTCGGCCATGTAGGCGTCGAACCGCTCCAGGACCGAACCCAGGCGGCCGATGAATTCCGGGTCCCCGGCCAGTTCGCCCAGGCGGTCGCGGCGCATGGTGTCCAGAAACAGGACCGGATTGTGGCCGCTCTCGTGCCACTTGTCCGCGTCCATCCACTCGAAGAGTTCCTGAGAGTCGCGGTGCCAGACCCACCAGAGATTTTCGGCCATCTCGCGCAGCCGGGCCAGGGGCGCGGGCAGCTCGGTGACCACGGTGAAGGACCGCAGCCGGGGCTGAGTGGTGTTCACGCCCGAGAAGCTGATCTCCGCGCCGGGGGCGGCGGCCATGCGCTGCACGCCCGCGATGCGCTCGGTGCGGATGTCGGCCGCGTACTCGTAGGCCTCCAGGTAGCGGGGGTAGAAGTGGACCCAGGTGGCCTCCTCGGCGATCTTCCGGGCCTTGAGGCTGCGCGAGGCGCGTTCCTCGGGCGTCCAGCGGGTGAAGTCGGACAGGAAGCGGGTCAGGTTTTCGCGCGCGGTCTCGTAGTCGTCTTCCAGCCGGTTGAGGACGTGCACGCCCGGGTGTCCCTGGGGGTGCTTCTCCATGATCCACTGGCCGAACCCGGCCCGGTCCGAGGTGACGGTGGGCACGGCGAAGGCCGCGCTCTCCATGGGGGTGTAGCCCCACGGCTCGTAGAAGGACGGGAAGGCGGTCAGGTCCATGCCTGCCAGGGCGTCGTAGTATTCCAGGTTGAGCACCCCGTCGTTGCCGTCCAGGTAGACCGGGATGAAGATGACGCAACAGCGGTTCCCGGGCCCGTTGTCCAGCTTGCGCTCGCGGCACTTTATGACCACGGGGTCGTGGTCCGCATCGCCCAGGTGGTGGGTGCTGATTCCCGCGTATTTCTCGATGTCGTAGCGCTCCTGCTTCAGGCGGCGCCTCGCCTCGTCGCTGAACCCGGCGTAGCCGCAGGAGACGAGCAGAAAGGCGACCACGGTAGCGTCGTCGTTCTCCTTGGCCAGTTCACCGTCCAGGTCGCCCAGGCCGTCCAGGAGCAGGTCGATGCCCTTGTTGTGGAATTCGTACCGCCCGCTGGTGGCCACCAGCAGGGTCTTGGCCGGGTCCAGGTCGCGTTCCAGAAACCGGGAGGCCAGGTCCAGGAGGCGTTCCCGCGAACTCTTGCGGGTCTCGGCCACGGCCTTGGGCTCGGCGAACCCCTCCAGGTTGAAGCCGTTGACCGTGACCACGGCCGGGTTGGTGCCGAGCAGGTTGGAGGCCTCGCGCCGGGTGATGTTGGAGACCGTGGTGAAGCAGTCCGCCTCGCGGGCCGAGACCGACTCCATGGAGTGCTTGGCCGTGACCCCGAAGGCCTTGGCCTCCTGGGACGGCTCGATCTCCTCCAGCCGCCTGTAGATGTCCACGCCCGATCCGGACATGGCCCGGCCGAGCATGGTCGCGTGGGTGGTCAGGACCGTGGACACCGAGGGCGCGTGCTTTTTCAGGTAGAGCACACCCGCGCCGGACATCCACTCGTGGAAGTGGGCGTAGACGTCCTCGCCGTCGCCCACGTCTTCGCTGATCTCCTTGATGGCCATGGCCGCGGCCGTGGAGAACAGGACCGGTTCGATGTAGTCCCAGCCGCCCGCCATGGAGTCCACGCCGTAGTCGTTCCACAACTGGAACAGGAGCTTGTCGTGGTCCGGGAAGGCGTTGCGGAAGCCGATGAGCAGGACCAGGGGCTTGCCGGGGATGTCCCAGTGGCCGGTGGCGGTCTCCACGCCCCAGGCCTTGAGCCGCTCCAGGGCCGCGCGGACCTTCTTGGGCGGATCGGCCTGGATGAAGCCGGGGTTGCGGTCGAGCAGCGGGCCCACCGTGACGTAACGGTTGTCGAAGGCCGCCTTGGCCTGCGGCGCCTTGCTGCTGATGACGGTGAAGATGCCGCCGACTTTGTTGCACACTTCCCAGGAAACTTCGAACAGCCAACTTGTCTCCATGGCGCTTTCTCCTACCCCTGCCGCCTGTCCGCCCCGTCCAGCCGGAGGGCGAGGTCGTTGAGCACGTTCATGTACGTGATGAACGCTTGGTGCGGGGTTTCATACGGGTTGAAGTACTTGTGCACGTCGCCGTCGGAAAACCACTTGGTGCACATGTAATAAAAATGGTCGCTGGTCAAAAGCTCGCGCCAGGTGGCGATGATGTCCTCGTCCCCGGAATCCAGGACCCTGTCCTCCAGGGCGTAGGCCAGCTCGGCGGCCTGATCCTGCATGGGGTTGCCCAGCCAGGCGGTCACGTCGCGCTCCAGGTCGGCCCAGGAGGTGAAGTAGGGGACGTCGAGCTGGGCCATGGGGTCCAGGTGCGCTGCGGCCTCGCCGGGCGTCTCGAAGGCGAAGTCGCCTCTGGACAAAACCGCCTCGGGCAGCTTCCGGAAGAATTCGAAGATGCCGGTGTCGGCCCACTGGTGCTCGCCGATGGTCTCATAGTCCATGAACAGGTTGATGATCTCGCCGCTGCCGGCCACCTTGTGGACCCAGTCCGCGTACTTCTCGACGGTCACGGGCCACTCGCTCCACCCCCGGTCCGAAAAGCGGAAGGCCACGTCGTCGGACAGCCGGTAGTTCTTGAGCAGGGCCTTGAGCTTGGAGCAGCCCGCGGGCTGGTACACGAAGTTGGGCGAGCGCCAGCCGAGCACCTGGTCCGCGCCTTCGGCCAGGATGGCCTTGTAGCCCATCTTCTCGATTTCGAGGGCCAGGTCGTTGTTGTAGATCAGCTCGGTGTTGCGGAAGGTCACGGGCTTGGCCCCGAAGAACTCCTGGAGGATGCGGCTGTGCATCTTCACCTGGCGGCGGAATTCCTCCCTGGAAAAGAGGAAGGCCAGGGAGTGGTAGTGGGTCTCGCCGATGAACTCCACGCACCCGGTGTCGGCCAGGGCGCGGAAGGAGTCCAGGACCTCGGGGCAGAACTCCTGGAACTGCTCCATGGCCACGCCGGTGATGGCGTAGGAAATGCGGAATTTGCCCTTATGCAACTCGATGAGGTCGAGCATCATGCGGTTGGCGGGCAGGTAGCACTTGTCGGCCACCTTGCGCATGATGTCGCGGTTGGCGGCTTCGTCGCGGTAGTGGTGGCTGCGGCCCATCTGGAAGAAGGAGTAGTTCTTGTCCAGGCGCATGGGCTGGTGGACCTGGAAGTAGAAGCAGACGGATATCATGAGCGCCCTCCGGTGAGTTGCCGGTATACGTCGAGAACCTTTTCGGCGGCCCGGTCCCATTGGATTTTCTTGAGGGTTTCCCGGCCTTGTGCGACCAGGGTCTTGGCCCGTTTCTCGTTGGTCAGGATGTCCCCGATCTCCTCGGCCAGGCGGTCCACGTCCCAGAAATCCACCTTGACCGCGTCCTCCAGGACCTCGGCCACGCCGGACTGCTTGGAGACGATGCACGGCACGTCGAAGACCATGGCCTCCAGCGGGGTGATGCCGAACGGCTCGGACACGCTGGGCATGACGTAGAGGTCGCTCATGGCGTAGATGCGCTCCACGTCGGTGCCGCGCACGAAGCCGGTGAAGTGGAAGCGGTCGCCCATCCTCAACTCGGCCATGCGCTCGACCATGCGCGGAAACATGTCGCCGGAACCGGCCATGGCGAAGCGCACATCGTGGTGCTTTTCCAGCACCTTGGCCGCAGCCTCCACGAAATAGTCCGGGCCCTTCTGGAAGGTGATCCGGCCCAGGAAGAGGACCAGCTTCTCCTTGAACGGCTTTTTCACGCGCAGGTGGCCCAGGCGCCGGTCCTTTTCCACGGCGTTGTGGACTACGGTGATCTTGGCCGGGTCGATGGAGTAGCGGTTGACGATGGTCTCCTTGGTGAAGTGGCTGACCGCGATGATCCGGTCGGCGGCCTCGAACCCGGCCCGCTCGATGTCGTAGACCCGCTGGTTGACGTGCTCGCCAGAGCGGTCGAACTCCAGGGCGTGGGCGTGGACCACCAGCGGCTTGCCCGAGACCCGTTTGGCCTCGATGCCCGCCGGGGTGGTCAGCCAGTCGTGGGAGTGGATGACGTCGAATTTTTCGGTCAGGCCCAGGTGCGCGCCGATGAGGCTGTAGCGCACGATCTCGGCCATGAGATTTTCACCGTAGCCGCCCGCGAAGTCGTTCTTGAGCTCGCCGAAGATGTCCTCGGCCGTGACCAGTTCGTTTTGTTCCAGCAGGGAGCGGTATTCGGTTTCCGTCAGATAGGGGCGCAGGGGGGAGAGCACCTCGAGCACGGACAGCCGCTCCTGGAGTTTTCGGATTTCGGACACGCCGACCTTGGTGCGCAGCCGGTTGGCCCCGAGCAGGGTCAGGTGATGCGCCTCCTCGTCGGAGTCGAGCTTGGGGAGGACGAACAGGATATCGGTGCCGAGGTGGGCCAGGCCCTTGGTCAGGCCCAGGCAGGCCGTGCCCAGGCCGCCCGAGATGTATGGCGGGAATTCCCAGCCGAACATGAGTACGCGCATGGTTATTTCTCCTTGAGGAGCTTGTTCAGGCGGACGGCTTCGGCCATGGACCACGCCTGGGCAACGGCGCCCTTGGGCTCGTGCGGCGGGTTGCCCGTGTACAGTTCCGGCACCGCGTTGATGCAGAAGTCCTCGGGAAATTCGCGCAGGATCGGCTTGAAGTACTTGCGCAGGAACGCCTTGGCTCCGGTGCGGTCCTCGGCCTGGCGCAGCAGGGCCTGGCCGAAGTGTCCGGCCAGCCAGGGCCAGACCATGCCCTGGTGGTAGGCGGAGTCTCGGGCGTCGGCGTCGCCCTTGTAGTAGGGCGAATAGGCCGGGTCCCGGGGCGAGAGCGTGCGCAGTCCGTACGGGGTCAGCAGGTGGGCCTGGACCACGCCGATGACCGCCCGCATGTGGTGGAAATCGAGCATGGTGTGCGGCAGGGACAGGGCGAAGATCTGGTTGGGCCGGATGCTCCGGTCCTGGCCGTGTTCGTTGACCACGTCGCTTAAGCAGTTGTCGCGGTCGTTCCAGAACCGGGCCGTGAAGTGGGCGTGGAGTCGTTCCGCGGCTTCCCGCGCCCGCCCGGCCAGGACGTCATCCTCGCTTTCGGCCAGCTCCAGGAAGAAGCGCAGGGCGTTGTACCACAGGGCGTTGATCTCCACGGCCGCTCCGTGGCGCGGGGTGACCGGGCGGCCGTAGGCCTGGGCGTCCATCCAGGTCAACTGGGTGTATTCGTTGCCCGCGAAGAGCAGGCCGTCCTGGTCGAGCCCGCACAGGGGCACGCGTCCGTCCAGGTGCGCGGCCACGATGTCGCGCAGGGCCGGATAGACCTTGTCCATGACGAATTTCCTGCTGCCCCTGGCCTTGAGGTATTCCTGCACGGCCCAGAAGAACCACAGGGAGGCGTCCACCGAGTTGTAGGCCAGGTGGTCGGAGTTCTGGTCCAGGTAGTTGGGCAGGAGCCCGTCGCGGGTCAGCCCGGCGTAGGCGGCCAGGACCTCCTCGCCAAACTCCCGGCGTCCGGCGTGGAAGGTCAGGCCGGGCAAGGAGATCATGGTGTCGCGGCCCCACTCGCCGAACCAGTGGTAGCCGGCGATGACCGAGGCCAGCCCGGAGGCGTTGCGGATCAGGAACTGGCCGGAGAAATACTTGAGCCACTGCACGGACTTGCTGCGCTCCTTGCAGACCGCGAACTCGGCCTCGCGCCGGGCTACCTCCTTCTTGCGCTGGCGCTCCAGGTTGCCCAGCGGCTCCACGGACGCGGCGAAGATCACGGGTTTGCCCTTTTCCAGGCGGGTCTCGAACATGCCGGGGCAGAAGAGATCCTCCTGGTAGTCGAAACCGCGCGCCCGCTCCATGATGTACTCGATGTTGTAGACCCACTTGGGGCCGGGGAAGAACTCCGAGGCCCGGTTGGTGCCCATGTACAGGGGCGGCATGCCCTCGTAGGGCTGGATCTTGCGGCCGTTCTTCTCGGGGTAGGACTTGGGCCGCAGGAACATGTTCTCGCGGGTCAACCCGTGGATGTCCCGGTAGGCCAGGAGCGGGCGCAGGCGCAGGGCGGGCTTGACCTTGCCTTCGAGCAGCTCGAAGCAGACCAGCACGGTGTTTTTGCCGTGGACCATGAGAAAGGACTTGCGGATGAGCGCATCGCCGATGCGGTAGGTCGTGGACGGGTAGAGATCCTGGTCGAACGAGTTCACGAACTGGTGCCCGGTGGGGTGGTACACGCCCGGATACTTGTTGGACGAGAGCAGGAACTCGCGGTCGTTGGCCAAAAGCGAGGTCTCCAGCTTGGAGAGCAGGACGAACCGTCCCCTGGGTTCCTTGAGGGCCGCGACCAGCAGACCGTGGTATTTCCGGGTGTGGCAGTTGATGATGGTGCTTGACGCATAGCCGCCGAGACCGTTGACGTCGATCCATTCCTTCCGGGTCGCCGTTTCGGTGTTGACGCAGTCGTCTCTGGAAATGTGCAGCATGATGGCCACCTGTGAAAAAGAGTGTTGCGAAGATGGGAGCTGCCCCGGGAAGGGGTATTTCCGATTTTCTAAGTTGATAGCAAACGTCCGCTACTTGCAAGGGAAAAATTGCGGCGGAAGAGAATATTCACCCAAATTGTACGGAAATGAACGAACTCGCGGGATGAATCGTCCCGAAGGCGTCCGCGAAGGAGGGAAGCGCCTCGGGTACGGCTACATGACAGTCCGCCGGATGGCGCTCTCCAGGTCGCTCTTGTCCAGAGGCTTGGCGATGTAGTCGGTCATGCCCTTGTCCAGGAAATTCTCGCGGTCGCCCTTCATGGCGTAGGCGGTCATGGCGATGATCGGAATGGAGCGATTGTCCGGCCCGCCCTCGCCTTCGCGGATGGCCTGCGTGGCCTGCACCCCGTCCATGACCGGCATCTGGATGTCCATGAAGACCAGGTCGAAGTGCTCGCTGCGCAGGGCGGTCAGGGCCATCTTGCCGTTGTCCACGGTCCGGACCCGGTGGCCCATGCGCTGGAGCAGGCCGGACACGGCCAGGCTGTTGACCTTGTCGTCCTCGGCCAGGAGGATGTCCAGGGCCGGGGCCGGGGCCTCTGAAATGCGCACCACGGTGTCGGCCGGGCCTTTCTCGGCCGTGCGCATGGGCACGCACAGGCAGAACGTCGTGCCCAGGTCGGGCGTGCTGTCCACGGCCATGGACCCGCCGAGCAGGCCGACCATGCGCTTGGAGATGGCCAACCCCAGCCCGGCCCCCTGGTAGTGGCGGGTGAAGCCGCCGCTGACTTGGGTGAAGTGCTCGAAGATGGCCCCCATCTTGTCGTCGGGGATGCCGATGCCGGTGTCCGTGACCGTAAAGAGCACGTGGACCACTTCCGGCCGCCGTCTGGGCAGCGTCGAGACCGCCACGGCCACCCCGCCGACCTCGGTGTACTTGATGGCGTTGCCGATGAGATTGACGAGGACCTGTTGGATGCGGGTGTCGTCCCCGTGGAGCCTCTCCGGCAGGTCGCCTGGCACGTCGAAGTCCAGGGTCAGCCCCTTGGATCGGGCGGCCACGGTGAACATCTGTTCCAGCCCGTCCAGGATGTCCCGGAGGTTCAGGGGATTTTCGCGGATTTCCAGCTTGCCCGCCTCGATGCGCGACAGGTCGAGGATGTCCGTGAGCAGCCGGGTCAGTCGCTTGCTCGCCTCGATGCCATAGGCCGCGTACTCGGCCTGCTCCTCGGTCAGGTCCCCGGAGCGCAGAAGCTGGAGCATGCCCATGATGCCGTTGAGCGGGGTGCGGATCTCATGGCTCATGTTGGCCAGGAATTCGGATTTCACCCGGCTGGCGGATTCGGCCAGTTCCTTGGCCTCGACCAGGGCCCTGGCCGTGTTCACCCGTTCCGTGATGTCCGAGAAGATGCAGGCGAACTGGCCGGGCGCGGGCCGGAAGGCGCTGACGTTGAAGTACTTGTCCTGCGAGGCCGCGTAGTGTTCGAAGTTGACGGGTTCGCCGGTCAGGGCCACCCTGCCGTAAGTTTCTATCCAATACGGTTCGATGCCGGGAAAGGCTTCGAGCACGGTCCGGCCGACGATGTCGGCGACCGCCACGCCGGTCAGTCGCTCGAAGGCCGGGTTGGCCCGCAGGAAGCGGTAGTCCACGGGCTTGCCCGTCTCGTCGCAGATGATCTCATGGGAGGCGAATCCGTCGAGCATCTTGCGGAACAGGAGCTGGTACTCCTTTTCCAGGGTGTGCTGACGGGTGATGTCGCGGCCCAGGCAAAAGACCGTCTGAATGGCACCGGTCTCGTCCCGTTCCGGGAAGAGCCGCCAGTCGAACCGGCAGGACCGGCCTCCCCACTGTACGTCGAACTCGGTCCCAAGGGGCTCGCCGCTCTCGAAGACCTGGCGGATGCGGTCCTTCCACAAGGCGCAGAGCGCTTCGGACAGGCCGAGTTCCCGGTGGGTCTTGCCGATGATTTCCTCGGCCGGGGTGCCCGAGACGTCCACAATGTTCTCGGAGACAAAGAGGTGCCGTCCGTCCCGGTCGAACCGCATGACGATGTCCGGCATGTTGTTGACCAGGGTGCGGTACAGGTGCTCGCTCTCGTGCAGGGCCTCCTCGATGCGTTTCATCTCGCTGATGTCCATGGCCGCGGCCAGGACCACCGGGGAGCCGTCCATGTTCCGGAACGGGACGTTGTGGACGAGCAGGGCCGTGCCGTCGGGCCCCTGGGTCTCCCAGGTCAGGGCCTCGCCCGAGTCGAGGACCTGCTGGACCCGGCACGGGACGCACGGGTCGGGCTTGCCGTACAGGACCACGTGGCAGGGCCGCCCGGTGTCCTTGTCGTGGCCGCAGCGGAATTGCTCGTTGGCGAAGGTGATCTCGTGCTCCCGAGTCTGCAGATAGACGGACACAGGCAGGTGGTCCAGCAGGGAGTGCATCCACTCCCGGCTTCTGGCCACCAGGGCCTCGGCCCGCTTGCGCTGCTCGACCTCCTCGCGCAAGTGGGCGGTCTTCCGGTTGACCTGGATCTTGAGGAAAATGAGACCGCCCAGGGCCATGAGCAGGGCCACGGGCAGGACGAAGACCAGGGACTGGCGGGCCAACTGCATGAAGGTGGGCTCGGGACTGGGCAGGATGGGGCCGAACCACTTGATGTACAACCGGTCGTAGGTGCCGTCGGCGAAGGCGATGGCCAACCCCTCGTTCAGGCGGGCCAGGAGGGCGTGGTCGCCTTCGGGCACGGCCAGGCAGAATTTCTGGACGAACCCGGTTATGGACCGTCCCTCGGGCCGCAGGCTCGGGTCCAGAGGGTCGGTGCGCACGTCCTTGATGTTGGTCAGGCCGAGCTTCTTGATGATTTGCCAGCCGACCACCTGCTGAACCAGTACAGCGTCATACCGCCCCGCGGAGAGCTGTCGCATGGCCTCGTCGTAGCTCCGGGTCAGGACCAGCTTGCCGGCCAGATGGTTGCGCTCGGCGTATTCCTGGGCCGTGTCCCCGCGCATGACCAGGACCGTCTTGTCCTTGAGGTCCGCCTCGCTCCGGATGTCCGTGTTGCCTTTGCGCACGAAGATGGAGCCGTGCATCTGGAGATAGGGAATGGAGAAGTCGAAATAGGCGTCGCGCTCCTTGGAATAGGAGACCAGGGGCAGGACGTCGAGCTCGCGGTCGGCCAGCGCCTGCTTGATTTGGGCCCAGGGAGCGGTCTTGAAGTGGATTCCGAGCCCGGCCTTTTCGGCTACGGCCCGGAGCAGTTCCACGGAGAAGCCGTCGGCGGTGCCGTCGGGCAGGGCCAGGGCAAAGGGCGGATAGTCGAGTTCGCTCGCCGACTTGAGGACCGGCCGGACGGTGTCCCGCGCCTGGGCCGGGGGGGCCGCCAAGCCGCCCAGCGCCGCTAGGAGAACGGTGAGCAGAATGGAGCGAAAGAGGGCCATATGGTATCCGCCGATGCCGTTAGTGGAAAGAACCTTTCGATTATCCCTATAATAGAGCATCTATCGCTCGGGTCAAATGATAATTCTGTGCGGGATGACAGCTCCGGAAATGGCGACGGCGGCCGGAGCGGGAGAGGCGGGGAATGGCGCGGCGGGGATGTCGCCTATTCCGGGGCGGCCTGCCGCCGGGTCCGGCCGAAAAGCCGGTTCAGCCACTGCTGGGCCGCATCGAGGTACATGAAGTAGACCGGGGTGAAGTACAGGGTCAGGAGCTGGGAGACCAGCAGGCCGCCTACCACGGCCAGGCCCAGGGGACGCCGGGCCTCGGCTCCCGCGCCCAGGCCGAGCGCGATGGGCAGGGTGCCCATGAGCGCGGCCATGGTGGTCATCATGATCGGCCGGAAGCGGATGAGCGCGCCCTCACGGATGGCCGCGGCCGCGCCCCGGCCGTGTTCGCGCTGGGCCTCCACCGCGAAGTCGATCATCATGATCGCGTTCTTCTTGACGATGCCGATGAGCATGATGATGCCCACGAACCCGTATATGTTCAGATCCTGCCCGAAGAGCATGAGGGTCAGCAGCGCGCCCACGCCCGCGGACGGCAGGCCGGACAGGATCGTCAGCGGGTGGACGAAGGACTCATACAGCACGCCGAGGACCAGGTAGATGACCAGGATGGCCATGACCAGCAGGACCCACAGCCCGCGCATGGAATCCTGGAAGGCCTGGGCCTCGCCCTGGAAGCTGGTGGATACGGATGCGGGCACGACCTCGGCCGCCAGCTTGGAGACCGCGTCCACGGCCGAGCCGAGCGACTCGCCGGGCTCCAGGTTGAAGGAGATGGTCGCGGACGGCAGTTGGCCCGAGTGGTTGACGGACAGCGGCCCCACGCCCAGGCCCCACTTGGCCAGGGTCTCCAGGCGCACGAGCTTGCCGTTCTGGGAGCGCACCGAGAGCATGGCCAGGGCGTCCGGGTTGGACTGGTACTGCGGGGCCAGCTCCATGATCACGTCGTAGGTGTCGGTGGGCGCGTAGATGGAGGAAATCTTGCGGTTGCCGAAGGAGGTCGAGAGGGCGTCCTCGATCTGGTAGGCGGAGATGCCCAGCGCCGAGGCCTTGTCGCGGTCGATGTCGATGTTCAGTTCCGGGTTGTCGAACTCCATGTCCGAGGAGACATCCTGGATGCCGGGCAGGTCCTGCATGCGCTTTTCCATGTTCGCGGCGGCCTGGAAGAGCAGCTCGGTGCCGGGGCTCTGGAGGGTATACTGGTACTGCCCCTTGGAGCTGCGCCCGCCGATGCGGATGGCCGGGGGGTTGGACACGTAGGCCCGGATGCCCGGCACCTGCGAGAGCTTGGCCCGCAGTCGCTGCTGGATCACGTCTATGCTGCCGCGCTCGCGGCGCGGCTTGAGGTCGACCATCAGCCGCCCGGAGTTGCCGCCCCGGTTGGGGCCGCCCCCGCCGACCACGGACATGTAGTTTTCCACGGCCGGGTCCGTGGCCAGGATGTGCATGAGCGCCTGCTGGCGTTGCTTCATGATGTCGAAGGCCACGCCCTGTTCGGCCTCGGTGCGGACCATCAGCCGCCCGGCGTCCTCGGTGGGCAGGAACCCCTTGGGGATGGCCCGGAACAGGACCACGGTCAGAGCCAGAACCAGGATCGAGGCGAGCATGGTCAGCCGGTGGTGTCTGAGCGTCCAGTCCAGGGTGTGGGCGTAGACGTCCCGCAGCCCGTTGAAGCCCCGCTCGAACAGGTTGAAGAGCCTGCCGTGGCGCTGCTCGCCTTCCTGCGGCTTGATGATCAGGCTGCACAGCATGGGGGTCAGGGTCAGGGAGACCAGCCCGGAGATGAGGATGGAGGCGCAGATGGTCACCGCGAACTCGTGGAACAGACGGCCGACGATGCCGCCCATGAAGAGCACGGGGAGGAACACGGCGGCCAGCGAGATGGTCATGGACACGATGGTGAAGGCGATCTCCCTCGAACCGTCCATGACCGCCTCCATGGTCGACTTGCCCATCTCCCCGTGGCGGACGATGTTTTCGAGCATGACGATGGCGTCGTCCACCACGAAGCCCACGGACAGGGTCAGGGCCATGAGCGAGATGTTGTTCAGGGAAAACCCGTACAGGTACATGACCGCGAAGGTGCCGATGACGGACATGGGCAGGGCCAGGCTCGGGATGATCGTGGCCGACAGCCTGCGCAGGAAGAGAAAGATGACCGTGATGACCAGGGCCACGGTGAGCAGCAGGGTGAACTGCACGTCCTCGATGGACTCCTTGATGGACTCGGAGCGGTCGTAGAGCACGTTGAGGTCGACCGCGGCGGGCAGTTGGGCCTGCATGGACGGCAGCAGGGCGCGCACGGCCTTGACCACGTCCACGGTGTTGGTGCCGGGCTGGCGCTGGATGGCCAGAACCATGCCGGGCTGGCCGTTGTACCAGTTGCGGCGACGGGTCTCGGACACGGAGTCGAATACGTCGGCCACGTCGGACAGGCGCACGGGCGCGCCCTTGCGCCAGGCCACCACCAGTGGCTTGTAGTCCTCGGCGTTCATCAGCTTGCCGTTGGACCGGACGATGTACTCGCGCACCGGTCCGGCCACGGTGCCGACCGGCAGGTTGACGTTGCCCTTGCGCACGGCCTCGGCCACCTCGTCCACGCCCAGCTCCATGACCGAGAGTTTCTCGGGCGAGAGCTGGATGCGCACCGCGTACTTCTGGGAGCCGTAGACCATGACCTGGGCCACGCCGTTGACCATGGAGATGCGCTGGGCCATGAAGTTCTCGGCGTATTCGTTGACGTCGGACAGCCGCATGGTCGGCGAGGAGAGCGAAAGATAGAGGATCGGCGAGTCCGCCGGGTTGACCTTGCGGAAGCTCGGCGTGGAGGTCATGTCGTCGGGCAGCCGCCGCAGCGCCGTGGTGATGGCCGACTGCACGTCCAGCGCCGCGTCGTCGATGTTCCGCTCCAGGTCGAACTGGAGGGTGATGCGCGTGCTGCCCAGGCTGGAGATGGAGGTCATGGAGTCCAGGCCCGCGATGGTCGAGAACTGCTTCTCCAGCGGGGTGGCCACGGACGAGGCCATGGTCTCGGGGTTGGCCCCGGAGAGCTGGGCCGAGACCTCGATGGTCGGGAAGTCCACGCTGGGCAGGTCGGACACCGGCAGGCGCAGGTAGGCCATGATGCCGAAGACCAGAATGGCGATCATGACCAGGGTGGTCATGATCGGGCGGCGGACGAAGATGGCGGACGGGTTCATTATTGCCCGCCCTCGGCCGGCGGCTTTTCACCGCCCTTGGCCTGCCCGTTCTTGACGGCCACCCTGGCGCCGGGGCTCAGGCCCACCTGGCCGTCCAGGACCACCAGCTCACCGGGTTCGATGCCGGAGTCCACGACCGTGCGCCTGCCCACGATGTGGGAGGTGGCCACCTGCCTGGCCTCCACGGTGCCGGACGCCGGGTCGTTTTCGGCCGTTTTGACCACGTACACGTACGGCCCCTCCATGCCCTGGAGCACGGCCCCGGTGGGCAGGAGCAGGGCGCCCTTTATGGTCCGCAGGGTCAGCTCCACCCGGGCGAACTGGCCGGGCCAGAAGCGGGTGTCCTCGTTGGGATAGGAAGCCAGCAGCCGGATGGTGCCCGTGGTCGTGTCCACGGCGTTGTCCACGGCGGCCAGGTCCGCCGCGACCGGCGTGGAGCTCGTGCCGGACGGGGTGATGGACACGCGTATGGGGCCCTGTCTGCGGCGTTCCATGATCTCGCCCAGGTAGCGCTCGGGCAGGGTGAAGGAGACGTTGATCGGCCTGATCTGGTTGATGACGCAGAGCGTGCGGTCGTCGTTGGCCTTGATGACGTTGCCCACGTTGACCTGGACGATGCCGACGCGCCCGGAAATGGGCGCGCGGATGGCGGCGTAGTCCCGGTCGAGGCGGGCCTGTTCCAGGGCGGCCTCGTTCAGCCGGATGGTGTTCTCCAGCGACGTGGCCTCGGCATAGGTGTTGTCGTACTGCTCCTGGGCGACCACGTTCAGGTCGCGCAGCTTGGAGTAGCGGCGCAGGTCCTCCTTGGCCTTGTTCAGGTGGGCGCGGTCGCGGTCAAGGCGGGCCTGGGCTTCTTTTACGGCCAGGTCGAAGCGCCGCGGGTCCACCTGGAAGAGCAGGTCGCCCGCCTTCACGTCCTGGCCGTTTTGGACCAGCTGCCTCTCGATGATCCCGCCCACCCTGGACTTGATCTCCACCGAGGCCAGCGGGGTGACGTTGCCCACGGCCGACAGGGTCACGGGCACGTCCTCGCGCACGGCGGCCACGGCCGTGACCGGGACCACCCGTTCGCGCCGGGCCTTCTTGTCGTTGCCCCCGCAGGCCGCGAGCAGGCAGACGAGGACCAGGCAGAGCAGCCCGGCGGACACACGGCCGAGGACCTTGCTCCGGGGCCGGTTTCCGTTGCGTTTCGAGAAATGCGAGCGAGGCACGTGCCCTCCATGTATGGAGCCCCGCGACAGGCGGGCGCCGGATGTCCGTCAAGCCGCCGGTACCCGGCGGACGGTTGTTCGGTTCACACTGACCGCGTTTATAATTGCAAAGATTCGCAAACACAATGGGTCTTCGCCCAGGAATGCGGGCCCGGACGGCCGGGCCGTGTCACCGCGCGGGGAATCGCCGTATGAATACGGCGGGTTGATGCGCCCGCGGCGTCCCGCTCCGGGCGCACCCTTTTTTTCGACGGCGCCCTCGGGACCGGCCTGGCCGCGTGCGGGAAAGGTTTTGCAAATAGTTGATCACGATCAATGTGACGATCGGAAAATTCTCCTACAGTATATGCGTGAATATCCAATAATGGATTGGAATGTAAGGAGGTATAGCAATGACAATTTCCCGCAGAGGATTTTTGGGGGCAGTGGGGATCGCGGGGGCGGCCTCGACCATGCCCGGCACTGCGCAGGCCTGGCAATCCAAGGCGCCGCCCGACCCCTACGGCTGCCTGGTGGACCTGACCCGGTGCGTGGGGTGCCGCAAGTGCGAGCAGGCGTGCAAGGAGGTCAACGACCTGCCCGAACCCGCCGTGAAGTTCGACGACCTGACCGTGCTGGACGCCAAGCGGCGGCCGGACCAGAACACCTTCACGGTCATCAACCGCTATTATACGGGCCGCATCGACGAGCGCGACAAGTTGGTGCCGACCTTCGTCAAGGTACAGTGTATGCACTGCCAGGACCCGGCCTGCGTGTCGGCTTGCATCACCGGGGCCTTGACCAAGAAGGACAACGGTGCCGTGCACTACGACGTGAACAAGTGTATCGGCTGCCGCTACTGCATGGCCGCCTGCCCCTTCGAGATCCCGGCCTACGAGTACGACCGGCCCATCCTGCCCAGGGTGCGCAAGTGCACGTTCTGCTTCGAGCGCATCTCCAAGGAAGGCGGCAAGCCCGGCTGCGCGTCCATCTGTCCGGTGGAGGCCATCACCTTCGGGCGGCGCAGCGAGCTGCTCACGCTGGCTCGCGGACGCATCGAAGGCGATCCCGGCAAGTACATCGACCATATCTACGGCGAACGGGAAGTGGGCGGCACGAGCTGGCTGTACATCTCCAACGTGGAGTTCGGGAAGGTCGGCTTCCAGAAGCTGCCGACCCGGCCCATGCCGCAGACCACGGAGACCATCCAGAGCTCGCTGTTCAGCTACCTGTGGTCGCCGCTGGCCCTGTTCGGGGTCCTGGGGGCGGTCATGGGCGCGACCTCCCGCAAGCACGACGCCGACACGCACGACAAGGAGGACGGCCATGACGCATAAGCCGCAACCCATCGACCGGCCCTTCTGGACCCCGGGCGTGCTGGTCATGCTGGCCCTGATGATCGGGGCGGCCCTGACTCTCATCGTCCGCTACACCTACGGGCTGGCCGCCGTGACCAACCTGAACAACCACTACCCCTGGGGCATCTGGATCGGACTGGACGTGGCCTCGGGCGTGGCCCTGGCTGCGGGCGGGTTCACCACCGCCTTCCTGGCGCACATCCTGGGGCGCCACTATTACGAGGCCGTGACCCGGCCCGCGCTGCTGACCGCCGCGCTCGGCTACACCTTCGTGGCCCTGGCCGTGTTCTTCGACATCGGGCGGTCCTGGGCCATCTGGAAGCCGGTCGTCTACCAGAACCACACCTCGGCCCTGTTCGAGGTGGCCATGTGCGTCATGGCCTACGTGACCGTGCTGTGGATCGAGTTCATCCCGGTCCTGGCCGAGCGGCTGGGCGGCAAGATCAGGCTGCTGGCCTTCCTGGACCGCATCCTGGACAAGACCATGTGGGTCTTCATCATCCTCGGGGTGGTGCTGTCCTGCATGCACCAGTCCAGCCTGGGCACCCTGATGGTCATCGCCCCGACCAAGACGTCGCCCCTGTGGGCCACGCCGCTGCAACCGCTGCTCTTCCTGACCTCGGCCTTTGCCGTGGGCTATCCCATGGTCATCGTGGAGACGACCATCGCCACCTCCTCGCTCAGGCTGGAGTCGGAGATGAACGTACTCACGCCGCTGTCCCGGATCACCATCCTGCTGCTCGGCGTGTACCTGGCCATCAAGGTCGGGGACTTGGTCTCGCGGGGCGCGTACGCCACCCTGCTGGACGGTTCGGCCCAGAGCAACGCCTTCCTGGTGGAGGTCGGGCTCGGGGTGATCCTGCCGTGGGTCATGCTGCTCTTCCCGGCGGTGCGCCGCTCGCGAAGGTGGCTGTTCACCGCGGCCCTGCTCATCGTCTCGGGTGTCATGCTCAACCGGTTCAACGTGTTCGTGGTCTCGTTCAAGGCCCCGTACGCGAACCATCCGTATTATCCGGCCATCGGCGAGATACTCGTCACCGCCGGGGCCGTGGCCACGATCTTCTTCCTCTATAGGCTGATCGTGACCTGGTTTCCGGTGTTGTCCGCCCAACGACAGGAGGTGTCCCGATGAAGACCAAGTCGAGGAAGCTACTCGGATGGTCGGCGCTGGCCGTCACGGCCGTGGTCCTGTGGACCATGGTTCCGGCCTGGACCGCCACACCTCCGGCCGGCAAGGCCGAGCCCGTGGTCAAGTCCCGCAAGGACCTGACCCCCAAGCCCGAGGGCTGGTCGCCGGTGGACGAGGTCAAGGCGGAGCAGATGGCCCGCAAGCCGCATCCCTACGTGGAGAAGGTACTCATGGAGGACCTGCCCCTGCGTCAGCAGCGGCTGCGCAAGCTGGGCATCGGCCCCAAGGACATGAAGCAGAGCTACATCCTGCTCGACAGCGAACTGGTCGACACCTACGAGCGCAAGTACGAGCCCGTGCGCTTCATGCACGCCAAGCACGCGGCCGCGCTCGGCGGCGACTGCGCCTCCTGCCACCACTACCGTCCCGAGGACCCTGCGGCCCCGGAGATCATGGCCTGCCGCTCCTGCCATCAGGAATCCTTCTCCGAGAAGGACCCCAAGCGCATCGGGCTCAAGGCCGCCTACCACATGCAGTGCATGAACTGCCATGAGAAGATGAAGAAGGGGCCGGTCAGTTGCGAGGGCTGCCACGCCAAGCGCCCGGTGGACCACAGGGAGCTGGTCAAGCTCCCGGAGAACCCCACCCCGCAGCAGGTCACCAGGGAATGCCTGCGCTGCCACGAGCAGGCGGGCGAGGACATGCTGACCACGGCCCACTGGCTGTGGCGCGGCCCGTCGCCGTATACGGTCGAACATCGCAAGAGCGTCATGTCCGGCAAGGGCACGACCACCTTGAACAACTTCTGCCTGTCGGTCATCAGCAACGAGAAGCGCTGCACCTCCTGCCACGCCGGGTACGGCTGGAAGGACAAGACCTTCGACTTCTCCAAGCAGGAGAATATGGACTGCCTGGTCTGCCACGACACCACGGGCAGCTACAAGAAGGCCCCGCCCGCGGCGGGCATGCCCGACCCCAAGGTGGACATGGTCTACGTGGCCAGGAACGTCGGCCCGACCAGCCGCAAGACCTGCGGCGTCTGCCACTTCAGCGGCGGCGGGGGCGATGCGGTCAAGCACGCGGACATGTCGGCCCAGCTGTATTGGCCGGACCGCAACTGCGACGTGCACATGGGCGGCTACGACTTCCAGTGCGTGGAGTGCCACAAGACCCGGAACCACAAGATCTCGGGCCGGTCCACCTCCGTGCCCGTGGCCGAGGGGTTCCGCGCCTGCGAGGACTGCCATACGTCCAAGCCCCACTACGGCGACAGTCTGCTCGACCATCACCTGAACAAGCACAGCGAGACCGTGGCCTGCAACACCTGCCATTCGCCCATCTACTCCAAGTGCGCGGCGACCAAGACCTGGTGGGACTGGTCCACGGCGGGCGACAAGCAGCGCAAGGTGCACAAGGACAAGTACGGCAAGCCGGACTACTCCTGGATGAAGGGCGACTTCCGCTGGAAGGAGGCGGCCAAGCCCACTTACGAATGGTACAACGGGTTCATGGAGCGCCGCCTGTTGGGCGACTTGATCGAACCGTCGGCCAAGGGGTTCCGCCCCGGCGAGCACCTGACGCCCGAGCAGAAGGCGGCCATGGTGGTCACGGACATCACCCGCCCGGTGGGCTCCCTGGACGATCCGCACTCCAAGATCACGCCGTTCAAGATCATGGCGGGCATCCAGCCCGCGGACGCGAAGAACCGCTACCTGCTGGTGCCGCACCTCTTCCCGTACGACAAGGAGGACGCGTCCGCCTTCTGGAAGGGCACCGACTGGCAGGCCGCGTTCAAGGAGGGCATGGCCAAGGCGGGCCTGCCCTACAGCGGCGAGTACATGTGGGTCGCCACCAACATGTACTGGCGCATCGAGCACGAGGTCATGCCCAAGGAGCACGCCCTGTCCTGTGCACAGTGCCACGACAGCCTCAGGGGTGAGCGGACCTGCGACCGCTGCCACCAGGATTCGCGCGGCGCGAAGTTCCGCGAGCTGACGGAAAAGGGCGCGGACTTCGAACTGCTCCGGATGATGGGCCGCGACGTGGGCGAGCTGATCGGTAAGTCCGACTACATCGACTTCAAAAAGCTCGGCTACAAGGGCGACCCGATCCTCTACGGCGGGCGCTTCACCAAGCTGCCGCTCGGCCGGGGGCCGGACGGCAAGTAACGGGCCCGTGCCCGCAAACGGCAAGGCCCGGAGTCGGAAGACTCCGGGCCTTTTTGCGTCCGGCCCGCGCATGCCGGGGAAGCGTTCCCTGTCCGTTTTTGCTTCGTTGCATGAAGGAGCGTTGCAACGGGGCAGGAAACCAATGCGTATGTCGTTCCTGCGGATCGGCTATTCTATTGGTTATGCAATGTACTGTATGCCACTGCTCTGTATTGCATAAGGTTATTATGGTGATTGTTTATTCTGATATTATAATATACGACGTGGAAGCGGTATGTTTTTACGCATTGGTTTGAATTGTTCATAACCATAATAGTCGAATAGATATGTCCATTTCGCATTGTAAGGAGCACGCTGTGAAGACGTTCGAAAAAATCTCTGTGAAACTCTCAGCCTCATTCGCCTGCATCATTTTACTTGCCGTTGTGCTCGGAGTCATCTCGGTCATGAGCTTGGGTTCAATAAACGAGGACTCGACAATAATGGTGGAGAACTGGATCCCCTCCATAATCGACGTCAATAGGATCAATACCGCGACCTCGGATTTCCGGATCGCGGAACTGCAGCATACCCTGGCCCTCGATGCTGCGGGCATGAGGTCATTCGAAAAAATCATGGAACAGGAAAAGGCGAAGATCAAGGAAGCGTCGGAGGAGTATGCATCGCTCATCTCCAGTGAGAAAGAGCGGGCGCTGTTCAACGACTTCCGGACGGCCTGGTCGGAATACATGGCTGTGCACGAGAAATTTCTCGTCCTTTCCAGGGCCAACAAGAACGACGAGGCCCAGGCGCTCCTGCGCGGCAGGTCGGAAAAGGAGTTTGCCGAGGCCAGTGCCGACCTGGAAAAGCTCATTGCCGAGAACTTCAAGGGCGCCCGGGCGCAGAGCGCGCTGGGCGACGCCAATTTCAGGAGTGCCGAGGCCTGGATCATCTCGATCCTGGCGGGTGT
Source organism: Pseudodesulfovibrio sp. 5S69 (assembly GCF_037094465.1). Lineage (NCBI taxonomy): Bacteria > Pseudomonadati > Thermodesulfobacteriota > Desulfovibrionia > Desulfovibrionales > Desulfovibrionaceae > Pseudodesulfovibrio > Pseudodesulfovibrio methanolicus. Next base: position 1,532,355 of record NZ_CP146609.1, read on the forward strand.
GGTCGTGGTCAGCGTTCTGCTGAGCCTGCTCATCATTCGCAGCCTGCTCCGCCAACTGGGCGAGGAGCCCTCGCTGATCGCCTCCATCGCGCACCGCATCTCCGAAGGGGACCTGACCCTGAACCTTGCCCGGAGCAAGCCCGCCGTGGGCGCGTTCGCCGCCATGCAGCAGATGGTCGGGAAGCTCCAGGAGGTGGTTGCCAACGTCCGCGAGGCCGCTGACAACGTGGCCGCCGGCAGCGTCGAGATCAGTTCCACGGCCGAGGAGATGAGCCAGGGGGCCACGGAACAGGCCGCGGCCGCCGAGGAGGTCTCGGCGAGCATGACCCAGATGGTCGGCAGCATAGAGCAGAATACCCAGAGCGCCCGGCAGACGGAACGGATTGCCGCCCAGAGCGCGTCGGCCGCCACCGAGGGCGGCGAGGCCGTGTCCCAGACCGTGGCGGCCATGAAGGACATCGCCGAGCGGATCAACATCATCGAGGAGATCGCCCGGCAGACCAACCTCCTGGCTCTGAACGCGGCCATCGAGGCGGCCCGGGCCGGAGAGCACGGCAAGGGGTTCGCGGTGGTGGCCGCCGAGGTGCGCAAGCTGGCCGAGCGCAGCGGCACGGCCGCGGCCGAGATCAGCGCATTGTCCTCTTCCAGCGTGGCCGTGGCCGAGCGCGCCGGGACCATGCTGGCCGGTCTGGTGCCGGACATCAACAAGACCTCGGGGCTGGTGCGGGACATCGCCGTGGCCAGCGACGAGCAGAACAGCGGAGCCGCCCAGATCAGCGTGGCCGTCACCCAGCTCGACACGGTCATCCAGCAGAGCGCGTCCTCCACCGAGGAGATGGCCGCCTCCAGCGAAGAACTGGCCGCCCAGGCCCAGGAGTTGCAAGCCACCATGGCCTTTTTCAAGGTCACGGAGGCCGGTCCCGCGCGTCCGGCCCGCGTCGTGCCCAAGGCGGCCGTCCGGCGTCCCGCGCGGCCCCACGGCCCGGCTCCGAAGGCGTCCCGTCCGCAGGCGAGGCCCGAGCCCGTGGAACTGGATATGTCCGATGACTCGGGCCGGGAGTTCGAACGGTTTTAGCGGGGCGCACACTCCGTGCAGGCAGCCGCCCCCGGTCCGAGAGGACCGGGGGCGGCTTGCATTGTGTCCTTCCGGGGGGCGGAATGGGCCGGGAGCGCCGGTCCGCCTATGGCGTGATCTCAATGTCCAGGGTCGCCTCGATGAGCGGCTTGGCGCTGACCCCGCCGCAACTGCCCTTGCTGATCTGGTTGAGCAGGATGAGCACGCGGTAGGTCCCGGGCTCGGCAAAGGTCATGACCGTCTCGGGATAGCCGGGCCTGACCTTGGGCTTGGCGCCCTCGGGCCGGACCGGGAACTCCACGTTGACGGCCGTGTAGGCCCCGGCCGGGAGCGCGTATCCCTTGAGGTCGAAGACCGCTTTCACGGGCTGACCGGCCTTGAACGGCCCGGCCAGGTGGACCTCGCCGCCGGGCACGGCCGACCGGGTCTGGTCCGCGAGGGCGGGAGCGGACAGAAGCGCGGCCCAGACGATGATCAAGGCGGCGCAGGCCGCGGTCAGGGAGGGGAGGGAGTGTCGATTTCTCATGGCTTGATCATACGCCCGGTCCGGTATATTGCAAGGCATGGGTATCCATTGGGTATATACGCGGGAGGCGCGATGAAGAACCGGTCCGGCGAACAGCGGCACCATTGGGACATGCTCCTGGCCATGGAGCGGGAGGAGGACTACTTCCTCGAACGCTGGTCCGTGCGCATGGAGCAGGCGGGCTACCTGGAACACACCACGGCCAAGCGCGCCGACTGCCTCCAGGCGCTCGGCGACTTCCTCGCGCCCATGCGCATGCATCGGGACATGGGGCTGCCCAACCCGGATTTCCCTTGGTTGATCCGCGACGAAGGGGAGTGGGGCCGTCCGCAGATAGAGTCCGCCCGGCGGCACCGCATGCGCGGGATCACCGCCGACATGTATCTCGGCTGTTTCATAACCTTCATCCACAGCCTGGTGGACGTGATCGAAAGGATGGAGGGGTCGTTCGAGAGCAAGGTCCAGGCGCGCCGCCACGTCAGGCTCTACGGCGACGCCCTGGAGGTCCTGTTCGTGCGCGACTGGACGCGCATCCTGCCGGACCTGGCCGCCCAGCGGCTTGATGAGGCCAACCGGCTGCTGACCTTGGAGAAGTGCCGCTACGAGAACATCCTGGACGCCTCGTCCGATCTGATCCTTGTGGTCGGCGGCGACGGCCGGGTGATCCAGGCCAACCGGGCGGTTCTGGCCGTGCTGGACCGGGCGGACGTCATCGGCGCGTCGGTCTGGGACGTCCTGTCCGTGGAAGGGCAGTCCCTGGAGGACCTGCTCAAGTACTATCCGGTGGGCATGTCCTGCGAGTTGAGCCCCTTTGACGAGGCCGTGGTCTACCGCATGCAGATCAACTCCATCGGCAGCGTATCCATGGCCAGCGACGAATACATGATCATGCTGACCAACATCACGGCCCAGGCCGTGCAGCGCGAGACGCTGGAGCGGGTGGTCTCCGAGCGCACCGAGGCCCTGCGCCGCGAAAAAGAGCAGCTGGAGGAGATGAACATCACCCTGCGCAACGTGCTGCAATCCATCGACCGCGAGCGGGAGCAGCTCCTGGGCGAGGTCTCGGCCAAGGTCAACAACCTGGTCCTGCCCGCCCTGGAGCGGATCGAGAACGAGGACGACGCGGCCATCCGCCGGGGCTACCTGACCGTGGCCAAGGATCAGTTGGCGCGGCTGGCGCCCGGCAGCGGGGGCTCGGACCCGCTATTGCTCAAGCTGACCCACATGGAGACCCGCGTGGCCCAGTTCATCCAGGCCGGGCACCCCTCCAAGGAGATCGCCGAGTCCCTGAACATCTCGGTGGAGACGGTCCAGACCCACCGCAAGAACATCCGCCGCAAGCTCGGCCTGCACGGCAAGAGCGTCAGCCTGTACGCCCACCTCAAGACCCTGGGACTGACCGCCTGATCCGAGTATTAAATGGGTAGACTGACCTACCCATTCTATCCCCACTTTCCCGTCTGTCGCCCTCCGGCGAGATTATCATAGTGCTTAAGCATGAAATTGGTATGTTGTTCACTGGAGGGAAATCATGGCGGACCACGCACACACCCGTGACGGGGCCCGGGCCCTTCGGGATTTCTTCGCGTCCCGCGACGCGGCGGACCTGAAGCGCGCCTCGGCCGCCGTTTCCGATCACTTTCATTTGACCCTCGGCCGGGACATCGACTGGACCGGCGCGGAGTACGACTTCAACCGGCTCTTTGTCGGGCCCATGGCCGTTCCGGCCCCGCCGTTCGCCTCGGCCTACCAGACCGAACCGGCGCTCATGGGCGAGCCGACCCTGGCCGTGCGCGATGCCTACCGCGCTCTGGGGCTGATGGTCCCGGACCAGGGGCAGACCCCGGACGACCACCTGGCCTTCGAACTGGACCTGGCGGCGGCAATGCCGGACCCGGAAGAAGGAGCGGGCGGCGACGCCGTCACGGCCGAGGTCCGGGAGTGGCTCCTGGGTGAGCACCTGCCCGGCTGGGTCCCGGCCTTTGTCGAGGCCGTGAAGGCGCAGCCGGATGTGAGCGCGCCGGTGCGGATGGCCGTGGACGCGCTCGAAAACTGGCTTGAAGCCACCCGGCCCGCGGCAGGGGCCGGACAGGCATAGGCAAACTTTCAACGTGATCTGGAGGAGGATCATATGACAGCGAAAAAATGTACGTTCAGCAGACGGCGCTTTCTGCAAGGGGCCGCCGCCGCGGGCGCGGCGGCCATGTTGCCGTGCTCCTTGCTGGTGCCGGGCAAGGCCGAGGCGGCCGTGTTCAGCGAAGGCGACTACCAGACCTTCCGCAACGCCTGCCCCCGCAATTGCTACGACACCTGCAGCATCAAGACCTACGTCCGGGACGGGGTCGTCCGGTTCATCGAGGGCGCGCCCGAGTCCACCTTCACGGACGGCGGCCTGTGCGTGAAAGGGTACGCCTATACCCGGCGGCCCTACAGCCCGGACCGGGTCAAGTACCCCATGGTCCAGGACGGCCGCCGGTCCGGCAAGTGGCGGCGTGTTTCCTGGGACGAGGCCCTGGACATGATCGCCAAGAAGATGCTCAAGCTCAAGGAGGAGGACGGCAGCCTGCTCGGCCTGGGCATGACCAAGTATTCCGGAAACTTCGGCATCACCAACTACGGCGTGGAAGGGATGATGTCCTCGCTGGGCTACACCACCCGCTTCGTCGGCACCCCGTGTTGGCCCGCGGGCATCGACGCCCAGAACTACGACATGGGCAACATGTGGTGCAACGACCCCGAGGACATGGTCAAGGCCAAGTACGTCATCGTCTGGGGCGCGAACCCGGCCTGGTGCTCGGTCCACTCCATGAAATACATCATGGAAGCCAAGCGGCGCGGGGCCAAGGTCGTGGTCGTGGACCCGGTCTTCACCCAGACCGCGGCCAAGGGCGACGTCTACTGGCAGCCCAAGACCGCCTCGGACGGGGCGCTCGCCCTGGGCATGGCCCGGCACATCCTGGACAAGGGGCTGGTGGACGAGGACTTTGTCCGCAATTACGGCCTCGGGTTCGACGAATTCGCCGACTACCTGCGCAACAACGTGACGGTCGAGTGGGCCGCCGAGCAGTCCGGCATCCCGGTAAAGGACATCATGGAAGTGGCCGAGGAGTTCGCCACCGCCGACCCGGCGACCATCTGGATAGGCTACGGTATGCAGCGCCACACCAACGGCGGGGCGTCCGTGCGCTCCATCGACGCGCTGGTGGCCATGACCGGCAACGTGGGCAAGGAAGGAGGCGGCGCGCGCTACGGCCATCTCCAGACCTGGGGCTTCAACTACCACGCCCTGATCCAGAAGCAGCCCGAGGGGTCCAAGGGATTCGTGGGCGGCGCGGCCAAGGGCGAGTTCGACTTCACCAGCGGCTCGGGCGCGAGCTACACCGACCGCACGGTGAACATCAACAAGACCGCCCAGGCCATCCTGGACACCACGGACCCGGACATCCGCATGCTCTGGGTCTCCTGCAAGAACCCGTTCGCCCAGGACTTCGACCGGCCCAAGCTGGAAAAGGCCTTCGACAAGCTGGAGATGGTCGTCACCGTTGACCAGTTCTTCAACGAGACCGTGGCCAACTCCGACATCGTCCTGCCGGTGACCACCCTGTTCGAGGAGTGGACGGTCAACGTTTCGTATTGGCATTACTGGCTGTCGGTCAACGAGCAGGCCATCAAGCCCATGTTCGAGACCAAGTCGAACATCGAAATAGCGGCGGCCCTGTCCAAAAAGATGAACGAACTGGCCCCCGGCTCCTGCACCTTTCCCCAGGAAATCGATACCAAGGAATGGATGGAGAAGGAATTCAACCAGTCCATCTACGACATGTTCGCCATAAACGACTGGACCGACCTGCGCAACGGCCCGGCCAAGGCCCGGCTGAAGTCCTCTGCGGCGTGGAGCGATCACAAATTCGCCACCCCGTCGGGCAAGTACGAGTTCAAGTCCGAGCTGTGCGCGCAGAACGGCCACAAGGCGCTGCCCGAGTTCAAGGCCGGCCGCGAACGCTACGACAAGTTCCGCCTGCTCACCCCGCACACCAAGTTCGGGCTCCACTCCCAGTTCGTGAACCTGGACTGGATGCACGAGTACGACAAGGAGCCGTACATCTACATGCACCCCAAGGCCGCGGCCGAGAAGGGCATCGGCGACCTGGACATGGTCCGGGTCTTCAACAAGGTGGGCGAGCAGAAGGCCCGGGTCAAGCTGACCGACAACGTGGCCGAGGACTGCCTGCTCATGTACGAGGCGTGGTTCGGACGGGGCAACGCCTACAACGTCCAGAACCTGGTGGACGACGAATCCGCCGACATGGGCGCGTTCAAGGCCGGGGCTCCGGGCGTGGCCATCCACGACCAGTTCGCCAACGTCGAGCGGGCCTAGGAGGACAATGATGAAAAAGCAATACGCGTTTCTGGTCGATACCGAGCGGTGCATAGGCTGCTTCACCTGCGCCATGGCCTGCCGCAACTACTATCATCAGGTGGAGGGCGTGGTCTGGCGCCAGGTCTACCCGTTGAGCGAGGAGATCTATCCCCATCGCGAGCGGGCCTTCCTGTCGCTTGCCTGCAACCACTGCGAAAACCCGGCCTGCCTGAACGTCTGCCCGGTGGAGGCGTACACCAAGCGGGAGGAGGACGGCGTGGTCGTCCACCATCAGGAGAAGTGCATCGGCTGCGGCAACTGTATCCGCTCCTGCCCCTACGGCGCGCCCAAGTACAACCCGGTGGAGAAGCGGGCCGAGAAGTGCAGCCTGTGTCATGAACGGCTGGATGCGGGGCTCAACCCCGCCTGCGTGCAGGCCTGTCCCACGGACGCCCTGCAGCTCATCGACCTGGCCGAGTTCGAGCGGACCAACGAGGTCCAGTACCCGGCGGGCTATCCCCGGATGGAGGAGCTCAATCCGTCCACCCGGTTCGTCCTGCCCAAAACCCCGAAGATGGTCAGGAGGTAGGCATGCAGTCCATGGAACTCCCGCTTGTTGTATTCACCGTATTCTCCCAGGCGGCCATCGGCGTGACCGTGATGCGCGCGGTGCGCACCACGGCCGACGGGGCCGGCGCCGAAGACCACGGCGCCCGCCGCGAATGGGGGCTCATCGCCGGGCTCATGGTGTTCGGCATGCTCGGCTCCCTGTTCCACCTGGGGCACCCCCTGTCCGCGCCCACGGCGCTCAACCACCTGGGCACGGCCTGGCTTAGCCGCGAGGTCCTGTTCGCCGGGATGTTCACCGGCGTGACCGTGCTGGCCGTGCTCGTAGCCGGGATCACGGGCAAGCCCGCTCTGGCCTGGCTCGGCACCCTGCTCGGTCTGGGCGTCATCGTGTCCGCGGGCATGACCTATGCGCCCCCGGCCCTGCCCGCCCTGGACAACGGACTGCCGTTCGCCTTCTTCCTGACCTCGGCCGTGATCCTCGGTGCGGGGTTCGGCAGTTGGTTCGCGGGCGGCGGCCGCGCGCCGCTCATGGCCCGCATCTTCACCACGGCTCTGGTGGTCGGCCTGGTCCTGAACCTGGCCGCCCCGTGGATATGGCTGTCCGGCGGCACGGTCATGCGCATGACCGGCCAAGCCTGGCTCGGTTCGGCCTTCTACTGGGCGCACGTGCTCGTCCTGCTCGGCTGTCTGGGCGTGGTCTGGAAGACCAGGACCATCCCGGCCTGGCTGCCCGTGCTCGCCCTGATGGGCGAGCTGGCCGGACGCGCCGGATTCTTCGCCGACACGATCCACACCGCCGCCAACATGGGCGGCCTGTACTAGCCACCTCCATACCGGGCGGGACCCTCCCGTCCCGCCCGCCCCCCGTCCGGGCGAAGCCTCCTATTCCCCGGCATAAGAAAGCCCCGCAGCGAGACATCGCCGCGGGGCTTCGAATTGCTTGGTCGGAGGAGGAAATCAGGCCTGGATGTTGTAACGGTCCATCTTGGCGTACAGGGTGTTGCGCCCGATGCCGAGCGCCTTGGCCGTCTTGCTGATGTTGCCCTCATGGAAGTCCAGGGCTTCGCGGATGGCGTTGGCCTCGCGCTGCTTGAGCAGGAACCCCTTGTCGCGGGAGTGGCTCGCCGCGCCCACGATTTGGCCGCTGGTCCGCTCCAGGAGATAGTGGGGCAGGTGCTCCGGCAGGAGCAGGTCACCGGACAGGTTGTTGGCCGCGTATTCCAGGCAGTTGATCAGCTCGCGGACGTTGCCGGGCCATTCGTGGGCCTTGAGCAGGTCCCTGGTCTCCGCGTCGATCTCCGGGCAGTCGATGCCGAACGAGGTGCACAGCCGCTTGAGGTGGTATTCGGCCAGCAGGGAGACGTCGTTGCCGCGCTCCCGAAGCGGCGGGATGGCGATGGTCACCACGTTCAGGCGGTAGTAGAGGTCCTCGCGGAAGCGCCCCTGGTCCACCAGCTCGCGCAGGTTCTTGTTGGTGGCCGCCAGGATCTTCACGTCCACGGGCAGGGGGCTGGTGCCGCCCACCGGGACCACGGCCCGCTCCTCCAGCGCCCGGAGCAGGTTGACCTGCTGGGACATGGGCATCTCGGAGATCTCGTCCAGGAAGAGGACACCCTTGTCCGCCTTCTGGAATTTGCCCACCCGGCCGCGCTTGACCGCGCCGGTGAAGGCCCCCTCGCGGTAGCCGAACAACTCGCTCTGGACCAGTTCCTCGGAGAACGCGCCGCAGTTCACGGCCACGAACGGGGATTTGGCCCTGGGACCGGCCTGGTGGATGCCGCGGGCGAAGAGTTCCTTGCCGGTGCCGGACTCGCCGGTCAGCAGGATGGTGGACGGGGTCCGGGCGGCGTTGGCCGCCTGGCGGATGACCTTGCGCATGGCCTGGCTCGCGTGCAGCACGTGCTCGAATCCCTTGACCTCTTCCTGTTCGGGCTGTTTGCGGGCCGAGGGCCGCGAGCCTGCCGCGAACCGGCGGGAGCGCTGGGTCTCGCTGACCGTGACGATGGTGTCGAGCCACGCGCCGCTGGCGCTGAAGGTCGGCATGACCCGGATGTACAGGTTCGGGTTGATCAGGCACTTGACGATGACCGGCTCGCACAGGGAGGCGTTCTTGGCCTGGGCCAGGTAGGGGCCCATGTCGAAGAGTTCCTCGGCCTTGCGCCCGCGCAGCGCCCCGCCGGATTTGCTGAGCAGCATCTCGGCGGTATTGTTGGCGCTGGTGATCCGGCCCGACTTGTTCAGGAACAGCACGCCGGTCATGACCGAGTTGAACATGGAGGAGAACAGGGAGGCCATCTGGCCTTCCAGCTCGGAACAATAGAGGCGGCTCAGGTTTTGCTCCAGGGCGCGCGCGGCGTGCAGGACCACGTCCATGGCCCCCGAGTGATCGGAATAGGTGGGCCCGGAGATGTCGAAGCAGCCCCAGACATTGCCGCGCGGGTCCAGGATGGGCGCCGCGGTGCAGTTCCAGCTATGGTGGGACTCGCAGTAGTGTTCCGAGGCGAAGACCTGCATGGGGCGGCCCGTGGCCAGGGCAGTGCCGATGGCGTTGGTGCCCACGCAGGATTCCGCCCAGTTGGCGCCCGGGCCGAAGTTCAGACGATCCGCCTCGTGCAGGACGTCCAGGTCGCCGCAGGTGCGGGCCACGCGGGCGTCGGCGTTGGCGATGGAGATCAGCAGGCCCTTGCCCTTGATGACCTCGTAGGCCGTTGATTCGATCTCGCCGCAGATCTTTTCCAGGGTTGTGGTAAACTGTTCCAACTGGTTCATGGGCAGGAAATCCCAGCAACTGCGTGGGGCCGGGTCCACGGCCATGTCCTTGCAACGCTGCCAGGAGGCAAGCAGGGCCGGGTCCACGTTTTTGGTCTTCAGCCGCTTACCCTCGACGAATTGCTTCCAGCTCGAATAGTTGACTTTGACGTCCCGCTGTTCGCGGACGCGCGATATGGGGAGCGCCGCGTGCCCATCAGGCTGCGGATCCCGTCGTATTTCAAATCCATTTCCATCTCTGAGGAGCAAGTGCATGCCTTACCTCCGTACTGACACCAGAAATCATTTTATGACCGCATGGTTTTTGTCCTCCAAGGGTAGAAAACTGTCAAGTGTTCCATTTTCGAACGCGTCACAGGTAACGAACACTCGAATAATTATTTGATATCAGTGTGATGGGGAGTGTCGGGCAGTTTGCAGGAGAATGGTTGCCAGTTGTTCGTGCACCGAACACTTGGCCCGTATATATAGTATAATGTCGAGTTATCTTATTGAAATAACATGACTATAACGCTTGGCACCCCCGTTGCAATCCCCTCCTGAACGTACGCAAAAAAAACCAGGAGGACTTGGTTATGGCTCATGATGTGATTATGCCCAAGTGGGGCCTGACCATGAAGGAAGGTAAGGTCGCACGCTGGCTCAAGGGCGAAGGGGATCCGGTCGAAGCCGGCGAACCCTTGTTCGAAGTCGAGACCGACAAGATCACCAACTCGGTCGAGGCGCCCGCCAGCGGCGTCCTGGCCAAAATCATCGTCCCCGAGGGGGACATGGCTCCGATTCAGGCCGTTCTGGCCATCATTGCCGCACCGGGCGAGGCCGTCGAGACGTCGGCTTCCGCAGGCGCGGCCCAACCCGCGGCCGAACCCGCCGCCGAGGGAGCCCCTGCCGCCGCCCAGGCTCCGGCCGCCGCTCCCGCCGGGGACGGCAAGTTCGTCCCGGCCATGCCTGCCGCGCGCAAGCTGGCCAAGGAACTGGGCGTGGACCTGTCCACGGTGACCGGCACCGGCAAGGACGGCAAGATCACCGCCAAGGACGTCCAGGCCGCGGCCGACTCCGCCTTTGCCGGGATCAACGCCAGCCCCAAGGCCATCGAGTTCGCCCGCAAGCAGGGCGTGGACCTCAGCCAGGTCACGGGCACGGGCGAAGACGGCAAGATCACCAAGGCGGACATCCTGCGGGCCATGAATCCGTCCGCGGCCCAGCCCGCCGCCGGGCCCCAGGCCGCCAAGGACACCATCGTGCCCATGGACGGCGTGCGTAAGCTCATCGCGGACAATATGCAGGCCAGCTTGCAGAATGCCGCTCAGTTGACGGTGTTCGTGGAACTGGACGTGACGGAGATGGTCAATCTGCGCAAGCAGCTGCTTGAGCGCAACAAGCGCGACAAGGAGTACCGCCTGTCTTACAACGACATCATCTCCTACGCCGTGTGCCGCGCCCTCAAGCGGCATCCGATCATGAACTCCACCCTGCAGGACGACGGCATCCATCTGCACCCGCACGTCAACCTCGGCATCGCCGTGTCCATCGACAACGGGCTTATCGTGCCCAACGTCAAGGAAGCCGACACCTACGGCCTGGAAGAACTCAGGACCCAGGTGCGGGACGTGGCCGGACGGGCGCGCAAAGGCGGCCTGAACATGGACGAGATCTCCGGCGGCACCTTCACCATCAGCAATGTGAGCATGCTCGGCATGGACGGCTTCACGCCGATCATCAATCCGCCGGAAACCGGCATCCTGGGCGTCGGCCGGGTCATCGAGAAGCCTGCCGTGCACAACGGCGAGATCGCCGTCCGTCAGATGATGACCCTGTCCCTGACCTTCAACCACATGACCACGGACGGTGCTCCGGCCATGGCCTTCCTGCGCGAGTTGGGAGACATGCTGGAGAATCCCGGCATGATGATCGTCTAGGGGGCACCCATGGCACTGAAACGGTTTGCTATAGAACTCGGCTACGCCGCAGACCTGCACGGAGAGGACATGACCAAGGCCGCCGTGCGGGCGGTCCGCGACGCCGTGTCCCGCATATGCCTGTGCGGCATCGTGGAGATTTGCGGCCGTGATCAATTCCAGGGGGTGCACGTCCATGCGGACGTGGCCGTCCCGAACCCGGAAGGCGTGGACCGCGATGCGGTGCTCGCCTGCATTCCCATCGGGGAGAAGACGCTGACCCTGACCTCCGGCGGCATGAGCGTGCCGGGGATCGAGGTCCCCTGCTTCGCTCCGGGCGTGAGCAACATCGTCGTGGCCTGCGCCGCCCTGACCGTCTCCATCGAGACGGACCTGGGCGAAGGGTCGGGCGGATCGGACAAACAGGCCTGCGGATGCGCCGCCAAGGCCAAATAACCTACAGGAGAGAAAGCAATGGCTCTCAGCAAGAAGACATTGATTCACATGTATGAAACCATGAACAAGATCCGCTTGTTCGAGCAGAAACTGCAGGAGTTCTTCGCCGCGGGCGAGATTCCGGGCTTCGTACACCTCTACCTCGGTGAGGAAGCCGTAGCCACCGGCGCCTGCTCGGTGCTGACCGACGCCGACACCATCACCTCTACCCACCGCGGCCACGGCCACCTGCTGGCCAAGGGCGGCGACCTGAAGCTGATGATGGCCGAGATCTTCGGCCGTTCCACCGGCTACTGCAAGGGCAAGGGCGGCTCCATGCACATCGCGGACTTCGACCTCGGCATCCTCGGCGCCAACGGCATCGTGGGCGGCGGCGGTCCCCTGGCCGTGGGCGCGGCCCTGGCCACGAAGTACAAGAAGGCCAAGGACGTAACCGTCTGCTTCTTCGGCGACGGCGCCTCCAACCAGGGCACCACCCAGGAGGCCCTGAACGCGGCCTCCGCCTGGAAGCTGCCCCTGGTCTTCGTCAACGAGAACAACGGCTACGGCATCTCCTGCCCGCAGTGCAAGTCCATGGCCGTGGTCGACATCGCCGACCGCGCCGCCGCCTATGACATGCCCGGCGTGGTGGTCGACGGCAACGACGTGCTGGCCGTGTACGAGGCCGTCACCGAGGCCGTCAAGCGCGCCCGCAAGGGCGAGGGCCCCTCGCTCATCGAATGCAAGACCTACCGCTGGCGCGGCCACTTCGAGGGCGACGCCTGCACCTATCGCTGCGTTGAGGAGCTGGAAGAGTGGATGGCCAAGGATCCGATCCCCCGCTTCGAGGCCAAGCTGCTTGAAAGCAAGACCTTGACCCAGGCGGAAGTGGACAAGATCAAGGCAAGCATTGCCAAGGACGTGGACGAGGCCGTGGCGTTCGCCAAGGAAAGCCCGATGCCTTCGACCAGCGCGCTCATGGACGACGTATACGCCTAAGCGGCGGTTCACCTTTCACGAATCCATATAAATCCAACGGAGAGTACAATGTCCGAAAAAACATATCTTCAGGCGCTCAATGAAGCATTGAAGCTCGAAATGGAGCGGGATGAGAACGTCTTCATTCTCGGCGAGGACGTGGGGCAGTTCGGTGGTTGTTTCGGCGTGACCCAGGGGCTGTTCGATCAGTTCGGCGAGTCGCGGGTCATGGACACCCCCATCACCGAGAGCACCATCGTCGGCGCTGCCGCCGGCGCCGCCGCCGCCGGGCTGCGGCCCGTGGCCGAACTCATGTTCGTGGACTTCATCGGCGTGGCCATGGACCAGTTGTTCAACCAGGCCGCCAAGATGCGCTTCATGTTCGGCGGCAAGGCCACCGTGCCCATGACCCTGCGCATGCCTCAGGGCGCGGGCATCGGCGCCGCCGCCCAGCACTCCCAGTCCCTGGAGTCCTGGTTCATGAACATCCCCGGCCTCAAGGTGGTCATCCCTTCCACCCCCTATGACGCCAAGGGATTGCTGATCAGCGCCATCCGCGACGAGAACCCGGTGGTCTTCCTGGAGCACAAGCTGCTCTACGGCGTGTCCGGCGAGGTCCCGGACGAGAGCTACACCATCGAGATCGGCAAGGGCGAGGTCAAGCGCGAGGGCACGGACGTGACCATCGTGGCCACCTCCCAGATGGTCTACGCCGCCCTGGAAGCGGCCGAACGCCTCAAGGCCGACGGCATCGACGCCGAGGTCGTGGACCCGCGCTGCCTCCAGCCGCTGGACAAGGACATCATCCTGGATTCCGTCAAGAAGACCCACGCCCTGGTCGTGGCCCACGAGGCCGTGCAGTTCGCCGGTCCCGGCGCCGAGATCGCGGCCATGGTCGCCGAAGAGGCGCTTGATTACCTGGATGCGCCCGTGAGGCGGGTCGGCGCGCCGTTCTGCCCGGTGCCGTTCTCCCCGCCGCTGGAGCAGTTCTACATCCCCAACGCGGACAACATCGTCGAAGCCGTCAAGAGTCTTCGCTAATCCCACACCCTGGCGGGAGGGCGGCTTAGGCCGTCCTCCCGCCGCATTTCATGAGGGCGCCCCATTGAGCATCGCAGCCATACTGGCCAATCCCGCCTCCGGAAAGGACATCCGCCGCCTGGTGGCCCACGGGTCCGTTTTCGACAACCAGGAAAAAGTGCGCATGGTCCGACGGCTCATTCTCGGCCTGGAGAAGGCCGGCGTGACCAAAATCCTGTACATGCCGGACGGCTACGCCATCGTGCCCAGGGCGCTGAACGCCATTTCCCCTTCCATCCCCGTGGAGCCGGTGGAAATGCCCATCCGCAACAACCAGACCGACACCACCACAGCGGCGGGCATCATGGAGACCCTCGGCGCACAGTGCCTCGTCATCCTCGGCGGCGACGGCACCAGCCGGGCGGCCTGCAAAGGTTCGACAGCCGTACCTCTTCTACCGCTCTCCACGGGGACCAACAACGTCTTCCCGATCATGGGGGAGGCCACCGTGGCCGGGCTGGCCGCAGGGCTCGTGGCCAGCGGCCGCCTGCCCCGGGAAGCCTGCTGCTACCGGTCCTGCATGTTCGACATCCTGATCGACAACAAGGTCGTGGATATGGCATTGGTGGACGCGGCCGTGTACGACGACGTCTTTCTCGGCTCCAAGGCCGTGTGGCACATGGAGAAGGTCCCCCAACTGTTCATGACCCGGTGCAGCGCCAGCGCCATCGGGCTGTCGGCCATCGGCGGGCAGTTGCGCTCCATCCGCCCGGAGGAGCCGCTCGGCCTGGCCATCAGGCTGGGCGAGGGCGCGCCCGTGGTCGTCTCGGCGGCCATCGCGCCGGGCATGTTCGCCGACGTGCCCATCTGCGGCATCTCGGAGATGTGCCCAGGAGAAATTTTCAACATCGAGACGAGCCCCGGTCTCATCGCCCTGGACGGCGAACGCGAGGTGGAGATCCCGACCGGGTCCCACGCCTCCATCCGCCTGAACATCGACGGGCCTATGGTCATCGACGTGGACAAGACCATGGCGCTGGCCAGGACCGAGGGGTTGTTTCGCCAACCGTCTTAAAAGAGAGGAACAGTCATGAGCGACGTACTGAAGGCCGCGTTCATCTTCGTGGCACCGAACGCCGATCCGGCGCGCAACCGCAACTGGGTCAAGACCGAGGCTGTGGAACTGCTGGCCGTGGCCGTGAAGGACTATGATCAGGCCGAGGCCCTGGCCAAGGATCTGGTTGAAAAGGACGGCATCAAGGCTATCGAGTTGTGCGGCGGGTTCGGCGCGGCCGGAACGGCGCGTATCGCCGCGGCCGTGGACGTCCCGGTGGGCGTGGTCCGTTTCGACGTCCACCCTGGCCTGGGCAACGTCAGCGGCGATACCCTGTTCGGCTAGCCGAAAAAAAAGGGGAGCCCTCCGCGCCGAAGGCGCAAACAGGGGATGGAAGGGTGCAAACCCTTCCCCGCCGACCAATCCGCAGGACAGCGGATTTGGACGCCGGTCTTTACGGCGCCCCGAAGGGGTGAGCCCCAGGACGGGGCGAATCAAGGCGAAATCACCCGGCAATCGCCGCGAAGCGGCCTTCTGATTTGATTTCTCCCCGGCTGAGGATCTAGCCTAGCTCCCGGCGAGCACGTGCTGCTTGGTCACGAAGCAGGTGAACGTGCCGCTGAAGACCACGTCCTCTCCGCAGGAGACCTCCACCTTGACCAGGTGCTTGCGCTCCTGCGGGGTCTCATCCTGCGCCCTGGCCACAAGCACGTCGCCCACGCGGGACGGCTTGAGGAAGCGGGTCTCGGCCGCGCCCAGGACCACGTTGGGGTGGTTCACGGAGAGCATGGCCGCATAGTCGGCCAGCCCGAAGATGAAGCCGCCGTGCACCAGGCCGCTGGCGTCGGCGGCCATATTGGCCGTGCACGCCAGGCGCACGGTGCTGGTTCCTTCCGCTACCTCGACCGGTTCTCCGCACAGGGTCCGGTCGATGCTTTCATGGGTCTTGATTTCCATACATGCCTCAAGGGGTGAGCGAGCCGTTCGTCCGCCGTTGGGCCGACGGCGGTACATCGGGACCCGGGGAGTACGCGTTGACCCCGGGTCCCGACACAATGCGCCGGCCGGTTAATCGAAGAGGTCTTCCAGTTCCTCGAAGACGTAATGCATCTGCATGATCTTCGGCGAGCCGCCCATGGCGGTGGCCAGCAGGGCAGCCTGCATGATTTCTTCCTTGGAGGCGCCGAGGCTGGCCGCGGACTGGATATGCAGGGAGATGCACATGTCGCACTGGGACATCAGCGAACAGGCGACGTGGATCAGTTCCTGCGTCTTGTGGTCGATGGGACCAACCTGGCTGATTTCCTTGGTGAAGGCAAGGTAATTGGGGAAGACGTTGCCAGCGCGCTGGGTCATCTTGGCCAAGGTCATTGAAGCTTTTTCAGCTGCATCCATGAGAGTTTCTCCTGGGTTTTAAAGTTGAGATGCAGGGATACAGCAAGGAGCATGCCCTAGTGGTCTTTACCATGAAAATCAGGCAATTAATCTTGAAATTGGATTGGGGAGATGGGGAAATGGGGTCGGAGCCTGTCCCGGAGGTGAACATTGATCGGATTTCGAACAAGTCTTCCGGGACAGGTGGAGGTGTCAGAACAGGCAGTCCAGGAGCACGGGCAGGGTGACGCCGTGCAGGTATTCGTCCAGGGGAACGCCGGCCAGCCTGCGTTCGATCTCGCCGCGCTCGTGGCGGCAGCCGGTCAGCCGTTCCTCCAGGGCGTCCACGTCGCGCACGCCGAAGTAGTCGCCGAACAGCCTTGCCGTGAGGATGCGGCCCTTCTTGACGTACAGGTTCACGTCCAGGAGGCCGCCCTCGGTGCGGGTGCGTTTGGAGAAATTGTAGGCCGGGGAGGAGCCGAAGTTCCAGTCCCAGGTGCGGTAGCGCTTTTCGGCCATCCCCTCGATGGTTTCGCTCTCCGCATCGGTCAGGGCCATGTCGTCGGGGGAGGCCCCGCCGGACACGAAGTCCATGAGTGCCTTGATGAAGTCCGTGACTTCCATGGGGGCGGGCAGGTGGCTCGAAATGTTGGTCACCCGCGAGCGCACGCTCTTGACCGCCTTGTCGCGGTACTTTTCCGGGTCCACGCGCAGGGCTCCGGACAGGTCGGTCATGTCCGAGGCGAAGAGCAGGGTGCCGTGGTGCAGGATGCGGCCCGCGTGGAAGTGCTGGGCGTTGCCCGAGAACTTCTTGCCCTCGATGAGCAGGTCGTTGCGTCCGCTGAAGACGCACTCCACGCCCATGGAGCGCAGGGCCTGCTGGATGGGCACGGTGAACCGCTCGAAGTCCAGTCCTTCCGAGGGGGTGCCGTTGTTGATGAAGGTGAAGTTGATGTTCCCGAGGTCGTGGAACACGGCCCCGCCGCCGCTCAGCCTGCGGACCACCGGGATGCCGCGCTCCCGGGTGAAGGCCTCGTCGATCTCGGCCAGGGTGTTCTGATTCCGCCCGACGATGACCGCGGGGCGGTTGCGCCAGAGCATGAATATCTCGTCATCGGCCCCTGTCAGCAGCCATTCCTCGGCGGCCAGGTTGAACGCCGGGTCCGTGGATGGATTGTAGATGTATCGCATGGGTGCTCCTTTCCGCGAGTGATGCAAAAGCCGGGCCTCGGGGCCAAGTGCCGCCTATACCCGCCGCCGGGCCGTCCGGCAAGGGGGTGCCGCGCGGGTGGCCTTGGCCCGGCGAAGCGGGTATGACCTTTGCACCGTGTGCGGGAAAGGAGGGATCACGTGAGCGATTGTATCGATATCGACCTGGTGGCCAATGCGGGCGTCCTGGTCCGGGGCGGGGGCCTGGGGCTGCTCGTGGACGGCATGCACGACCAGGACGGGCACCCGTTCAGCCGGGTCGGGGCGGACGACATGGCCCGCATGGGCCGAGGCGAGGGCCTCTTCGCGCGGCTCGACTACCTGCTCTTCACCCACGAGCACCCGGACCACTTCACCCCGGACCTGGTCATCGAGCACCTGGAGCGCAGGCCGGTCAAGGGGGTGTTCCTGCCCGCCCCGGCCAAGGACCCGGAGGGCCGCGACCGGCTCGTCCGCGCCCTCGAGGAGCGGGGTGTTCCGCACTGGACCATGGGGCCCGAGCCGGGGCATACGCGCACGGTTTCGCCCGAGCCCGGCCTGGCGGTCACGGCCATCGGCACGCGCCACATGGGCAAGCAGTTCCGGGACGTGCGCAACGACTGCCTGCTCGTCTCGCTTGCGGGCATGCACCTGCTCTTCACCGGCGACGCGGACCATGTCCCGGAATATTACGAGGAAGCCCTGCGGGGCGTGGATCTGGACGCCGTCTTCGTCAACCCGATCTTCTACCACAACCCCACCGGCCAGGCGATCATCGACGACGTCTTCCGTCCGCTGGAGGTGGTCATCTACCACATGCCCGCTCCGGGCAAGGACCCCTTCCACCTGGCCTTCACGGTCAAGCGCGCACTGGAGCGCTACGCCCGCCCGGACATGCCCGTCCACGTGCTCGACGCGGCCGCCCCCCACGTGAACATCTGCCCGGCCGTGCTCTAGGGCCGGGCAATGCGCCGGGCCGCATTGCGGTCGCGGGCGAATGCGGCTACTGATGGTGGGAGCGCCCCCGCGCTGCAAGGCCATGACAATGAGCACACCCACCCCGCCCCGCCCCCCGGACACCCGGCTGTCCGAGCGCCTCAAGAAGAGGCTCTTTCTCTACGCCTCCGGGGCGCTCTTGGTGCTCACGCTGGGCGTGGGGTTGTCCGTGGTGGCGACCCTGTTCGACCAACTGAAGCAGGCCGAGGAGGCCGGGCTCGCGCACATCGCCGAGACGCGCGGCCTGGCCGTGGGCGAGTGGTACCGCCGGGCGCTCGACCTCGCCCGCCAGGTGACCAGCCGGACCCGTATCCGCGAGGAGCTGGCCGCTTACAACGCCGGGGAACGTTCGCTGGAAGACCTGGCCGCGTTCACCCGACCCAAGCTCGCGGACGCCATGAACCTGTCCGACGAAGTGATCGGCCTGACCCGCCTGGACGCTACGGGCCGCCCGGTGACCTCGGTGGGCACGCCGGTCCCGGCCGCGCCGGCAAAGGGTCTCGCCGGGCCGACCGACGCGGTGCGCTTTTCGTCCCCGGCGGTCGTGGACCGCGTCCCCTGCCTGGTCATCGCCGCGCCCATCCTGTCCCGGTCCGGGAAGCGGGTGGGCACCGACCTGGTGGTCATGGACATCTCCCGGCTGCTTGAGATCATCGAGCAGGGCCGGAACATCCGGGGCGCGGGCACCGTGGGGCTGGGATACGCCACCGAGCAGGGCGTGGCCCTGTTCCCGGACGGTCCGAACGGCCCGCCCGTGCCAACCCCCAGCCAGATCAAGGCGTTGCGCCGGGCCCTGCATGGGGGGACCGGCATCCTCCCGTCCGGCGACGAGGTCACTGCCTACACCCCGGTCAGCGGCTCGGGTTGGGGGTTGTCCGTGTCCGTCAACGAGCGGGAGTTGTACAACCCCCTGCGGCTGCGGCTCATCCAACTGGCCCTGTATTCCCTGCTCATCTACGCGGTCTGCCTCATCGGGCTGTGGCGTCTGCTGCGCCCCCTGACCGGGCGGCTGCTGCTGCACGCCTCGGAGCTGGAGTCCGAGGTGGACGCCAAGACCGCCACCCTGCAATCCGAGCTGGACGCCCGGCTCAAGGCCGAGCACGCCCTGCACCGGGCCCACCAGGAGCTGGAGGACCGTGTACGCGAGCGCACCCGCGAGCTGGCCCAGGCCAACGAGGAATTGCGCGAGATCCACACCCGGCTGGAAGGTGAGCACGAGCAGCGCAAGGTCCTGTCCCGCGACCTGATCAATCTTCTGGAGGAGGACCGCAGGGAGGTGGCCCGCGAGCTGCACGACCACACCGGGCAGTTGCTGACCACCCTGCGCCTGGACCTCCAGGCCGCCCTGGAATCCCTGGCCTCTGCCGACGGATGCTGCAAGAGCCAGCTCGAAAGCGCGGCGGACAAGATCACGCTGGTCCAGCGGGACATCAAGTCCATCTCCAAGGGGCTGCGGCCCGACACCCTGGAATACCTCGGCCTGGCCCAGGCCATCGAGGCCCTGCTCGACGAGTATCGGGCGGCCACCAGCCTGGACATCCATTTCTTCCACAAAGGCGTGCCCAGGCGCTTTGACAGCCAAAAGGAACTGGCCCTATACAGGATCACCCAGGAGGCCTTGACCAACACGGTCAAGTACGCCGGGGCGAGCCGGGTGCACATCAGCCTGATCAATCGCGACGGGCGGCTGGGACTGACCATCGAGGACGACGGCCGGGGCTTCGATCAGGCCGCCGTGGCCGAGGCCGCGAGCGCGTCGAGCAGCCTGGGCCTGACCCTGATGAAGGAGCGCATGGTCCAGCTCGAAGGAACCTTTCACATCGAATCCGAGCCGGGCCGGGGCACCCAGGTCCTGGCCGAGCTGTCCATCGGGGAGGAACACGATGCCTAAGACAACCCTGCTTATCGTCGACGACCATCAGGTGGTCATCGCGGGCATCCGCAGCCTGCTCGCCCCGAAGACGGACATCGAGATCGTGGGGGAGGCCGCCAACGGGGCCGAGGCGGTCCGGCTGTCCGGCGAGCTTAAGCCCGACATCGTCATCATGGACATCTCCATGCCGGAGATGGACGGGGTGGAGGCCACCGGGCGCATCCGCGAGGTCTCGCCCGAAACGAAGATCATCATCTACACCATGCACTCGGACCAGCGGTTCATCCTGGAGCTGTTCAAGGCGGGCATCTCGGGCCACGTGCTCAAGGAGGGCCCGCCCGCGGACCTGTGCGCAGCGGTGGAGGCGGTCATGGCCGGGAAGACCTGCTTCACGACCATCGACCCGGCCGCGCTCCTGCGTCAGCTCTCCCCGGAGCGGCCGGACAAGGAGGCCCTGTTCGAGCACCTGAGCCCGCGCGAGCTGGAGGTCTTTAAGCTCCTGGCCGACGGCCTGTCGATCAAGGAGGCGGCGGCCCAATTGCATATCAGCCCCAAGACCGTGGAGACCCACAAATACAACCTCATGGAAAAGCTTGAGGTCGGGACCATCCCGGACCTGACCAAGCTGGCCATCCGGCACGGGCTCATCTCCGTCTGACGCGCCGTTGCCGCCTTTTTTGGGGAAATTCCCCACCCCGCCCACGGGGTCGCTCCCGGCCTCGTTCAGGGGGCGACTCCCAACCTGCTGTTTTCGTGAAATAATCAACTGATCCGTTCTCCGTCGGCTCGCGAAAAAGGAACCGTCAAATCAGAAGGTTCCCGATTGTCGCGGTCACGATTTCGTCGCATTCTCCGGGTAAACGCGCGCCAGCGCATTCGGAGGTGTTATGGACAGAAGGAAATTTCTCAAGCTCGCCTGTGCCGGGGTGCCCGCCCTGGGCGCGCTCTCGGCCACAACGGTCCGCGCCGGGGGCGGCCATCCCCGGTACGCCATGGTCATCGACCTGCGGCGGTGCGTGGGCTGCCACTCCTGCTCGGTCTCCTGTTCGGTGGAGAACCGGGTCCCGGTGGGCAAGTTCCGGGCCACGGTGGGCGAGTTCGTCATCGAGGACAAAGGCGCTGCCCCGACCGTGGCCCCGCTGCCCCGGCTGTGCAACCACTGCGAGGAACCGGCCTGCGTGCCGGTCTGCCCGGTGCACGCCACCTACAAGGATGAAAGCGGCCTGGTCCTGGTGGACAGCGACAAGTGCCTGGCCTGCGGCTTCTGCGTCCAGGCCTGCCCCTACGACGCCCGGTACATCAACCCGGTCACGCACACCACGGACAAGTGCACGTTCTGCGTCCACCGGCTCCAGGCCGGGCTGCTGCCCGCCTGCGTGGAGAACTGCGTGGGCGGGGCGCGCATCTTCGGCGACATGAACGATCCGGAGAGCCTGGTCGCCCGGACCTTGGCGGCGCACAAGCACGACGTCAGCGTCCTGGCCCCGGAGCAGGGCACCAAGCCCAACGTCTATTACATCAACCTGAACGCCTTCCTGGACAGCCCGGCCAACGTGGGCCTGCCCATGGCCGAAGGCGCGATGGCGGCGGGAGGTGAACATGCCTAAGGTCATCGAACTGGTCAACGTGCCCCCGGCCCTCACCTGGGAGATCCTGGAACCGCTCGCGCTCACCCTGCTCACTGCCGCGGCCTGCGCCATCCTGCTGGCGGGTTGCCTGACCGTGTCCGGCCAGGGCAGGCGGACGCGCGGCGGGCTGTTCATCACCGGCATCGCCGCGTCCATCACCGGCCTGGGTGCGTTGACGCTCTCCCTGGGCAACCCATTTCATTTATATATGTTCATGGTCTCGCCGTCCTTCAGCTCCTGGACGACCATCGGCACCTTCCTGCTCCCGGTTTTCCTCGGCCTGTCCATGCTGGCCCTGTATCTGGACAGCGACGGCGACGGCCGTGCCCGGCCCGTTGCCGGACTGGCGGCCCTCTTCGCCCTGGGTGTGCTGACCTATGCCTCGCGCGAGATCGGCTACCTCCAGGGGCGGGTCATGTGGCATTCCGCGGCGCTGCCCCTGGGCTTCGTCCTGGCCGGACTGTCCGGCGGGACCGGGCTGGCTGCACTGCTCAGCGGGCTCAAACGCCGGGCCATGCCCGCCTGGCTTCTGCTGCTCATGAGCGCGGCCTCCCTGCTCTGCGCCGGGGCGGGCTTTCTGCTCACCCCGCCCGAGGGCTACGCCCTGGCCATGCCGCAGGCCTGGACCATGCTCTCCCTGATCGGCGGGGCCGGGGGCGTCCTCGGCCTGATCGCCCTGAAGGCGCGTGGGCTGGCCCCGCTGGCCGGACTCGTCGCCTACGGCGGGGGGCTTGGCTTCTATGTCCGACTTATTTTTCTCGGCCAGTCCATCCCCCGCAATTCCTATACCGCCGTGGACGCACAGGCCGTGGCTCACCTCGTCTCGGCCCATTCCCTGCTGATCCTGGCCGGGAGCCTGGTCTTCCTGATCGGCATCGGCATGGTCCTGGGCGGTCTTTTCAGCAACACCGGCATGGCAGGGAAGGAGCACTCTCATGGATAGGAACAGACGCAAACTGGTCAAGAACGGCCTGGTTGCCGCCGGACTGGGCGTGCTCGGCGCGGGCACGATTCTCAAGGGAGCCCGCGCCGAGGCGGCCCCGAAAGCCATGGCCGAGGACCCGAAAAAGGTCTCGCCCGAGTCCCTGATCCCGGAATACCGGCGCGCCCCGGACGGCGGCGTCGAGCTCGGCGAGGGCCAGCACATCGCCTTCAACCAGTGCTGGGGCTGCACCACCTTCTGCGGCGTGCGCCTGCACATCGACAACGCCACCGGCGACGTGGTCCGGGTGTCGGGCAACCCGTACAACCCGCTGTCCCACGAGAAACATTTTCCCATGTCCATGCCGGTCAAGGAGGCGCTCGACCGTTTGTCCTCGGACAAGGACCAGGGGTATGCCCAGCGTTCCACGGTCTGCGGCCGCGGGGCGGCCATGTTCGAGGCGGCGGACAGCCCGTTTCGCATCAAGCACTGCCTGAAGCGCACCGGCAGGCGCGGCGAGAACAAGTGGACGCGCATCTCTTTCGAGCAACTGGTGGAAGAGGTGGTCGAGGGCGGCGATCTGTTCGGCGAAGGCGAGGTGGAAGGGTTGCGGGCCATCCGCGACCTCAAGGTACCGGCCAACCCCGGCCGCCCGGAATTCGGCCCCAAGAGCAACCAGCTCCTGCTGACCTACGCCGTGGACGACGGGCGCAGCGATTTCTTCTTCCGCCGGTTCGGCATGAAGTCCTTCGGGACCAAGAACTTCGGCAAGCACGGGGCGTACTGCGGCCTGTCCTTCCGCATAGGCTCGGGCATGTTCATGGACGATCTGGCCAAGAATGCGCACATCAAACCGGACTGGGCCAATTGTGAATTCGCCCTGTTCTGGGGCACCGCGCCGTCCCAGGCGGGCAACCCGTTCAACCGCTCGGCGCGCATCCTGGCCTCGGCCCGGACCGACGGCGACCTGCACTACGCGGTCATCGACCCTGTCCTGCGCATGCCCGCGTCCGACGCGGCCAAAAAGCGCGCCAACTGGGTGCCCATCAACCCCGGCATGGATTCGGCCCTGGCCATGGGCATGATCCGCTGGATCATCGAGAACGAACGCTACGACAGGAACTTCCTGGTCCGGCCCAACACGGCGGCCGCCAAAAAAGCGGGCGAGATCAGCATCAGCAACGCCACCTACCTGGTGGCCCGGTCGGGCCAGGGCAAGGGCCGCTTCCTGCGCGCCGCCCAACTCGGCCTGGGCGGCGGCGAAGCCTTCGTGGTCGTGGACACGGCAACGGGCAGGCCCGCATCCGCCGACGCCAGCGACGAGGGCGTGCTGGAGTTTGCCGGCGAGATCAAACTGGCCTCGGGCGAGACCGTGGAGGCGACCACCGCCTTCCAGCTCCTCAAGGACCAGGCCATGGCCGTGGAGCTGGACGAGATGGCCGGGCAGTGCGGCGTGCCGGTCGAGCGGATGATTGAACTGGCCCACGAGTTCACGGCCCACGGCAAGAAGGCCGCGGTGGACGTGCACGGCGGCATGATGTCCACCTCCGGCACCAATGCGACCTTCACCATCCTGACCCTGAACACCCTGATCGGCAACATCAACGCCAAGGGCGGCATCTCGGCCACGGCGGGCAGCTACCACGGCCCGGCCATGGCTGGTCCCCGGTACGACCTGAACAAGTTCCCCGGCCTGGTCAAGGCCAAGGGATTCCCGGCCGTCCGCTGCCGTGCGCCGTACCAGAAGTCCACGGAATTCAAACAGAAAAAGGCCGCCGGCAAGAACCCGTACCCGTCGCAGTATCCGTGGTACCCGTTGACCCCGCCGAACATGCCCGCCGAGCACCTGCTCAGCCACGTGAACGGCCATCCGTTCCGCTACAAGTGCTGGATCAACTGGACCGGCAACGTCATCTACGGCCATGGCGGCCTCCAGCGGGCGGTGGACGAGTCCCTGCGGGACCCGAAGAGCCTGCCGCTGATCATCGGCATCGATACCTTCCACAACGAGACCAATGCCTACGCCGACTACCTGGTGCCCGACCCGTGCATGTTCGAAGGATGGGGCGGGTTCTCGGGCGCGTGGTCCGGGGTGCTGACCAAGCTGTCCACGGCCCGCTGGCCCGCCGTGGAGCCCAAGCAGGACAAGACCGCGGACGGGCACCCGGTGTGCATGGAGCAGTTCCTCATCGAGGTGGCCAGGCGCATGGACCTGCCCGGCTTCGGCGACCGGGCCATCCCGGCCATGGACGGCACGGTCGCCCCCCTGAACGTGCCCGAGGACTACTACCTGCGGTTGGCTGCCAATATCGCCTTCTTCAAGGACCAGATCCTGCCCGCCCCGAGCGAGGAGGACATCAAGCTGTCAGGCATCGGCCGCATCCTGCCCGACATCGAGCGCACCCTGAAGCCCGACGAACGCGGCCCTGTGGCCGCCATTTATAGCCGGGGAGGGCGGTTCGCCCCGTATTCCAAGAGCTACGACGGCCGGTGGCTGGGCGGGCAGTGGAAGAAGACATTGCAGATCTACAACGAGCAGGTGGGCACCGCGATCAACTCCCAGACCGGCGAGACGTTCCTCGGCGTGGCCGCGTTCGTTCCGCCCAGGCTGACCGACGGCCGCGAACTGCGCGCGGTCTGGACCAAGGACGACTATCCCTTTGTCATGACCTCGTTCAAGTCCAACCTGATCAACTCCTACGCCGTGGTCCTGGACCGGCTGCGGGCCATCAAGCCGCTGAACATGGTCATGGTCAACGATAAGGATGCGGCCGGGCTCGGCCTGGCCCACGGCGACGAGGTTGAGATCGTAAGCCCTGCGGCCTCGGCCCGGGCCCGCGTGGTGGTCGGCGATGTGGTCGCCCCCGGCGTGATCGCCGTGGAGCACGGCTTCGGTCACAGGGCCCTCGGGGCCTCGGACGTCGAAGTGGACGGGTTGGTCATCCGCGCCAACCCCGGTGCGGCCAACGGCTTCAGCCTCAACGACCTGGTCCCCGCCGACCCCACCCGACGGGGCGCCTCCACCCTCCAGGAACACGAAACCGGCGCGGCCGCCCGCCAGGGCATCCCCGTGCGCATCACCAAAATACGCTGACACCTCCTCACCATACCGGACAAACTCCCTAACCCGCAGGCCCCCGTGGAAACCCCGTTTCCGCAGGGGCCTGCCCCTTTGCGTCGGGCGGGGCGAACGGGCTCGCTTCGGTCCGGTCCGGCGTCCGCCCGAGACGGGATTACGTCCATCGTATTCCGGTTTCGAATTCCGATTCGTAACATATTCAGTCAAATTTAATTCGTTTTGTAACTTGCCGTATGCGCAAAGGGACGGCCGTCCGTTGCGGAGCCCATGAGTGGATTTGCGACCCACCGACACTGAACGGGTTCGAATATGCGTCGGATTCCGGCTCTCGGGCGGGTTTTCGGGGCCCAGCAAGGCTCCCGGAGGCCGGTCGGGGTGCATGGTGCGCGGATTGGCTTATTCCATTTGTGCAGACAAAATGCAATTAAAGTGTCAAAAAGTAGGTTTTTAATTATTTTGCCTTTACAATAGGAACATCGCGAGTTAGGTTGCTTTCAAGTTCATGGCTGGTCGGCCCTTGGGCGGCCAGCGAAAATTGGAGGAAACAGCGCATGATGGAAATCAGAGTTCACAGCAAGGGGGGGCAAGGGGCTGTTCAAGCCAACCGCATGCTGTGCAGGTCCATTGTTCAGGCAGGCGGTTACGCGCAGTTCATCCCCGCTTTCGGGGTGGAGCGCAAGGGCTCGCCTGTGTTCGGATTTTTCCGGGTTTCAGACGCCCCGATCCGCGTCAATTCCCAAGTCTATTCGCCCGATTTGGTGGTGATCATGGATGAGAGCCTGCTCGGGGCCGTGGACGTCTACGCCGGGTTGAAGCCGGGCGGCCGGGTGCTGGTGAACACCAAGCGCCGTCCCGACCAGCTCGGCCTGCCCGACGACGTCTCCAGCGTCGGCGTGCTGGACGCCTTCGGCATCGCCGGAGAGGTCCTCGGCCGGAGCATCCCCAACACCACCCTCCTGGGCGCCATCGCCGCGTTTGTTCCCGGTGTGGACCGGGAGCGGCTTTTCGGTCTGATCGGCGCCAAGTTCGGCGAGGCCAACGTGCGCGCCGCCCAGCGCGGCGCCGAGGAACTGCGGGTCCATCCCTGGGCCGAGAGCGCGAAGGAGGCGGAGTGATGCGGCGTTTTCCCATGGCCAATGAAGGAATGTACATCGTGGACACCGGCTCGTGGCGCGCGTTCCGGCCGGTGGTGAATGCGGAGAACTGCGTGGATTGCGGTATCTGCGCCATGTATTGCCCCGTGAACTGCATCAGCGGCGGCGAAGGCCTGGCGGTCATCGACCTCACCTACTGCAAGGGGTGCGGGCTGTGCCGCGTGGAGTGTCCCAAAGATGCAATCGACTGGGTCGAGGAGTGAAAGAGATGCTGGAAACACGTGACGCATTGACAGGAAACGAGTGTGCCGCACACGCCGTGCGGTTGTGCCGGGTCGACCGGGTGGTGGGCTACCCCATCACGCCGCAGTCCTCGGTGGTGGAATATATCGCGGCCATGGTCGCCAACGGCGAGATGAGCTCCGAGTTCGTCGCCCCCGAGTCCGAGTACGCGGTCATGAGCATCCTCAAGGGCGCCGGGATCATGGGCGAGCGGGTCTTCACGGCCACCTCGGGGCAGGGCCTGGCCTTCATGTACGAGCCCTATTTCAGTACCTCCACGGCGCGCATCCCCATGGTCATGGCCATCGCCAACCGCGAGATGATCTCGCCGGTCACGGTCTGGAGCGGCCTGCAGGACGCGCATTCCGTGCGCGACGCGGGCTGGATACACCTGTACGCCGAGAGCAACCAGGAAATTTTGGACAGCATCATCCAGGGATACATGATCGCGGAACACCCCGACGTCATGATCCCCGTGCACGTCTGCTACGACGGCTTCTATCTCTCCCACCAGTCCGCCGTGGTCAACATGCCGGACCAGGCGCAGGTGGACACCTTTTTGCCCGCCCCCAACGTCCGGCAGATGCTCGACGTGAACGAGCCCCGTATGGTCGACGGCAACACCCCCGGCGACCTGATGATGGAGTATCGCGAGGATCATCTCTGGAGCATGAAGCGGGCCCTGGACGTGGTCGAGGAGGCCAACGACCGCTTCGCCGAGATATTCGGCCGCAACTACGGCGGCCTGCTGGACACCTATCGCCTCGACGACGCGGACGAGGTCCTGGTGGTCATCGGCGCGCTCAGCGGCGCGGCCAAGGACGCCGTGGACGACGCGCGCGGCAGGGGAGCGAAGGTCGGCCTGATCCGCATCCGCTGCCTGCGTCCCTTCCCCTCGGCCAAGCTGGGCGAGCTTCTCGCCGGGAGAAAGGCCGTGGGCGTCGTGGACAAGAGCGTCAACTTCGGCTGGTCCTCCGGCATCGTCTACCAGGAAGTGCTCGGCGCGCTGGGTCAGGCCCGGCTGAGCGTGCCCACGCTCTCCGCCATCGGCGGCCTGGGCGGCTCGGACATCCGCCGGGAGCATATCTCCCAGGTCATCAAGCTGGTCCACGAATGCGCCCGCACCGACAGGTCGCTGACGGAAGCGGTCTGGCTGAGGCCCGACATGCTGCAAGACTGAGAAGGAATAAGAAAATGAGTACCATGGATATTCTGAAAAAGAGTGAAGATATGGTTTCACCCGGCCTGTCCGCCTGCCAGGGATGCACGGCCGAGCTCTCGCTGCGCACCGCGTTCAAGGTGTTCGGCTCCAAGACCGTGCTGGGCGTCCCCCCGGGATGCATCGCCGGAGTGGGCGTGCCGGGCTGGGGCGTGAAGACCGGCATGAAGACGCCGGTGGTCATGCCGCTTCTGGGCAACAGCGCGGCCCTCATGGCCGGGGTCAAGCAGGCTTACGCCAAGATCGACCCCGAGGTGCACTGCGTGGTCTTCGCCGGTGACGGCGCCACCGTGGACTCCGGGTTGCAGACTCTTTCCGCGGCGGCGGAGCGCGGCGAGAACATCATCTACATCTGCTACGACAACGAAGGCTACATGAACACCGGGTTCCAGAAGAGCGGCACCACCCCGCACGGGGCGCACATGTCGACTTCCCCCTCGGGGCCGTACAGCCGGGGCAACATCGGCTTCAAGAAGGATGTCCCGCTGATGCTCGCGGTCCAGGACGCGGCCTACGTGGCCACGCTCTGCCCGAGCCACATCCAGGACTTCGTCAAGAAGGTCCGCCGGGCCACGGAGATCAAGGACGGGCTGAGCTACCTGCACATCATGTCCCCCTGTCCCACGGGGTGGGGGATCAAGCCCGACCAGAGCATCCAGTATGCCCGCCGCGCCGTCGAGTCGCTCTATTTCCCGCTGTTCGAGTACGACCACGGGACCTACACCATCTCCCGCCCCACGCTCCGCGCCGCGGAGAAACCCCGGCCCGTCGCCGAGTTCTACCAGGGACAGCGGCGGTTCCGGCACATGAGCGAGGAGGAGATCCAGCGCATCCAGGACGACGTGGACCGGAAGTGGAGCCTGCTGAAAAAGCTCGCCTCCTGACGGCCGCGTCGCGCCCGGACCCGACGTTCCGGGTATTTTGAGAATCCCCCATCCCTTACCCCCAGTCGTCCATGGCCCCCCTCCGGGATCATGGACGGCCCGGGCGGGGCGGGCCGGGTGCGTCCGGCGCGGCCCTCGGGGTACCGTTGCAAGGAGAACCAACGTGCAGCATTCCATTTTGGCAATCAATTTCGGTTCCACGTCCACCAAGCTGGCCTGGTACATGGATGAGGAACTCCAGGCCAGGGAGACCGTCCAGCACGACCCGGAACGGATCATGCGTTTCGACACCCTGCTGGACCAGCAACCCATGCGCCGGGCGGCTATCGAGGACTTTCTCGGCCGGCACGGAGTCGATCCGCACTCGCTGACCGCCGTGGTCAGCCGGGGCGGTCAGACCCGACCGCTGCCGAGCGGGGTCTACCGCATCAACGGGCTGATGCTCGACGACGTGCGCAGCGGTTGCTGGGGTACGCACGCCACCAACCTGGGCGTGGTCCTGGCGCACGCGCTGGGCGCGGAGTGGGGCTGCGAGCCCATGGTCGTGGACCCGCCGGTTTCGGACGAGTTCGCCCCCCTGGCCCGGATCACGGGCATGCCGGAACTCAAGCGCCAGAGCAGCTTCCACGTACTGAACCAGAAGGCGGCGGCCCTGCGCCACTGCCGCGAGCAGGGACTGCGCTACGAGGCGTGCCGCTTCGTGGGGGTCCATCTCGGCGGCGGGATTTCCGTGTGCGCGCACGAGGACGGCCGCCTGGTGGACGCCAACAACGCCCTGGACGGGGATGGACCGTTTTCACCGGCCCGCGCCGGGACACTGCCCAGCGGAGCCCTGGTCCGGCTGTGTTTTTCCGAACGATTCAGCGAGGCGGAGATCCTGGAAAAGATCAACGGCAAGGGGGGCGTCATGGCCCACCTGGGAACCACCGACATCGTCGAGGTGGAGCGCCGCATCGCGGGCGGCGACACCCGCGCGGAACTGATCCTGGACGCCATGTGCTACCAGGTGGCCAAGGAGGTCGGCGCCATGTCCACCGTGCTCGAAGGGCGCGTGGACGCCATCCTGTTCACCGGCGGCATCGCCCATTCCGGCCGGGTTACGGGCCGCATCCGGGAACGGGTCGAGTTCATCGCCCCGGTGTACGTGTATCCGGGGGAGGATGAGATGCAGTCCCTGTCGCAGGGGGCCCTGGCCGCGCTCACCGGGACCCGTCCTTGTCTGGAGTTGACCGCTCCCGCCGACGCGGCGCCGGAGAGGGCCGCGGGTGAATCCCTACTCAACCAATAAGGAGAAATCCATTGTTCACATCATTTGACGCAATGTCGGCCTATTGGCGGGAACATGCGGCCCCCGCCCGGATCGGCGTCGCCTGTCCCGAGGATGCGGTCATCATGAAGGCGGTGCTGCTCGCCCATGAGCTGGGCATCGTGAATCCGGTGCTGGTCGGCGACCAGGAGGCGATCGTCACGCTGCTGAAGGCCGAGGACCGGACGCCCGGTGATTTCGAGATCGTGCACGTGCCGGACGAGGCCCGCGCCGGAGAATACGTGGCCGAGGGCGTGGCCGCGGGGAATTTCGCCGCGCCCATGAAGGGCCACATGCAGACGGCCCGCTTCCTGCGCCCGCTGCTGGACAAGGAGCGGGGCGTGGTGCCCCGCAACGGGCTGCTCAACCAGGTCACCGTGTACGAGGAGCCCTCCGGGACCCGCCTGCGGCTGATCTGCGACTGCGCCGTGAACATCGCCCCGGACCTGCAGCAGATGGCCTCCATCGTGAAGAACGCGGTGCTCCTCGCCCACCGGCTCGGCTGCGCACGGCCCAGGGTGGCCGTGATCGCCCCCCTGGAGAGCGTGAACCCGGACATCCCGTCCACCGTGAACGCGGCCCTGCTGTCCAAGATGGCGGACCGGGGATATTTCGGGGAGGCGGACGTCGACGGGCCGCTGGCCCTGGATCTGGCCGTGTCGCCGAAGGCGGCGGAACTCAAGGGAATCGGCGGCCCCGTGGCCGGCAACGCGGACATCATGGTCGCGCCCGGACTGGACGCCGGAAACATGACCCACAAGGCGTTGGTGCACATCGCGGGCCTGAAGACGGCCGGTGTGGTGACCGGCGGCACGCGGCCCATCATCATGACCTCGCGCACCGACTCCGTCGAAGACAAGATGCGTTCGATTCTTACCGCGATGCTCGCAGGAACAGGCGTGGACCGCTGACCTCGCCCGCTTCGGCGGTGCGGCCGCGCCCGGGCCCGGAACGTTTGCACGGCGAACGTTTCGGGCCCGTTTGCGTTCGGCCGTTTCCGTTTCGCAACGTAACCGGCCTTTCTACATAATATTTGCTTCTACACGCCTTTGTCTCTAAGGTATGGCAATGAACGGGGCGTTTCGTCCCATGACCTCGCCTTCCCGGATTCCCTGCCGTTTGAACAGCGTGTTCGCGTCCGGGGAAGCGCTGAAATCGAAACCTGCTGCCTGGAGAGACCGCGCATGGCCGAACTGGATGCCCTTGACAAGAAGATCCTGGATTTGCTGATGAAAGACGGGCGGATGCCCATTGCGCAGATCGCGCAGCAGATCGAACTCTCGCGGGTCGGTGCGCGGGAGCGCATCAACAAGCTCAAGAAGCGCGGGGTAATCACCAAGTTCATTCCGCTGATCGACAACATCGCCATCGGGTACACCTGTTCCGCGTTCCTGGACATCGAGGTCGGGCCCCAGTCCTTGGAGTCCGTGGCCGAAGAACTGACCGAGCTGGATGAGATCATGGTCGTCTACCTGATGACCGGCAACGTGAGCCTCCATGCCCACGCCCTGATGCTCGACAACAAGCACCTCGCGGAATTCCTCCGGACCAAGATCTACCGCATTCCGGGCATCACCAACGTCAACGTGAGCGTCATGCTCAAGCGGTACAAGACCGAGCTGAACCTGCTCTGAGGCCCTGGCGGCCCTTTTCGGATCGAGCCGGGCAACCGGGGCCGTTCGCGCCCCGCCCGACATCGCCCGCACGGAGACGGGAACCTCAGATGGAGGTTCCCGTCTTTTTTTGCGCCGGGCCGGTATCCGGGACCGCCGCGAATTCGGCTCCAGGGGGCTCCCCGCCTCGGTGCCCGACGGCAGCATCGATCTGCCGGCATTGTTTATTTACATTCGTCATATTCACACTTCGTTTGTTTACTAATCGTCAATGATCGCTCAACCCAAGCAGGGGGTGGCCCGGAGGAGGGCGTCGTGCATTCCGCGCCGGGCGCGCCCTGGCCGCGCGGCCGATACAAAGAGGGGCCGGAAAACTGTTGTTTCGACTATATGGAATAAAAAATGGACAAATAACTTCCGATTCGTCTTAAAAATGATTTTTCCTATTTACAAAGGTAGAGTAGCGCGCTAGGTTGCGCATAGTTTAGACAGATGGACAAGCTGGGCCCAGAGTTCTGTCTGCAAGGAATGGATTCGTCAGGGGAGTTGATCAGACCTGCCGGCGGGAGGGAACCCGTTCGGAGGGCAGTGTTTCCGCGCGGAAAGGACGTGCACAGGCGCTGTTTCGATCGAGACTCCCGGAGTTTAGGCGTTGCAGTGAATGAAACGTGGCGGCGGTGAAGAGAGCCTGTTCCCGGATCGACGTCCGGAAGGATTCCGTTGCCGAAAAAGCTGAATGGGACGAATGTGGACGCCCTGTGCGGACGCTCTCGTCCGGCAGTGAGGAGATGCTTCATGACCATTAAGAATTTATCGTGGCCGGTCGTCCTCGTAGGGACTGCGCTGGTAATGCTGTTAGTATATACGCACAAACTTCCGAACAACGTCATGGGCGCCTATGGGCTCATGTTCATTCTGGGGATAGTGTTCGGAGAAATCGGTTCGCGGGTGTCGTTCATCCGGAATTGGCTCGGCGGCGGTCCCATCATGTGCATCTTCGGGCCGTCCCTGATGATCTATTTCGGCATGCTTCCGCCGGAGTCCATCGGGCTGATGAAGGATTTCATGAAAGGCTCGCCGAGCTTCTTCAACTTCTTCATCACCTTCCTCATCTGCGGCGCGATGCTGTCCATCTCCCGGCGCATCCTGCTGCAATCCACCCTCAAGTTCCTGCCCACCGTGCTGGCGGCCATCTTCGGCGGCTGCATCCTGGCGGCCCTCGGCGGGCTGGTCACGGGATACGGCGCGGTCAAGGCCGTGATGCTGCTCGCCGTGCCCATCATCGGCGGCGGCGTTGGAGCCGGTGCGCTGCCCCTGTCGCAGATCTATTCGCAGACCGCCGCCATGACCACCGAGCAGATGCTCTCCGTCGTCATGCCCGCGGTCGTGCTCGGCAACATCCTGGCCATTCTCTTCGCCATCGCGCTGAACCGGATCGGCAAGAAATACCCCGGCCTGACCGGCAACGGGCAGATCATGAAGATCGACGATTCCGAGCTGCGCACCGCCCTGGAAAACGAGAAGGCGCACAGGGAGTCCATCCCGGTGAGCATCGAAGGGCTGGGCGTCGGCTTCTTCATCAGCGTGACCTTCTATCTCGCGGCATTCGCCATCAACCGCTTCCTGGTCCCCAGCGTGCACACGTTCGTCTGGCTGATCCTGTTGCTGACCATCGCCAAGGCCGCCAAGGTCCTGCCGGAATCTCTCGAGGTCTCCACCATCCACTGGTCGCAGACCTGGGTGAAGAACCTGCTCTTCGCGGCGTTGGTGCCCATCGGCATCGCCTACATGAACATGGAGCAGGTCATCGCGGCCGTGTCCAACCCGGCCTACGTGATCATCTCCATCCTGACCGTCCTGGGCTCCCTCCTGGGCGCCGGGCTCATCGGGGTGGTCCTGAAGCTGTTCTTCGTGGAGTCCTCCATCGCGGGCGGACTGTGCATGGCCAACATGGCCCAGACGGGCGACCTCGCCACCCTGGCGGCGGCGGAACGGCTGGAGCTGCTGCCTTACTCGGCCTACGCTTCGCGCATCGGCGGCTCCATCGTGCTGGTCCTTGCCGGATTGCTGGTCTCGGCCATCGGACTCGGCATGTAACCCCGGCAGCGGGCAACAATACGGCCGGCCCCGGGCCGGTCTCAAGGAGGAAATATGAAAATCGAATATGAGAAGTGCAAGGCGTGCGGCCTGTGCATCCCGTTTTGCCCGGTGGGCGCCATCGGCAAGGAAGGCGACCGGGTGGTCATTGATCAGGAAGAGTGCGTGGAATGCTGCCTCTGCCTGCGCAACAGCAAGTGCCCGACGGAGGCCCTCTACCAGGAGGCGCTCCAGATGCCGCGGTCCATCCGCAAGGCGTTCAGCGATCCGCTCGGCAAGCACGAGAACACCGACCTGGGCCATCTGGGCCGGGGAACGGAAGAGGTCAAGACCAACGACGTGACCGGGCTGGTGCACGGCACCGAGTACATCGCCATGGCCGTGGAGCCGGGCCGTCCCCTGGTGGGCGCGCGCATCTCGGACGTGGAGAAGATCGCCATGGCCATCGCGCCCTACGTGGTCTCCTACGACCAGAACAATCCCACCACCAAGCTGATGATCGATCAGAAAAAGGGGCTGTTCGAGCCGTCCATCAAGAACGAGAAGGTGCTTTCCTGCATCCTGGAGTTCAAGCTCGCGGCCAAGGATCTGAATTCGGTGATGAAGGCCTTCGAGGAAGTGGGAAAGGAAGTGGACACCGTGTTCAGCGTGGGCGTCATCGCGGCCACGGACGAGCAGGGCAACTGTCCCGCCGAGGCCGTCATCCGCAAGCGGGGCATCACCTTCCTGGAGACCTCCACCAAGGTCAACATGGGTCTGGGCAAGCCGCTGTTCACCGCGTAGGCCCTGCCCCGTCAACCTTGCCATCATAAAGAGGAACGAAACATGTCGCATACGCTTCATCGCATCAAGGACAAGCAGCCGGACGCGGACTATGTCGTGCTCGTCATGCCCGCACGGGGCATCAATAACGACGACGTTGTCGGGCATTATCAGAAATACATCGACATCTTCAAGAAATACAACCCGGTAAACATGGGCGGCATGAAGATCGGCCTGCTCCTGGACAACACGCCGGAAGAGCTCAAGGTCAATGCCTGCGACGACGCGCCCATGGTCCACGCCGTCTTCAGGACCAAGGAGGACCTCACCGGGGTCCTGGGCGAGATCAAGGACAAGGACTACGGGTTCTCCGTGGTGGTTTCCGGGCTGCTGGACGACGTGCGTGACTGCGCCGAGAAGGTCGGGCTGAAGCCGCACTCCTACAACTTCAGCCTCGGCGTCTACGGCGCGCTGGACAAGCTCCCCCCGCGCCCGGTCCTGGAGATCTGTACCATGTGCGGACACGCGATGGTTACCCCCGGCCTCGTGCAAAAGCTGGCGGCCGACATCCGCAAGGGCAAGACCACCACCGAAAAGGCGGCGGAGAAGCTCACCCGCCCCTGCATGTGCGGGATATTCAACACGGCCAAGGCCAAGGCCGTCCTGGAAAGGATCGTGGAATCGCCGGAGGTGTAGTCCCCGACGCAAGCCCTCGGTTCATCGGCGGGAGCTTCGGCTCCCGCCTTTTTTTGTGCCCTGTCCACGCCCCGGCGGCCACGGCTGCCGTCCCGCCGGGCCGGGACGCTCCGCGTCGGGAGCGCGGAAGAGGGCGCCGGTTGCTGTGCCCGGCAGTGGCGGCCCCGGCCATTTTTTCATCGGATGAATTTTTTGTGTTGACAGGTCCGGTCGTCGCGGCTAGTTAGTAAGTGACTATTTACTTACAAACGGAGACGACATGGCTCGACCGGCAGTGAAGAAACAGGACATGGAGAACGCGGCGATCCGGCTGTTCGCCACCAAGGGGCTGGCCCAGACCACGGTCAAGGACATCGCGTCTGAGGCCGGGGTGACCGAAGGGGCCCTGTACCGGCACTATCCGGGCAAGAACGCCATGGCCTGGCAACTGTTCTGCCGCGAGATCGAGACGTTCTCCGCGGAGCTGGGCACGCGGATGTTCGCGCCGGGCGCGCCGCTGGCCGCCAGGGTGGAGGCGAGCGTCCGCTTCATCTTCGACTACTACGGGAAGTATCCCGTGCAGTTCGCCTTCATACTGCTGACCCAGCACGGGTTCCCGGAGGAGAGGATTTTGGACGTGGCCTCGAACCCCAACGACATGGTCGAGCGGTTTGTGGATGAGGCGGTCCGGGCGGGCGAGATTCCGTCCATGAACTCGAGCCTCGCCTCGGGCTTGGTGCTGGGGCTGGTCCTTCAGGTCATGGTCATGGACCGCTACGACCGCATCGAGATCGACGGCTCGGTGGTCGACGACGTGGTCAGCGCGGTCAAGCGCGTCCTGATGATCGGCTGATTTTTCGGCGCGTGTTCCTGCGGGTGCGCGCCTTTTTTGAACGGTTATTAATAAGTGAACATTCACACACAAAAGGAGAGGGATATGGCCAGGGTATTCGAAACAGCGGCGGCAGGGGCCTTGCCGGGCCGAGGTCTTCCAGATCCCGTGCAATTCCTGGCAGATTGTTGTGCCGGGGGGGGGGTGCCGTACGGTCTCCCATTTCCGATTCACCCTTTCCCCTCCGCGAGCGGGCATAACAGGAGCGTCTCATGCGGTCTTTACTGAAGATACATGGCTTTACTCCGTACATCCTGGTGGTCCTGCTCAACGCCATGACCGATCTGGGCCACAAGATCATCATCCAGGATACGGTCTTCAAGAGTTTCGACGGGCCGCAGCAGATCGCCCTGACCGCCGTGGTCAACGCGCTGATCCTGCTGCCCTTCATCCTGATGTTCACCCCGTCCGCGTTCATCTCGGACCGGTTCGCCAAGGACAAGGTTATCAAGATCTGCGCGGCGGCGTCCATCCCGCTGACCATGCTCATCGTGGTCTGCTACCACGCCGGGCTGTTCTGGCCCGCCTTCGGGCTGACCTTCCTGCTGGCCGCCCAGAGCCCCGTCTACTCCCCGGCCAAGTACGGCTACATCAAGGAAATGACCGGCAACGACCGCCTGGCCCAGGCCAACGCGGCGGTCCAGGCCGTGACCATCGTGGCCATCCTGGCCGGGGCGGTGATCTTCTCGCTCTTCTTCGAGCATTATCTTGCGGGTGCGGTCGGCACGCCGGGCGAGATCCTTCAGCACATCGCGCCGTGCGGCTACATCCTCGTGGCCGGGGCCGTGCTCGAGACGCTGATCACCCTGACCCTGCCCGAGAAGCGGCCCGGCGACGCGGGGCTGACCCTGGACGGGCGCAAGTACCTGCGCGGCGGGTACCTGAAGTCCAACATGAAGCTGATCAGGAAGAGCGAGGTCATCTGGCTGTCCATTATCGGCCTGGCCATCTTCTGGGCCGTGAACCAGGTCCTGCTGGCCGCCTTCGGCACACACCTCAAGGACGTGGCCGGCGAGACCAACACGGTCATCGCCCAGGGCATGCTCTCCCTGGGCGGCGTGGGCATCATCATCGGCTCGGTCATGGCCGGAAAGGTTTCCCGGAACTACATCGAGACCGGGACCATCCCCCTGGGTGCCATCGGCATGACCGTCTGCCTCTTCCTCCTGCTCAAGGCCGGTACCGACGCCCTGTCCGTGCCCGCGAAGTTCTTCGGCGTCGCGGGGATTCCCAAGCTCGGCACCGGCAAGAAGGACCTGGCCGGGGCCCGCAAGCTGGCCCTGGAGTACGCCGGAGCATAGCCCCCTGTTGAAGCGGGCCCGCGCGGGCTGGTGCGGACATACTTTCGCGCCGTGCAGGTTCACGGACAAGACCCCTTGCCCGGCTCCGGGACCGCGCTCTCCGCCTGCATGCACCGCAACGGGGCTGGGAGGTCACCTTCGGCGTGTCCCTGACCGTCACGGAAATGGAGACCAGGGACTTGGGTGCACTTGACCGGACGCATCGCCGGGATCATGGCCGGGGTGGCCGTCCTGTTCCGAAACGCCGAGGGGCAGCGGCAGATCGAGAAGGTCCCCGATCCGCTGGTTTCGATCCGCCCGGAAACGGCCGCGAACCTAGGGCTGGCCGAAGGAGACTGGGCTGTGATCTCCACCCCGCACGGGGCCATCCGCCAGCGCGTCCACATCACGGACGTCATGAGTCCGGGCACGGTGGATGCCCAGCACTCTTGGTGGTTCCCGGCGCGCAACGCCAAGTTGCCGGACCTGTCCGGAGCGTTCGATTTCAACGCCAACATGCTCTGCCCGGACGAGCCCGAGTTCTGTAGCCTGGAGATCGGCAGTTGGCCCCATATGGCGCTGATGTGCCGGATGGAAAAGGAGTAGGGGCCGCCGCCGCGCTCTCCCAACCCGACGTGAATAAGGCCCGCAATGCCATCGTGCATTGCGGGGCCGATGTTTTCTCGCCCAGGACTCCTTCGCCTGTATCTTGACTATTGACCTGGCTTCAAAAATGTAATATAAAAATCAATTTTAATTTTTTTGAACTTTCTAAAAAGAAAAAATATACGATAACTATCTATTTTTATTATATATTTATTTAAAATGATAAATATTTCACAATCATTTGGGGTTTGACGCGCTTTCGGACCTGCGTTACGCGGGAGCTATAGACACCGTGTTACAGGTGTCAGTGGGCCAACGACAGGCAGCGGACAATGGCAATGGCAGCCGCCTGCCGCCGGACCCAACCAACAGTTAAAACGCCGTGCCGCAGGCTGGTCGTGTCGGAGCGCCGCCTGGGCAGAGAGCGTGAAAACAATCGGAGTTAATATGAAGATTGCAATCGAGATCAACGTGTTCGGCGAGAACATCTCCAAGGTCGTTGAATATCCCGGAACCCCTTCGAGCCAGGGCGAAGTCATCCAGTGGCTGATGAGCCAGACCGACTACAAGTGGGCCGACTATGAGCACGCCCCCCAGGGAGACCGGCTGCTCTACAATTATCGTGACGGTGCCATTAACTAGACGCGGCATCGTCCATCCCCGTCCGCTCGGGCATTCCGGCTGATCTCAAGCCCTCCTTCGCCCAGGCGCAACCGGTAGAGCCTTACCGACGCGCTCAGGCGATCCAGGGATTCCGCCACCAGGACCGGGACGGCATTGGCATTGCCCGAGAGGGCGGGGAGCCCCGCAAAGGGGATGCAGATATGATCGCTGTAGTGCATGACCCCGTGCAGCCAGCGGTCCATGGACACCTTGGGCAACCGGAAACGCTCCTGGACAAAGCCCTGGAGGTTGTCCACGCACTGCAACGAACGGAGAATCTCCGGATTCAGTTCGATGAGGCAGTACCCGGCCTTTTCGTCGAAAAGGGCCTTCTGAATGGGTTGCAGATAGCAGGTGAACCGCCCGTCGCGGATCTTGATGCGGCCCGATTCCAGCCTGCGCAGCGATTCGGCCACCCGGCGCCGGTCGACAGTCCCCGCCCTTTTGAGCACTTCCCTTGCCAGACCCCTGAGGTCCATTTTCCGAGCGCAGGGAGCTGAGGACTTCTGCCGGGGAAACCTAGCCGCGCAGGCCAGAAAGACGTCCTGGTCGAACTGGTCGAGCCGCACACCCGTGTAGCGGAGGGTGCGGAGCGCACAGGTCGACTGGATGGGATAGTCGCGAACGCGCGTCCTGCGCCGTACGTACTGTCCCTGGAATAATTCGGAAGCGAAAAAGAGTTCCGGCGGCAAGCTGAGGAACGCGCATTCCCTCTGCGTCAGGGCTTCGGCTCCCTCGCCGTTCTCGGAGCCGGGGGTCCAGCCCTGTCCCATCCATCCTTCCACCAGCATGTCGTCGTCGTACATCCCTGCTTCTCCTCTATCGCTTGACTGTGTGCGTCGCTTCGGTGCCCGGAGCGCGCCTGGGTGTGGCCCGGAGCGGCGGCTGCCGCCCCGGACCACGGAGGCTAAGGTGATGAGGTGTCTATAATTCGTTGGGCAATTCCTTGAGCTGCGCATTGGTGAAGACCGGGCCGTCCTTGCAGACGTATTTGGTGCCGATGTTGCACCGACCGCAGATGCCCACCCCGCATTTCATCCGCTTTTCCAGGGTCGTGATGATCTGCTCGTCCTTGAATCCGAGCGAATGCAGGGCCTCGATGGTGAACTTGATCATGATCGGCGGGCCGCAGGTCACGGCAAAGGCGTTCTCCGCGGAGGGAGCCATCTCCTTCAGCACGTTGGGGATCAGCCCCACGTGGTGCTTCCAGTCCGGGGTGCCGTTGTCCACGGTCAGCTCGGTGGTCATGTCCTCGCGGCCGAGCCACTCGGGCAGCTCGTAGCTGAAGGCCATGTCCGAGGGGCTGCGCGCGCCGTAGAGCAGCGAGATCTTGCCGTAATCGTCGCGGTTGTCGAGCATGTACAGGAGCAGGGTCCGCAGCGGGGCCATGCCGATGCCGCCGCCGACGAAGACGATGTCCTTGCCCTTCATATCCTCGTAGGGAAAGCAGTTGCCCAGGGGGGCGCGCACACCGACCTGGTCGCCGACGCGCAGCTTGTGCAGTTTCTCGGTCAACTCGCCCACGCGCATGACGCTGAACTGCAAATAGTCCATGCGGGTGGGGGACGAGTTGATGACGAACGTGGACTCGCCCACGCCGAACACGGACAGCTGCCCCACCTGGCCCGGCTCGAACCGGAAGTTCCGCATGGCGTCGGGATTGTTGAGGGTGATGCGGAACGTCTTGATGTTGGACGTTTCCTGGATCACCTCCTGGATGGTGGCCATGTCGGGAAGGTACAGATTGGTCGCGTCGGTACTAGTCATTGGCGTGCTCCTCTTTGGCCAAGGCGCGGTCTCGCGCTTGGGCGACGATGGCCCGGACGTCCATGGACACGGGGCAATGCACGATGCACCGGCCGCATCCCACGCAGGCGAGGTTGCCGTCGTGCAGTTCGGGGTAGTAGCTGAACTTGTGGCCGATCCGGTTGCGCATGCGCTGGGCCTTGCCGTCGCGCGGGTTGTGGCCGCTGCCCTCCAGGGTGAACTGGAAGGACATGCAGTTGTCCCAGGTCCGGACCCGGACGCCGTCATCACCGTTGACCTCGTCGGTCATGTTGAAGCAGTAGCAAGTCGGGCAGAGGTAGCTGCACGCGCCGCAGCTGAGGCATTTGGCCGCCACCCCGCCCCAGAACTCCTTGTCGTCGAAGAGCCGGAGTACTTCGCCCTCGGTGCCGCCGAGGGGGTCGCCGCCGGGCATGGCCTCGCTCACGGCCTCGCGCACCTTGCGTGCCTCCTCCTTGCGCTCCTCGGCCTCCATCAGGGGCTGTTCCGCCAGGAACGCCTCGCCCTTCTCGGTCACGGACTCGATCACGTATCCGCCGTCCACGGGCGTGAAGAGCATGTCCGCACCGTCCGTGTCGCCGGGGCCGCCGCCCACGCGGTTGCAGAAGCAGGTGTCCGCCGGCTCGGTGCAGGCCAGGGCCGCCACCAGGGTCTTGTCCCGGCGGGTGCAGTAGTAGATGTCCCGGCGGGTACCGGCGTCGTAGACGCGGTCGAATACGGTGAATCCCTTGGCGTCGCAGGGCCGGGCGCCGAACAGGAAGGTGTCCTGGTCGGGCAGGGTTTCGCGGACCTCCAATTCGGTCTTGGACGGCACGCCCTCGCCCTTGGAGTAGTGAAACTCGAACAGGGTCTCGCAGCGCGGGAGCAGGGCCGCCTTGGCCGAGGCGTCGGCCAGCCCCTTCAGGTCCAGGCGGCTGTTTTCGTCCAGGGGCGCGAACAGGGTCTGTCCGCCCGCCTGTACCGGAGCCAGGACCTGCCGCGTTTCGGTCAGGGACAGGAGCCAGGGCATGAGCTTGTCGTTGGCGATATATCGTGCGGTGAGCATTACCACTCCCTCTCCTTGATGTTTTTCTCCTCTTCACGGAACTCGAACAGCGGCGGGGCCTGGTCCGGATCGGTCCCGGCCCGGTAGTCGAAGAGATCCTGGATGCTGCGGTTGAGGGCCTGCTTCAGGGTCATGATGGGCAGCCCCATGGGGCAGGCCCGTTCGCATTCGCCGCATTCGGTGCAGCGCCCGGCCGTGTGCAGCGCGTGGATGGCCTGGAACATGAGCTTTTCCCTGGGGTGGTCGGTCTGATCCACCCAGTGGGGCTCGCGGCTCTGGGCCGCGCAGTGGTCCTGGCACACGCACAGGGGACACGCCGACCGGCAGGCGTAGCAGCGGATGCAGCGGGTCATCTGGTCTTCCCAGAAGTGGAGCCGCTCTTCCATGCTCATGGCCTCCAGCTCCTCCAGGGTCGTGGTCGGGGTCTCGGTCACCTGGGGAGGCTGGCCGTGCTCGCCGATGAAGTGGTCGCAGACCTCGGCGTCGGCCCCGGTGCAGGTGAAGCATTTCTTCTGGAGCGCTTCGGCCAGGGGCAGGGTCTTGGCTTCGCCGGCCACGGTGAACCGGGCGGTTCCGCCGTCGACGGCCACGGATTCCAGGCCGCGGGTCGACCCCAGGGCCTTGCGCACCGGACGGGCGTCCACGGCCCCGGTGCAGTGCAGGCCGAAGATGGTCACGTCCTCGCGGTCGATGAGCTTTTCCTGGAGCAGTTCGACCAGGGAGCGGGCATCGCAGCCCTTGACCACGATGCCGACCTTCTTGCCGCGCAGGCCGGGCAGGTAGCCAGCCAGGTTCTGGGAACAGCGGGGGTCCCACTCGATGCGCTCGACGTCCGCCTCGTCGGTGATGAACAGCGGGGTGTGGCTCAGGGGATCGGGGCCCGCTGCCCAGGCAATGACCATGTCAAGCTCGGGCAGCGCCTTCTTTATCGCGGATTTCAAATCATCTATGGATGATGCCATTGCGGGACTCCTTTAACGGACCTGGGGTTGGTCCAGGTGGCACAGGCACATGTCCAGGCTGGTCCCGGACTTGAAGCCGGGCATGGGGCCCAGCGCGTGCACCTGTTCGGTGAAGCTGGTGACCACGGACCGCCAACGCTGGCCCTCGGAGGCCGAAACCCAGGTGTATTCGAAGCGACCGGGATCGACGCCGATGACGGGCAGCAGGGCCTTGAGGACCTCAAGCCGCCGACGGGCGTAGAAGTTGCCTTCGGAGTAGTGGCAGTCCCGGGGATGGCAGCCGGAAACGAGCACGCCGTCGGCGCCGTTCATGAACGCGCGGACGATGAACAGCGGGTTGATGCGTCCTGTGCAGGGCAGCCTGACGATGCGCAGGTCCGTGGGCTGGGCGAACCGGCCCACGCCGGCGGTATCGGCGCCCGCGTAGGAGCACCAGTTGCAAAGGAATCCGATGATTCGCAGTTCCTTTCCTTCGTTTACAGACATAAGGTGTTCACCTCGGCGAGTATCTGGTTGTCGGTGAAGTGGCTGAGCTGGATGGCGCCCTGCGGGCAGGCGGCCGTGCATACGCCGCAGCCCTGGCACACGGTCTCGATGACCGAGGCTTTGGTCATGCCGCGGAAATCGATCATCTCGATGGCCCCGAAGGGACAGACCGATTCACACTTGCCGCAGCCGATGCAGCGCACCAGCTTGACGCCCGAGACCTGGGGATCGCTGGCCAGCTTGTCCTTGGAGAACAGGGCCAGGACCTTGGCCGCGGCCGCGTCGCCCTGGG
Source organism: Pseudodesulfovibrio sp. 5S69 (assembly GCF_037094465.1). Classification (NCBI taxonomy): domain Bacteria; kingdom Pseudomonadati; phylum Thermodesulfobacteriota; class Desulfovibrionia; order Desulfovibrionales; family Desulfovibrionaceae; genus Pseudodesulfovibrio; species Pseudodesulfovibrio methanolicus. The sequence goes on from NZ_CP146609.1 coordinate 1,576,043, forward strand.
CCACCGAGGACGGGATGTCCTTGGGCCCCTGGCAGGATCCCGCCAGGTAGATGCCCGCGGTGTTGGTCTCGACCGGCTTGAGCTTGGGGTGGCCCTCCAGGAAGAATCCGTAGGGATCGTACGAGATGCGCAGCTTCTCGGCCAGTTCGCCCGCGCCCTTGGCGGCCTCGGCCCCCACGGCGAGAACGACCAGGTCGGCTTCGATCTCCACCTGCTGGCCGAGCAGCGTGTCCGCGCCCTTGACCAGGTAGCGGCCGTTCTTCGGCTGGATGGCGGAGACCCTGCCCCGGATGTACCGGGCGCCGTACTCCTCCATGGCCCGCCGGGTGAACTCGTCGTAGTTCTTTCCGGGCGCACGGATGTCCATGTAGAAGACGTAGGACTGGGAGTCGGGCATGTGGTCCTTGGTCAGGATGGTCTGCTTGGCCGTGTACATGCAGCAGAAGCCGGAGCAGTAGGGGCGGCCGATGGATTTGTCGCGGGAGCCCACGCACTGGATGAAGACGATGTCCTTGGGCTCGGCGCCGTCGGAGGGCCGCTTTATGTGGCCCTCGGTGGGACCGGAGGCGGAGAGCAGCCGCTCATATTGCATGGACGTGATCACGTCCGGGTAGCGGCCGCCGCCGTATTCGCCGTATTTGGTGAAGTCGAACAGGTCGTAGCCCGTGGCCGCGATGATCGCGCCCACCTGCTCGGTGACCAGTTCGTCCTGCTGGTCGAAGCGGATGGCCTCGGTCGGGCAGACCTTGGCGCAGACGCCGCACTTGCCCTTGGTCAGCTTGATGCAGGCGTCGGCGTTGATGCTCGCCTTTTTGGGAATGGCCTGGGGAAAGGGAATATTGATGGCCGTGGTGGTGCCGATGAATTCGTTGAAGCGGTCCGGGGTCTTCTTGCTCGGGCACTTGGTGGTGCATTCGCCACAGCCGGTGCAGGCGTCCCAGTCCACGTAGGCGGCCTTGCGTCGCACGGTGACGTCGAAGTTGCCGACAAACCCCTTGACCGAATCCACCTCGGACAGGGTGTACAGGGTGATGTTCGGGTGCTGGGCCACGTCGACCATCTTGGGGCCGAGGATGCAGCTGGAGCAGTCCACGGTGGGGAACGTTTTGTCGAGCTTGGACATCTTGCCGCCGATGCTCGGCTCGCGCTCGACCAGGATCACTTCGAGCCCGCCGTCGGCGCAGTCGAGGGCGGCCTGGATGCCGGCCACGCCGCCGCCGATGACCATGACCCGCTTGTTGATCTCGAATTCACCGGCCTGGAGGTAGTCGTTGCGGCGCAGCTTTTCGACGGCCATGTGGACCAGTTCACCGGCCTTGCGGGTGTTGGCCTCCTTGTCCTTGCCGACCCAGGAGACGTGCTCGCGGATGTTGGCCATCTCGAACATGTACTTGTTCAGGCCCGCCCGCTCCAGTGTGCGCCGGAAAGTCGCCTCGTGCATGCGCGGGGTGCAGGAGGCCACCACCACGCCGTCCAGGTCGTACTCCTTGATGGCATCGACGATGCCCGCCTGTCCCGGCTCGGAACAGGCGTACATGGTGTCCGTGGCGAAGACCACCTCGCGGAAGCCCAGGGCCGCCTTGGCCACGGCCTCGGTATCCACGGTTCCGGCGATGTTGCTGCCGCAATGGCAGACGAAAACTCCGATATTCATTAGGCCCCCTCTCCGGTGTGCCCGGCCAGTGCGGCGAGCAGGGGACGCGGACTGACGCAGAGCTTGTCCAGCATGGTGCTCGTCTCGCCCTGCCCGGCGGCAAGGCCGGCAAGTTGCGAATAATAGAAGACGGGCATGTTGTGCCCGCTGTGATTGGCGCGGTTGATCTGCGACTGGCGCATGTCCAGGTTCATCTGGCACAGGGGGCAGGCGGTGACGATGGCGTCGGCCCCGGCCTCCTCGGCCGCATCCAGGACGCGCCCGGAAAGCTTGGCGATGACGTCCTTGCGGGTGGTCCCCAGGGAAGCGCCGCAACAGTCGGTCTTCAGCGGGAAGGGCAGGACCTCGGCCCCCAGCTCGGCCAGCAGGTTGTCCAGGGCCATGGGGTTCTCCGGGTCGTCGAACTGCATGATCTGCGGCGGGCGGACCATGATGCAGCCGTAGTACGGGACCACCTTCAGGCCCTTGAGCGGCTCCTTGACCAACTTGGCCAGGGCCTGGATGCCCAGGTCCTCGACCACCACCTGGAGCACGGACTTGATGGGCAACTCGGCCTTGAGGGTCCGCCCCACGACCAGTTCCACCTTGCGGTGGAATTCGGGATCGGCCAGGCGGTGCTGGGTGGTCTTGAGATTCTTCAGGCAACTGGGACAGGGGGTGATGATGCCGTCCAGCTTGCGCTCTTCGGCCATGTCGTCGGCGATGCCCAGGTTGCGGCCCACCAGGCAGGCGGACAGCAGGTGGTCGACGGCGTGCGCCGGGGTGGACCCGCAGCAGTTCCAGTCGGGGATTTCCACCAGTTCGATGCCGAGGCTCCGGCACAGGGCGCGGGTGGAGGTGTCGTACTCGAGCGAGGTGCCGAGTCCCGAACATCCCGGATAATACGCGTAACTCAGACTCATTGTTTTTGCTCCCGATAGCGGTCGAAGATCCCTCGGATTTCAGCTAATTTCTTGATGTCGTGCGCCTTCAGGCCCAGCTTGCCCTTGCGCAGGGCCATGGGAGCCAGATCCATGTCGGTGAACATTTTGCCGGTCTTGCCTACGTAGTTGGCCATGAGGCCGAGCTCGAAGACGCGGCCGTGTTTCTCCACGGACTCCAGGAAAGCCTTCCAGAAGGCGCTGACCGCCTTCTCGCTGACGATATTTTCCCGGCGGGCCATGTGGCGCAGCACGTCCATGATCCTGGCCACGTCGATGTCGTTGGGGCAGCGTGTGGTGCAGGTCTCGCAGGAGGCGCACAGCCAGATGGCATGAGAGGACAGGGCTTCCTGTTTTTTCCCGGCTTGGACCAGGCGCATGATCTGGTTGACCGGGTAGTCATAGGCGAAGGAAACCGGGCACCCGGCGGTGCAGTTGCCGCATTGGTAGCACAGGGCGAGGTCCTGCTCGCTTTCCCGCTGCACCTCGGCAATGAAGTCTGAATCAAAGGTTTTCGTGCTGGATGGCATGGACGCGAATCTCCGTGTTGTGAGCAAAAGGACGGCGTCTGGGGACCGTCCGGTAACGAAAATATCTTCCGATAGGGGCGGGGCCGAAGCCCCACCCCCATTGGAAGGGAGGACCTACATTGCTGCTTCGTAGATGGCCATGACGTCCATGTCCTTGGGGCAGCGGGGGTTGGTCAGGCCGCAGGCGTCCTTCTGGGCGTTTTCGGTCATGATCTTGATGTCCTTGATCTTGACGTCCTTGCCGTAACGCTTGCCGAGTTCGACCAGACCGGCGGGGATGCCGACGTCGGAGGAGAGCTGCTTGATGGCTTCGAGGCACAGCTCGGCGGCGTTGCGCTTGCTCATGCCTTCGATGTTCTGGTCCATCATCTCGGCCATTTCGGCGAACCGCTCGACACGGGCGATGAGGTTGAACTTCTCCACGTGGGGCAGGAGGATGGCGTTGCATTCGCCGTGCGGCAGGTCGTAGAAGCCGCCCAACTGGTGGGCCATGGCGTGGACGTGGCCGAGGCTGGCGTTGTTGAAGGCCATACCGGCCAGGTACTGGGCGTAGCACATGCCTTCGCGGGCTTCGATGTCGGAGCCGTTGGCAACGGCGCGGCGCAGGAACTTGAAGACCAGGCGGATGGCCTTTTCGGCGCAGGCGTCGGTCATCGGGGTGGCGATGGTGGAAACATAGGCCTCAACGGCGTGGGTCAGGGCGTCCATGCCGGTGGCGGCTGTCAGCGCCGGGGGCATGCCCATCATCAGCAGCGGGTCGTCCAGGGCGATGCCCGGGGTGACGCGCCAGTCGACGATGGCCATTTTCACCTTGCGGGAGGTGTCGGTGATGATGCAGAAGCGGGTCATCTCGGACGCGGTTCCGGCGGTGGTGTTCACCGCAATGTACGGGGGCATGGGGTTGGTGGACTTGTCCACGCCTTCGTAGTCGTGGATCTTGCCGCCGTTGGCAACGACCAGGCCGATGCCCTTACCGCAGTCGTGGGAGGAGCCGCCGCCCAGGGTGATCAGGGAGTCGCATTTGTTGTCCTGGTAGACCTTCACGCCGTCGTGGACGTTCTTGTCGGTGGGGTTGGGGATGGTCTCATCGTAGACCACGCAGTTCATCTTCTGGCTCTTGAGCAGGTCGACGATCTGCTGGGTGATGCCGCAGGCGGTGATGCCTTTGTCAGTCACGAGCAGGGGTTTTTTGCTGCCCAGAGCTTTGATCTTGGCCGGGATCTCCTTGTGAGCGCCGATGCCGATGAGGGTCACGCTGGGAATGAAAAAGCCATTAACTTGTTCGGTAACTGCCATAATGTTCCGTCCTTGTGGTTTAGGGTGACTGAACTCGGGGACAAGTGCCTGCCACATCGTAGTGACGCCATCCCTTGAGCAAGGATCGGACCATTCTGTTTATGTTTTGTATTACAGTATGTTGTGCGATTTCCCCTGAGTGTGCCTTTGTGACCCTTCTTCCTTCACCCTTGGGTCAGCGTGACCCCTATAGGCGATGCGTGGCCGCTATATCCAAATATTTTATGATGTTAAACAATGTGTCGATTTGATACACAGAAAAGGGGCTAATGGGTCACAATTTCAGGGTGCAAGCCGATATAAAAAACCCGTTACGGCGACGGGTTTTCGGGGGAGGCGGGGCACGATCCGAACCGGGACGCTATCCCAGTCCGAACTTCTCGATCTTCCGGTACAGGGTCTTGCGGCCTATGCCCAGGGCCTTGGCCGCCTGGAGCCGGTTGCCGTCGTAGAACTGGAGGGCGCGCTGGATGTGCTCGCGTTCCATCTCCTCCAGGGAGAAGACGGTGCCGCCCTGTTCCGCCACGTGCTCGACCAGTTCCCGCGGCAGGGCCTGGTTGGTGATCACGCCCCCTTCCGCCAGGATAATGCTCCGCTCCAGCACGTTGCGCAGCTCGCGGATGTTGCCGGGCCAGTCATAGTGCGTCAGGCACTGCACGGCCTTGTCCGTGATGGTCAGCCGCTCCCGGCGCATGGCGATGCTCATGCGGCCGAGGAAATGTTCCACCAGCAGGGGGATGTCCTCCTTGCGCCTACAGAGCGGGGGGACCGGGATGTTGAAGACGTTGATGCGGTGGTACAGGGCCTCGTTGAACCGTCCCGCCTCGACCTCTTCGGCCAGGTTCCGGCTGGTGGCGAACAGGAAGCGGATGTCCACGTGGCGTTCGTTCTTCTCGCCCATGCGGCGGTACATCTTGGCCTCCAGCACCCTGAGCAGCGCCCCCTGGACCTCCAGGGGCAGCTCGCCGATCTCGTCCAGGAAAAGGGTGCCGGTGTCGGCGTAGGTCATCAGTCCGTCGCGACTGTCCGTGGCCCCGGTAAAGGAGCCGCGCGTGTGCCCGAACAGCTCGCTGCGCATGAGCTCCTTTTGCAGCGTGGCGCAGTTCTTGACGATGAACGGCCGTTCGTTGCGTTCGCTCTGCTCCTGGATGGAGTGGGCCACCACGTCCTTGCCCACGCCGCTTTCGCCGGTGATCAGCACGGCCACGTCCGTGGGAGCGACCCGGCTGATGAGATATTTTATTTGTTTGATGGGCGCGGAGTTCCCGATCAGCTTGGAGGCGGCCACGGTCTGGTTCGAGTGCCGGAAGCTGCGGTTCTCGCGCTGGAGGCAGACCCGCTGGTAGGCCCGCTCGATGACCAGTTCCACCCGGTCGAGATGAAAGGGCTTGGTCAGATAGTCGTACGCACCGATGCGCATGGCCTCGACCGCGTTGTCGATGTTGCCGTGCCCGGTGATCAGCACCACTTCGATGTCGGGGTAGGCCGTCTTGAACTGCACGAGCATGTCCAGACCGTCGCCGTCCGGCAGACGGATGTCCGAGACCACGACGTCGTAGTGCCCCTTGGAAAATTTCTCCAGCCCGGCGGCGGCCGACGCGGCCGTGTCCACGGTCCGTTCCTCGGTGGTCAGTTCGTGTTCGAGCAGCCGGAGGATCGATTCCTCGTCGTCGATGACCAGGACCTTGTAGCCGTTAGCCATGTCGGCCTCGTTTCCCTATCGGCAGGGTCACCGAGAAACAGGTCCCGGTGCCCAGTTCGCTGTTGACGGTGATTTCGCCCCCGTGGTCCTGGACGATATGGTAGCAGGTGGCCAGCCCGATGCCGATGCCCTTGCCCACGGGCTTGGTGGTGAAGAACGGCTCGAAGAGCTTGTCCAGGTTCTTCTCCGGGATGCCGCAGCCGGAGTCGCTGACCGCCATGCGTACGCCGTTCTCGTGGAGGGTGGTGGATACGCACAACTCCCCTTCCTCCCCGATGGCGTCCACCGCGTTGGTCAGGAGGTTCAGGGCGACCTGCTTCAACTGCGCCTCGTCTCCGTAGATCATGGGCAGGGTCTCGGCCAGGGACATGGACACCTTGAGCTTCGGGTGGTTCTTGAAGTGGTGCTGCAGGATGCGGATGGTGTCCTTGACCACTCGGTTGACGCAGACCTGGGTGAAATCGGCCACCATGGGGCGGCTGAAGGTCAGCAGGGTCTGGACGATCTTCTGGCAGCGCGAACACTCCTTGAGGATGGTGTCCGTGTACTCCTTGAAGTCCTCGTAGAGGTCGTCGTCCACCTTGTTTTCCAGCCGGGGGAGGCGGCGCTTGAGCCCCTCCGCGAACCCGGCCACCGCGGCCAGGGGATTGTTGACCTCGTGGGCCACGCCCGCGGCCAGCATGCCGGTGGTGGCCATCTTCTCGGCCTGGTAGAACTTGGCCTGGTATTCCTTTTCCATGGTCACGTCGCGCTTGAAGATGAGCACCCGGTGTTGCGGCAGGTGGGGGTTCTTCAGGGGGGCCGCGACCATCTGGAACTGGCGGTTGCGCCCGCCGATGCGGAAGATGGCGGTCTCCCGGCAGACGGCGTCGGTGCTCAGCGACCTGAACGCCGGACATTCGTGGCACGGATAGTTGGTGTGCCGGAAGACCTCGTAGCAGTACCTGCCGATGGGGTTGATGCCCGGAAAGAGGTCCAGGAAGACGTGGTTGACCGAGATGATTTCCAGGTTCTCGGAGAGGACCATCATGACGTCGGTGATGCCTTCGAGGATGGCCGCGATTTCGAGGCGCTGGTCCTCGGACTCCCGGTGGCTGGCCGTCAGCTTCTCGATGCTCTGGCGCAGTTCCTGAAAGAAGTTGAGCTTGCTGTGCTCAATGCCCATGAGATCTTCGAGTGTCGTTTTTGCGGTACTCACCATGCAGCCTCGCATATGCTCATCAGGTCCTCGCAGGTCGCTTCGCGGGGGTTGGTCAGGGTGCAGGCGTCGGCCAGGGCCTTGTGGCAGAGCAGTTCGAGTTCGTTGTCGTTGGGCAGCATGTCGTTCAAGCGGCATGTCGCGCCCAGATCCAGGAACAGTTTTTCGAGGTATTCGATGCCCTTCAGGGCCTGCGCTTCCTCCGACTTGCACTGTATCCCGGTCACCTGGTAGCCCACGCGGGCAAGCTTCTTCGGCCTGGACATGAGGTTGAAACGCATGACCGAGGGCAGCAGCACAGGATGGACCATGCCGTGCAGAACGTCGAACCGGCCGCCGATGGAATGGGCCAGGGAGTGGGCGATTCCCAGGCCCGCGTTACTGAAGGCCATGCCCGCCGCCGTGCTGGCGATGCTCAGGTTCTTGAGCGCTTCCAGGGATTTCGAGTCCACGGCCTCGCGGACGTTCTCCATGAACAGTTGGATGGCCTGCATGGACTGGGGCTCGGAAAAGGGCGAGGCCATTCGGGAGACGTAGGATTCCACGGCGTGGGCCAGGGCGTCCACGGCCGAGGCCGCGATCAACTCCCGGCTCTTGGTGGCCAGGATCATGGGGTCGATGATGGACAGGTTGGGCACCAGCGAGCGGCTGATGATGGACATCTTCACCTGCCGCTCGATGTCGGTGATGATGCAGAACTGGGAGACGTCCGAGCCGCTGCCCGCGGTGGAGGGGATGAAGATCATGGGCGGCAGGGGGCGCATGATCTTGTTGGCGCCCTCGTAATCCCTGATCTTGCCGCCGTTGCCCACGATGGTGGAGATCCCCTTGGCCGCGTCGATGGGGCTGCCCCCGCCGATGCCGACGATGACGTCGGCGCCGTTTTCGATATACAGCTCCGCTCCCTTGTGGACCTGCACGTCGCGGGGATTGGAACTGACCTCGTTGAAGTAGACGCATTCGATGGCGTCCTTGCGCAGCAGGTCCATGACGACTTCGACCCAGCCCGCCTTTTCGACTCCGGGGTCGCTGACCAGCAGGACCCGCTTGGCCCCGAGACGACGAGCGCAGGGCGCAAGATATTTTATGCTGCCGTTGCCGAAGATGACTTCCGGAATGGCGAATTTGGTGATGAGCATGGCCTCTCCGCGCGTATAAAGTGTGGTTCAGCGTACGCAGTTTCCCCGACCTTAGGCAAGTCCTTTGCCGAGGTTCTCCTTTTGGCACCGGGGGCGGAGCGCGCGGGCACTCCCAGGCATTCCGTTCCCGATGGGGCGCTGTCATGCGATAAAAAGATCATAATCACAAATGGTTATAGAGTGGTCAGCCTGTTGCCGCACACCGCGGAAGAGCCCCCCGGCGAGTGGACTCGCCGGGGGGCTCGATCATTTTCGCGGCGCCGGGCCGCTTATTCTTCCTTCAGAACCGTCCGCATCTTGCTGAACTCTTCGGCGCTGATTTCCCCGTTGGCGTATCGGCGCTTCAGGATTTCCAGGGAGTCCCTCCTGTCCTGGCGGCCATCGGAGCAGCGGGGGGGCCGTTGAATGAACTTGTAGGCGAGGTAGATGAGGACGCCGATAAAGAGCAGGTTGAAGATGGAGCCGAAGCCGCCCATTCCCCAACCTGAACCGAAGCCGTGCATGAATCCCCAATTGCAATTGAACATGGTCTCTCCATGATGGATCGTTCCGGCGGGAGGGAGCGCATCCCTCCCGCCGAATCATTCAGTCCGAGCGTCTACCTGGCGGGGCAGTTGAAACCGCGGCCGTATCCGTTGAAGCCCATCATACCCCGACCGTTCATCATGCCGCGTCCCATGAAACCCTGGCCGGGCAGTCCCAGCGCGGCAGCCTTTTCATTGAGGGCGGTGATGTTCTTGTTGATGTGCTCCGTCAGGGCGCGCACCTGCTTGGCGTCCGGGTTCTGGCCGGCCATGAGCGCCGCCACTTCGGCCCTGTCCGCGCTGATCGAGGCGCGCAGGTCGGCGGTGGAGTTCAGAAAATCCTGATACGCCTTGGAATCGACCTGGTTGTTGTACTGCATGCCGTAACCGTTGCCGTAGCCGTTTCCGCGCTGCCCGTGCATGCCCCAGGCCATTGCGTTGGCGGAAACCAGGGCGACGGCCGCGACCAGTGCGAGAGTCAGAAAAGTCTTCTTCATGATAAAAACCTCCTAAATGGTTTTGTTCGTGTTCGTACTTTCCCTAAGGCAAAGGGCATGCCAAAGTTTATATTTTCAAATAACTCACTAAAATAAAAGTATATTTTAAATACATGCTCTGATTTGCCCCTTGCCAACGTCCGCCCATGTGGTTAATTTTTAATCAGTCGGGCTGTCGATAGTCCAAAAAATGGTCAATTCCGTCAGGCGGGAAGGACATGCCGTTGAACAAAAAGCTGTTGGGAAGCTCCGCGTCCGTTTGGATGATCCTGGGCATGGCGGTGATCATGACCCTGGTGGTCGTGGGTCTCGCCGTATTCAACTACAACCGTGAAGTGCGCTACATGGAGAAGGTCCTCGGCGAGAAGGGCGAGGCGCTCATCCGCTCCTTCGAGGCCGGCGCGCGGGCGGGCATGATGGGCAGCTACGGCGCTCAGGACAGGCTCCAGGCGTTGATCGACGCGACCGCCGAACTGCCGGACATCCGCTTCATTCTCCTGACGGACCGCAACGGGCGGATCATAGCCCACAGCGACTCCGCGAAGATCGGCGACGTTTTTCTCGGCCCCGACCGGATAAAGGCCCTGGCCCCGGATAAGGAAGCGCACTGGGTGATCGTGAAGGACGGCGCCGGTGCCGGTTCCTTCGTGGTCTACAAGGAGTTCGTCGCCCAGGGCCGCGGCGGTTACGGAAGGATGCGCGAAATGATGGGCCGCATGATGGCCCCCCCCTCGCAGGGCCGCGCCGGGGATCCCCACAGGGGGATGATGGGAGGCGGCGGTTCCGGGAAGAGCCTGGAAAGACCGCTGATCTTCATCGGCCTGGACATCGAGCCGTTCGTCGAGGCCCGCCGGGCCGACATCAGGGTCATGGTCATGACCTCGGCCGTGTTGCTGCTCGTGGGGCTCGGCTGCATGATCTCGCTCTTCTGGGTGCAGGCGTACCACAAGTCGCGCAGACAGTTGAAGGATTCGCAGATCGTGGCCTCGGAGATCGTCGCCCATCTGCCCGTGGGCCTGGTGGTGGCCGGTCCCGACGGCGTGGTCACCCATATCAACGGCGACGCCGTCTCCCTGCTCGATGCCGGGGCGGACGAGGCCCTGAACCGGCCGGTGGACGAGTTGCTTCCCCCGGCCATCGTCGAACTGGCTTCGGTGTCCGCCGAGACCGGGCACCCTGTGACCAGGGAGCTGCTGGTCACCGTTCGGGGCAGGGAATTCCCGGCCAATGTCGGCGTGGCGCCGGTCGTGTCCGACGACGGCTTCTCCCTCGGCACGATCTTCATCCTGAGCGACCTGACGGAGATCCACCGGCTCCAGGCCGACGCGAAGCAGCGGGAGAAGATGGCGGCCATCGGCAACCTGGCGGCGGGCATCGCCCATGAGGTCCGCAACCCGCTCAGCAGCATCAAGGGGTACGCGACCTACTTCGCCGGGCTGTTCGAGGAGGGCAGCGAGAACCGCAAGGCCGCAACGGTGATGATCGCCGAGACCGAGCGGCTGAACCGGGTCATATCCGAACTCCTTGACCTCTCCCGGCCCTCCGAGATCAAGCCCCGTGAGGCCGACATGGCCGTGGTCTTGGACACCGTGTCCCGGCTGCTGCGGCAGGATGCGGCGGACCGGAACGTCGCCGTCTCCATCGACATCGAGCCGGGCCTGTCCTCGGTGGAGCTGGACCCCGACCGCATGGTCCAGGCCTTGCTCAACATCGGGATCAACGGCATCCAGGCCATGGAGGCCGGGGGCAGGCTGGTTCTGCGGGCGCAGCGGTCGGGCCCGGACCTGGTTATCGAGGTCCAGGACACGGGGCAGGGCATCGCCGAAGAGAACCTGGCCACGGTCTTCGATCCGTACTTCACGACCAAGAGCCAGGGCACCGGCCTCGGCCTGGCCGTGGTCCGCAAGATCGTCGAGGAACACGGCGGGAGCGTCGCCGTCGCGAGCGCCGCCGGCAAGGGCACGACCTTCACCCTCTCCATACCTCAACCCGCATAAGAGTTTCGCGCCATGAAGACCAAGATACTGATCGTCGACGACGACAAGGGGCACCTGTCCATGCTGGAGACCATCCTCGGCGGATGGGGATACGAGACCGCGTCGGTCATGGACGGGGCCGAGGCGGTGGCTTCCGTCAAGGAGCACCCGTACGATGCCGTGCTCATGGACGTCCGCATGGCCAAGGTCAGCGGGATAGAGGCCCTGGAGGAGATCAAGGCGTTCAACCCCGCCATCCCGGTGCTGATCATGACCGCCTATTCGTCCGTGGACGTGGCCGTCGGGGCCATGAAGCTGGGGGCATACGACTACCTGACCAAGCCGCTCAATTTCGACGAACTCAAAATTATCCTGGAGCGGGCCCTGGAACACAAGCGGCTCTCCGAGGAGAACCGCCACCTGAAGGAGGTCTCCTCCGGCCAATCTTTGGCGGGCATCATCGGCACCAGCCCGGCCATGCAGGAGGTCGTCGAGATGGTCAAGGTCGTGGCCCCCACCGAGGCCACGGTCCTGATCACCGGGGAATCCGGCACGGGCAAGGAGCTCGTCGCCCGGGCCATCCACGCCAACAGCGCCCGGAAGGCGAAGCAGCTCGTGACCATCAATTGCGCGGCCCTTTCGGAGACGCTCCTGGAGTCGGAGCTGTTCGGCCATGAAAAGGGGGCCTTCACCGGCGCGGACAAACGGCGCGACGGCCGGTTCATGCAGGCCGACAAGGGCACGATCTTCCTCGACGAGATCGGGGAGATATCCATGCCCATGCAGGCCAAGCTGCTCCGGGCCGTGCAGGAGCGCGAGATCCAGCGGGTCGGCAGCGATACGGTGCAGTCCGTGGACGTGCGCATCCTCGCCGCCACCAATAAGGATCTGAAGACCGAGGTGGAGGCGGGCCGCTTCCGCGAGGACCTCTACTACCGGCTGCACGTCATGGTCCTGCGTCTGCCCTCCTTGCGGGAGCGCCAGGACGACGTCCCCCTGCTGGCCAATTTCTTCCTGAAGCGGTTCGCCGAAAAGAACCGCAAGGCCGTCAAGGGGTTCACGCCCCTGTCCATGGATATGCTCATCCGCTATTCCTGGCCCGGCAATGTCCGCGAGCTGGAAAACACCATCGAGCGGGCCGTCATCCTCTCCATGGGCGAGTACGTCACGGAGAAGGAACTCCCGGCCTCCCTGGTCAAGGACTACGAGCAGGCCGTCCCGAGCGCGACCGGAACCGAAACGCTCGGCGGCCAGCCCCTGGAGGACGTCCAGAAGGCGGCCATCCTGGCGACCCTCGAACAGACCGGCTGGAACAAGAGCGAGGCGGCCAAGATCCTCGACATCACCAGGACGACGCTGAACAACAAGCTCAAGAAGTACGGCGTGTAGCCTTCTTCGGAACGTTGCTCCTCCCCCTCGGGGTCGTCCGGCCCCGTTCTCCCGCCGCGCCCCGAGGGCGGCGGGCAGCCTCTCGGCGGTCAGCTTCGGGGAGATCTCCCGCGTTAACGGGAGCGTGTTTCCTGGAGCGGGCTTGCCCTCGTTCATGCAGGTGAATGCCTTGCCATGGCCGTTCGTCCGGCAATCTCGACGCCCCCCTGTACCTCGCCCCTATTCATCGGCTTGCTGATTGTGTATGGTACGCCCTGTTTCTTTTATGCATTTCTTTATGTGTTATTCGATAAAGAGGGTGTTGCTGATATGTTTGCGCATTCATTGGAGAAGGCGGGACCGGAATCGTGGCAGCGGCTGGATGATCACCTGAAGAACGTGGCGGACGGGGCCGCGGCCTTCGCAGCGGCCTTCGGGGCCGCCGAATGGGGCCGGGCCGTGGGGCGCCTGCACGACATCGGCAAGCACAATCCCCAATTCCAGCAGCGGCTGACCGGCGAGTACACCGGCCACGCCGACCACAAGGGGACCGGGGCGCGGCTGCTGGACGGGCTGGGCACGGGCTTCGGCCGGATCGGCGCATACTGCGTGGCCGGGCACCACGGCGGCCTGCCGGATTACCACGGCTCCGGACCGCGCGCATCGCTGAAACAAATCATTGAGCGGGCGTTCGTCCTGCCCGAGTCCGTCGCCAATCCGCTTTTCGGGCTTTCGGAGCCGTCCCTGCCGTACGCGCCGGACGATCCGTTCCAGCTCTCCTTCTTCACCCGGATGCTCTTCTCCGCTTTGGTGGACGCGGATTTCCTGGACACCGAGGCCTTCATGGACGCCGAAAGGAGCGGGTGGCGCACGCCGGGGCCGCCGCTCGACGCGCTGCGCGGGGCGCTCGACCGCCATCTGGCCGGGAAGGACGGCAGCGGGCGCATCAATTCCCTGCGCGCCGAAATCCTGGGCCATTGCCGGGAACAGGCCGCCCTGGACCCCGGCCTGTTCACCCTGACCGTGCCCACCGGGGGCGGCAAGACCCTGACCTCCATGGCCTTCGCTTTGGATCATGCGCTCCTGCACGGCCTGCGCAGGGTGATCTACGTCATTCCCTACACCTCCATCATCGAGCAGAACGCGGGCGTCTTCCGCGACGTGTTCCGGGCGTTTCCCGGCGCGGTCGTCGAGCACCACAGCAATTTCGACCCGCGCCGGGCCTTCGGGGGCGAGGACAATGCGGGGGAGTCCGTTCAGGCCCGCCGCCACCGGCTGGCCTGCGAGAACTGGGACGCGCCCGTGGTGGTGACCACCAACGTGCAGTTCTTCGAGTCGCTGTTCGCGGCCCGGCCGTCGCGCTGCCGCAAGCTGCACAACTTGGCCGGGTCGGTGATCGTCCTGGACGAAGCCCAGATGCTGCCCGTCGATTTTCTCGACCCGTGCCTGCGCGCCCTGGAAGAGTTGACGACGCACTACGGGTGCAGCGCGGTTCTGTGCACGGCCACCCAGCCCGCCCTGCGCCGGGAGGACTTCGCGGTCCTTTCGCGCAAGGGGCGCATCCCCGGACTGCCGGGTCTGGATGCGCAACGCGAACTGGCCCCGGACCCGGCGCGACTCTACGAAGCCTTTCGACGTACCGAACTGCGCGACCTGGGCGAACTGGCCCTGGGGGATGTGGCGGCCCTGGTCCGGGAGCGGGAGCAGGCGTTGTGCATCGTCAACACCCGGGCCCGCGCGGCCGAGCTGTTCGAACTGGTCCAGGACGTGCCGGGGGCGCGCCATCTGAGCGCGCTCATGTGCCCGGCGCACCGCTCCGAGCGGCTGGACGAGATCCGGCAAATGCTCAAGGACGGGGAGCCGTGCAGGGTGGTCTCCACGCAGTTGGTCGAGGCCGGAGTCGATGTTTCATTCCCCGAGGTGATCCGCGAGATGGCCGGGCTCGATTCCATCACCCAGGCGGCGGGGCGGTGCAACCGCGAGGGCGAGCGCGAGGGGGCGGCCCCGGTGTCCGTGTACTATCCGGCCGAAGGACTGCCGCGCGCCTTTTCGGCCCAGGCGGAGCACACGGGCTCGGTCCTGCGCGGGCCCCACGGCAATGATCCGTTTTCGCCCGAGGCCATCCGGCAGTATTTTCGGCTGCATTACTGGCTGCAACAGGACCGCCTGGACCGCCGGGGCGTGCTGCGCGACCTGAACAGCCGGGACCTGGAATGGTATTTCCGTGAGGCCGAGCGCAAGTTCCGGCTGATCGACACGGTTATGGTCCCGGTGATCGTGCCCTGGGACGACCGGGCGCGGGAACTGGTGGAGACGCTCCGGTACGCGGAGCACCCCGGCGGCATCCTGCGCAAGCTCCAGCAATACACGGTCCAGGTCTACGAGGGCCAGTTCCGCGCCCTGGACGAGGCCGGGGCCGTGGAGACGGTGGTCGAAGGGTGCGAAGTGCTCTGCCGTATGGAATTCTATGACGATCTGTTCGGCCTGACCGTGCCCGGCCCGGCCGATCCGGAATATTTTTTGGCCTAGGTACGACAACACGGAGGTGAGATTCGTGTCAGGAATCAAGCTCAAAGTCTGGGGAGAGTATGCCTGCTTCACCCGGCCGGAGATGAAGGTGGAGCGCGTCAGCTACGACGTGATGACCCCTTCGGCGGCGCGGGGGATTCTGGAGGCGGTGTACTGGAAGCCGTCCATCCGCTGGGTGGTGGACCGCATCCACGTCATGAAACCCATCCGTTTCGACAACGTGCGGCGCAACGAGGTCTCGGCCAAGGTGCCGGTCAAGGGCGCTTCGGGCGTGAACGCGGCCATGAAGGGTGGCGGAGAGCCGTTGCGGCTGTTCATCGAGGACAACCGCCAGCAGCGGGCCGCCCTGATCCTGCGCGATGTGGAGTACGTCATTGAGGCACACTTCGAATACACGTCCGCCGAGGACCGCAACGACGGCAAACATCTGGACATGTTCAACCGGAGGGCGGGCAAGGGGCAGTGTTTCCACCGGCCCTATCTCGGCTGTCGCGAGTTCGCGGCCTTCTTCGAGCCTGTGGAAGGCGACGCCCCGGCCTCGCCCCTGGCCGCCGAGCCCGCGCGCGACCTGGGCTGGATGCTCTACGACCTCGACTACCGCAACGGCATGGCCCCGCTGTTCTTCCGCCCGGCCCTGGAAGGCGGGGTGGTCGAGGTGGCCAGGGCGTTGGAGCGCGAGGGGGTGGCCTCATGATCCTCCAGGCGTTGAACGGCTATTATGAGCGGCTGTTGGCGGACTCCGAGGCGGATGTACCCGAGTTCGGCTTCGGCCGCCAGGGGGTGCACTACTGCCTGACCCTGGACCGGGCGGGCAACCTGGCGGGCCGCCCCATGGACCTGCGCGACGAAAAGGGCCGTCCGAACCGCATCGAGGTGCCGGGGCCGGTGGTGAGGGCGAACGGAATCATATCCAACTTCGCCTGGGACAACACCGGGTATGTGCTCGGAGCGGACGACAAGGGCAAGCCGGAGCGGACCGTCGCAACCCATGCGGCTTTCAAGGCCCTGGCCGCCGAGGTCCTGGCTGGCGTGGACGACGAGGGGGCGCGGGCTCTGCTGGCCTTCCTTGCCGACTGGAATCCGGCGCGGGCGGCGGAGTTGCCCGGCTGGGAGGACATGGTCGGCCTGAACGTGGTCTTCATGCTTGATGGCGAGCCCGGTTTTTTGCACGACCGGCCCGCCTTCCGCAAGGCCTGGCTCGCGCATCTCGCCGCCAACGACGAGTTCGCCACGGGCCGGTGCCTGGTCACCGGCGAAGTCGGCCCCATCCCCCCGACCCACGCCAAGATCAAGGGTGTACCCGGCGCGCAGACCGCCGGAGCCTCGCTCATCTCCTTCAACCTCGACGCGGCCGAGTCCTACGGCAAGAAGCAGAACCTCAACTCCCCGGTCTCGGAGCGTGCGGCCTTCGCCTACGCCACGGCCCTCAACCACCTGCTCGCGCCGGACAGTCCGCGCAAGGTCCAGGTGGCCGAGACCACCGTGGTCTTCTGGACCGATGCGCCGGGCGAGGCCGAGCCGTTCTTCGGCCTCGCCATGGGCGGCAAACGGGCCGAGGATGACGGGCTGGCGCGACGCCTGGAAGGGTATCTCGCAGATGTGACCAAAGGGAGGTATCCCAACGCGCTGGGCGAAGCGAAGACCCCGTTTTACGTGCTCGGCCTGTCGCCCAACGCGGCCCGGCTGTCCGTACGATTCTGGCACGTGGGTACCGTGGGAGAGATGGCGGAGAACGTCGGCCAACACTTCCGGGCCCTGGCCCTGCAGCGCCGGTTCGACAGTGATTCCGAACATCCGAGCCCGTGGCAACTGCTCAAGGAGCTGGCCCCCCAGCGGGACGCAAAAAACCTGTCGCCGCTGCTCTTCGGCCAATTCGTCCGCGCCGTTATCCAGGGACTGCCCTATCCGCAGACCCTGCTGTCCGCCGCCATCGGCCGCATCCGTGCCGACAAGGAAATCAACTACCTGCGGGCGGCCGTGATCAAGGCCTTCCTCATTCGCAACAGAAAACAGGAGATTCCCATGACACTCGATAGCACCAATATGGACATCGGCTACCGCCTCGGTCGACTGTTCGCCATTGTCGAACGCATCCAGGAGGAGGCGGTCCCCGGGGCCAACGCCACGGTGCGGGATCGTTTCTTCGCTTCCGCCGCCGCCACCCCGGCGCGGACCTTCCCCATCATCATGAAGAACGCCCAGCATGGGCTGGCCAAGGTCCGCAAGGACAAGCCGGGCTGGGCGGTAACCCTGGACAAGGCGATTCAGGAGATCGTGGGCGGCATCGACGCCGCAACCGGTTTCCCGGCCTCCATGTCGTCGGAGAAACAAGGCATGTTCATTCTCGGATACTATCAGCAGCGTCAGGATTTCTACATCAAAAAAGAAAAGAATACGGAGGACTAGACCATGACCGCCATCAATAACCGCTATGAATTCGTGTACCTGTTCGACGTGGAGAACGGCAATCCCAACGGCGACCCGGACGCGGGCAACACCCCGCGCATCGACCCCGAGACCGGGCACGGTCTGGTCACCGACGTCTGCCTCAAGCGCAAGATCCGCAACTATGTGGACGTGGTCAAGCAGGGGGCCGAGGGGTACAATATCTATGTCACGGAAAAGGCCGTGCTCAACCGCAACAACGAGATGGCCTACAAGGCCCTTGAGATAAAACCGGAAAAAAAGAAGCTGCCCAAGAAGGAGGAGGACGCGCGCAAGGTCACCCGCTGGATGTGCGACAACTTCTTCGATGTGCGCACCTTCGGCGCGGTCATGACCACCGAGGTCAATTGCGGCCAGGTGCGCGGGCCGGTGCAGTTGGCTTTCGCCAAGAGCGTCGAGCCCATTGTCCCGGCCGAGGTGTCCATCACCCGCATGGCCGTAACCAATGAGAAGGATTTGGAAAAGGAACGGACCATGGGCCGCAAGCACATCGTGCCGTACGGCCTGTACCGCGCAGAGGGGTTCGTCTCCGCCAACCTGGCGTTGGGCGACAAGGGGACCGGCTTTTCGGACGACGATCTTGACCTGGTGTGGCAGGCACTGGCGAACATGTTCGACCACGACCACTCGGCGGCCCGGGGCAAGATGAGCCCGCGCGGCCTGATCGTGTTCAAACACCAGGACGCCCTGGGTAACGCCCCGGCCCACAAGCTGTTCGAGGCGGTCACCGTGACCCGCAGGGAAGGCGACGGCCCGGCCCGTGCCTTCTCCGATTACGCGGTGTCCGTCGATGAATCCGCCGTCCCGGACAGCGTCACCCTGGATGTGAAGTTCTAGCCATGGACCGGACCCTGCCCCTTTCCGCGTTGCAGCATTATCTGTACTGCCCCAGGCAGTGCGCGCTCATCCACGTGGAAAAGGTCTGGGCGGAGAACCGCTTCACCGCCGAGGGGCGGCTGCTGCACCTGCGCGCCGATGCCGGGGCGCCGGGGCGGCGCGGGGGCGTGGCCCAGGACCGGGCCGTGCCCCTGCGCAGCGACCGGCTGGGGCTGTACGGCGTGGCCGACGTGATCGAGTTGCGGCCCGGCCCGGACGGGAGCGAGGTGCCGTACCCCGTGGAGTACAAGCGGGGCGGCCCCAAGATCGAGGACTGGGACCGGGAGCAGCTCTGCGCCCAGGCCCTGTGCCTGGAGGAAATGCTCGGCGCGGTCGTGCCGGAGGGGGCCATCTTCTACGGCAAGCCTCGCCGCAGGGAGCGGGTCGTCTTCGATACGCCCCTGCGCGAGGCGGTGGAGCACCACTGCCGCGAGTTGCACGCCATGATCGAGGCGGCCGAAACGCCCGAGGCCGTGCCGGGCAAGCGGTGCCGGGGCTGTTCGCTCAGGGACGCCTGCATGCCCGGTGCCTCGCGGCGCGTGGAAACCTATCTGCAAAGGGGGCTGGACCCGTGAAGAAACTTCTGAACACGCTCTACGTCACCTCCCAGGGCAGCTACCTGTCCAAGGATGGCGAGTGCGTGGTGGTGCGCACCGAGGACGGGGAAAAGCGCCGCTTTCCAGTCCATGTACTGGACGGCATCGTCTGTTTCGGCAACGTGCTGTGCAGTCCGTTCCTGCTGGGCCATTGCGGCGAGAACGGCGTGGCCGTCTCGTTCCTGACCGAGCGGGGGCGGTACCTGGCCGGGGTGCGCGGCCCGCAGGGCGGCAACGTCCTGCTGCGGCGGGCCCAGTACCGGTTGGCGGACGACGCGGAGGCCTCCTCGCGGCTGGCCCGGTCGGCCCTCGTCGGCAAGGTCGTCAACGCCCGGACCGTGCTCCGGCGCTGCCTGCGCGACCACGGGGACCGCGTGGACCGGGAGGCTGTGGCCGGGGCCGTGGCCGTGCTCGACGAAAGCGCCGAGCGCCTTCACCGCCCGGTTTCGCTGGATGAGGCGCGTGGCATGGAAGGGCAGGCGGCCAACGCCTATTTCGCGGTCTTCGACAACCTGATCCTCTCGGAAGACGGGGCCTTCCGCTTCACCGGCCGGAACCGGCGGCCGCCGCTGGATGCGGTCAATTGCCTGCTCTCCTTCGTCTATACCCTGCTTGCCCACGACGTGCGTTCCGCCCTGGAGGCGGTGGGGCTCGACCCGCAGGCGGGGTTCCTGCACCGCGACAGGCCGGGTCGCCCCGGTCTTGCCCTGGACGTCATGGAGGAATTCCGCGCGTTTCTGGCCGACCGGCTGGTCCTGTCCCTGATCAACCGGGGCGAGGTCCGCGCCCGGGGCTTTGTCCGCAAGGAGAGCGGGGCGGTGTTCATGGACGACGATACGCGCAAGGCGGTCCTCACGGCATGGCAGAAGCGCAAGCAGGACGAGGTGACGCATCCGTTCTTGAAGGAGCGCATCCCCCTTGGCCTGGCCTTTCACGTCCAGGCGCTGCTCATGGCGCGTGCCGTGCGCGGCGATCTGGACGGCTATCCCCCATTTTTTTGGAAGTGAACATGCTGGTGCTGGTCAGTTACGACGTCAGTTTCGAGGAGCCCGACGGCAAGCGGCGATTGCGTCGGATTGCCAAGATTTGTGAAAATTTCGGGCAGCGGGTGCAGTATTCCGTGTTCGAGTGCGTGGTCGAACCCGCCCAATGGGTGCAATTGCGCCACCGGCTGCTCGATGCCTACGACGAGGACCGGGACAGCCTGCGTTTCTATTTCCTGGGCAAAAACTGGCAGCGCCGGGTGGAGCAGCACGGTGCTGGAACCACCTATGACCCGGAAACCGATACCCTGATTCTCTAGCGCGAACCCCAAGCGGTCATGAAATCCCGGGGAGGCTCGCGCGGTTGCCAATAGTTCGCTATTACGGTTAATTGAAGAATCATGTCCCGTCAGGGACCCTGTCGGGCGGCCCTCACCTCCCACGGTTCGCGGAATCCCCCCTGGCAACCCGCACCACAAGAGCCCCAGGCCCCCCCACAGTCGCCCCCCACGCGGGGGCGTGGATTGAAACAGGCACGTTGAAGGCTACATGGTAAGTATCCGGCGTCGCCCCCCACGCGGGGGCGTGGATTGAAACTCTCTTGATGCCCATAACGTCATGGTCAAACGCTTGTCGCCCCCCACGCGGGGGCGTGGATTGAAACTAGCTATATGTTTGCAGCCCTGCTCTCCACAACTGTCGCCCCCCACGCGGGGGCGTGGATTGAAACCTAAGTTTCCGGTGAATCCTGTCGATATACTCGCGTCGCCCCCCACGCGGGGGCGTGGATTGAAACTGGAAGTATCCCACCCGCGCACTTCCACATCGTCGTCGCCCCCCACGCGGGGGCGTGGATTGAAACCCGCCCGCCAATACATGAGCAACGACTTTTCGAGTCGCCCCCCACGCGGGGGCGTGGATTGAAACTTCGCCCACGAAGAGGACAAAAGCGGTGCGTGTGTGTCGCCCCCCACGCGGGGGCGTGGATTGAAACTTGAAGAGGTGTTTCACGTCGTGGGCGATGTGCGCGTCGCCCCCCACGCGGGGGCGTGGATTGAAACTGTTAGTGATAGTGTTACAAAACATAAGAGGTCATGTCGCCCCCCACGCGGGGGCGTGGATTGAAACTGTCTGCTCGACGACGCACCCAACAAAGGGGTCAAGTCGCCCCCCACGCGGGGGCGTGGATTGAAACGGGCATAACATTATGCGTCCTCCCTAAAATGGCAGTCGCCCCCCACGCGGGGGCGTGGATTGAAACCTCCGAGGAGATGCCGCACATTGAGGGCATCAAGCGTCGCCCCCCACGCGGGGGCGTGGATTGAAACACGAAACGATAGCATGGGCGGTCAAGGATGAGTGTCGCCCCCCACGCGGGGGCGTGGATTGAAACAGGTACTCCCACTCGGATTTGAACCGATCTATTTCGTCGCCCCCCACGCGGGGGCGTGGATTGAAACTGAGGCAGAGCACCAGCGGTACTTGGAAGTCCTAGTCGCCCCCCACGCGGGGGCGTGGATTGAAACTGTTGAGCCTCCTGATTAATGGCCTCAATAAGTCGTCGCCCCCCACGCGGGGGCGTGGATTGAAACGCTTGACATTAAAATACGTCTCATCCTCGTTGTCGTCGCCCCCCACGCGGGGGCGTGGATTGAAACCAGCATTCGCGCTGTTGGCGGCCAAGTTGCTTGCGGTCGCCCCCCACGCGGGGGCGTGGATTGAAACTACTGATCCTTGTGCCTCGCCTTACACTCCGTCGTCGCCCCCCACGCGGGGGCGTGGATTGAAACTATTAAGGGCGGCCTACTCGTGACCTTACCATTAGTCGCCCCCCACGCGGGGGCGTGGATTGAAACATTTGGTTAATCTGACTTCTTTGTAGTCTGCGCGTGTCGCCCCCCACGCGGGGGCGTGGATTGAAACCTTGCGGGATTGGAGATCCTTTTCGTTGTCTATTGGTCGCCCCCCACGCGGGGGCGTGGATTGAAACCATCGATCCTCGCGACCGTCTCTGGGCCTACAAGGGTCGCCCCCCACGCGGGGGCGTGGATTGAAACTTTTTCAGCGGCCATTTCTGCCACCATGCGGAGGGTCGCCCCCCACGCGGGGGCGTGGATTGAAACATGATCCTGTTGGTCATGCGGTCGCCGAACCACCAGTCGCCCCCCACGCGGGGGCGTGGATTGAAACCCGTATCTCGGTCATAAACAAACCCTGATTGCCATGTCGCCCCCCACGCGGGGGCGTGGATTGAAACAAGTTGATGGGGGTACCTCCCTCACTTTTTGGGGGTCGCCCCCCACGCGGGGGCGTGGATTGAAACAATAAAATTTCAAACTTTTTTACAACTAGCTTAAGTCGCCCCCCACGCGGGGGCGTGGATTGAAACCTTCGATATCCCACTCCCCAAGCTCTTCACCTATGTCGCCCCCCACGCGGGGGCGTGGATTGAAACAGATATTCCTGCGCGAACTGGTTCAAAGCGATGTCGCCCCCCACGCGGGGGCGTGGATTGAAACTGTTTAACGACACTCATGCCCACTCCCTGCTGATGTCGCCCCCCACGCGGGGGCGTGGATTGAAACTTTCTCCGGGCCGGCTTGTGCTTGGAGGCCAAACGTCGCCCCCCACGCGGGGGCGTGGATTGAAACGGAATTGGTGGATGACCCGCTATCCGCAGTGCCGCGTCGCCCCCCACGCGGGGGCGTGGATTGAAACTTTTGAACCGGGGTGGCGGTCAGCTCCACATAACGTCGCCCCCACGCGGGGGCGTGGATTGAAACACCACGTCCATGGTTATGGTCCTGGACGGCTGGCGTCGCCCCCACGCGGGGGCGTGGATTGAAACTCAGCGTAGAGGGCGAGGCGGCAGGGCCAGCGAAGGTCGCCCCCACGCGGGGGCGTGGATTGAAACGTGGGGGTTGGCGTTGCCGGGCACCCCCGCAGGTCGTCGCCCCCCACGCGGGGGCGTGGATTGAAACACCGAGGACGTGGACGCGCAGCTGGTCCAGTTTTGTCGCCCCCCACGCGGGGGCGTGGATTGAAACAGACCGGCCGGGGCCGGGGGATTCTTGTCGAAGGCATGCGCAAAGGCATACAGATAGCCCACCGTGGTATAGACGCGCGCCGGGAGACACAGGGCCACGGAGTGCTTGTCGTCGGCCTGCTCCATGTTTTTTGCCGTGTATTCCTCCGCATGCTGCGACCATTGCGGCCCGCGGCGCGACATGGGGAATGCGGCTGCTCCGTCTGAAAGCCCGGTTTACCATCGGGGAGACGGCATCGGCTCTGGACAACGTGTGCACCCAGGCATCGGAGCCTTGAGGGGCAGTGCGCCGATACCGGAGCTGCCGAGGAACCTTCGCCATTCTCCGTCGATCCCGCGCCTTGCGAGGCGCTATGGCGAGGTCTGAGCGTTCAGGGGGGCTTGGGGAGAAATCTGTCGTTGCGGCCCCCCGCGATCAGAATGGGGGGCCGCAACGCACGGAACACTATTCTACGTCCACCAGATCATGCGGGCGGGCGGATTGCCGGTCCTGGTGAAGTCGTCGCCGGACTCCTTCAGCACCTCGTCCAGCTCCTCGACCGTGAAATCGTATCCATCCTCAAGGGCGGCGGCCACAAAGGCCTCCTTGGTCGCGATGGTGTTGTACTTGGCCTTTACAGTTTTGTTCTCGCCGCCCGCGATCAGCAGGCGCTCCACTTCTTTTTTGGACATGGCAATGCTCCTTGTTGGCAACAGAATGGGGTATGGCATCATTCGGATCACAAGAACCGGCAGGCATGGAAATGGATAAGCATGGCGCCGACTCGTCGATCAATAAGCCTTAGCTTGGGGCCAAGATCACCGTCAAGTGCCCGCCACGAGCGGCGTTTCGGGATTTTTTCGGGTGTAGAGGCCACAGGAAGGGCGGGAGGCGGAAGCAAGAAAGAAAAAACGACCCATCGGGGGCTGATTTTACCTATGCGGAGGCCGTACAGTGAGGAATTTTGCGCTCCCGGCAATAATATCGAGGAAAAGCAACTTGTCTATTTTGCCGTGGATTCACACCCGGGCCGTCCATGGCAGCCGCATAGCCCCCGACGTATGGCGGGGGACATGCCAAGGCGCAACAAGCGTTCAGGATTCTTCATAACGGCTTGAGTCCCTTTGAGCCAGGAGCGAGCTTTGCACCCGCGGCCTACTGCCCGCGCAGCGTTTTCCAGATGAATAATATGGTATTACAGTATGTTGATTGAGTCAGGCGTACGGGGCGTCTGGTTGATTCCAATTGACGCTGCGGTGGGGTTTTGATTGGAAAAATAGTAGTCGTGTCAAGAAGGTGGAGCCGGGGAAGAGCAAATGGAAGGGATGGCTTATGCCGGAATGGAGCCGTTGCGTGCCGAGCCGCAACGGCCTCCGAAATCCGTTGGCGCCACCGCGACGCGCAGCAGAGTCTGGCCAAGGGCATCATCCTGCCGACCATCATCATGGTCCTGATGACCGTCCTGCTCTTCAACAAGATCCGCAACCCGCTGGTCATCTGGCTGACCGTGCCCCTGGCCATTATCGGCGTGACCGCCGGTCTGCTCCTGACCGGGCGACCGTTCGGGTTCATGGCCCTGCTGGGTTTCCTGAGTCTGTCGGGCATGCTCATCAAGAACGCGGTGGTCCTGCTGGACCAGATCATGCTGGAGCTGATCCACGGCAAGATCCCGTATCCGGCCATCGTGGATTCGGCGGTCAGCAGGATCAGGCCGGTGGCCATGGCCTCGGCCAAGACCATCCTGGGTATGATCCCGCTCATGTTCAACCCGTTCTTCTCGGCCATGGCCGTGACCATCATGGGCGGGTTGATGTTCGCCACCATCCTGACGCTGATCGTGGTGCCCGTGCTCTTCGCCATGTTCCATCGACTCCACAACCCGGGAGATTGATCGCGACGAAATGGAACAAGCGGACCTGACCGTCTCCGCGGCCCCGCCTCCCGTCACTCCTCCCGAACCAAAAGTCTTCGGCGTGATGGATGGCGAAGAATTTCGGGTGAAGGTGAAGTTCGGCAAGGCTGTTGCCGGGTATGTCCAGGAGCGCATCTGGAGCGATGATCAATCCATCAGGCGGTACAAGAACGGCAACGTTGACCTCGAATTCAGCGCCAATAGCTGGCGGGAAGTCCGGTCAGGGGTTTTGAGTTTCGGCAGCAACGCCAAGGTCATTTATCCCAAGGAACTTCGGGCAGAGGTCGTTGAAGAAGCACAGACGATCCTCGGCATGCTCATAGATCTATAGCCTGAGGATGGTTGCATGGCTGATTGGTGAAAGTCTCCACCAGTTTCGCCGTCGTTCGGATTGAACCCGCCATGTGGGGTCGGAACGTACCGATCAAGCCCGCATTTTACATGAAGTACCCAGTTGTTTTCTTGGCCGCTACTCGAAACCAAGAGCACGACCATATGTCGGACCAGCCATATTCCCTTGGTCCGCTCAGGTCGTCGCCGTGCCTCCCGGCGGCGGATTATCAGGAGCCGTTTCGTCTGTGATTCAGAGAAGGACATGCCGCGTGGGATGCGGCGTTTTTTTCTGACCATGTGATGCCAATGTAAAAATCAATGTATTATGGTCGCATTGTGCTTTGAATTTGCGAAGAAATGAGGGCGTGTAAATTGAATGGGGTTCATGACCTGCAAGTGAGTCTTGAGATTTCGTGTTACGTTTTACGTTCTATTTGAGAATAGTGAGTTGGTCCTCTTCGAATGTGAATCGGCAAGCGATTGATGGGGCGTCTAACTTCTCCATCGAGTCGCTTTTTGCTAAAGATTCAGCGATCCGAAAAGCCGGGGTGATGATTTTATCGTGAAGAGTCCGTTCATCGGAGATCGCGACAAGTGGGACAACGAACGTACAGCCGTAGTCTTTGGGGCTTGCATAGATTGTCCATAGCTGTTGACCTTTGAGATTATATCCATCACTTATCGCACTATGTAGGTTGAAATTGTTATTATCCAAATCCCAACCGATTTCATTTTCGCAATACGCAATCATGACGTATAAAGATGGTTCCCATCCATTAACGGCTTTATTCTCAGCCGTATTATATATGTGTGAGCAAAATGCTATATGTATTGTTCTTTTAGATCTTCTTGGAGCGAACTCATAGTTGTCCATGTAACTGACATCGAGCCATCCGGTTTTGTCCTTGAGCTCATAATCCGTAGACTCCATATAGGTGAGAAAACTGTTTTCTTCGAGCTCCAAGATTTTAGGTTCAATAGCTTGGAACATGGCATCTATTTGCCGACATGTTTCACTTATTATATGCGCAGCATTAAAGATCGTTTCGCCTTTCATTTAGTATCTCCGGATTGGTAGAAATGTATGTCTGTTGGGTCAAAAAATACATTCTGTTCTGGTAATGTAAACCACGGATTGGTGATGAAAAAACTAGTCTCGTTGATGTCGTGAAGAGCTATATTGGGTTCGATTTTGGAAAACCCGACGAATGGAACAATCCCACTTTGTTCCAAAAAAGCTACGACGGATTGTCCCCATCCGTGCCTATCAATAGGCTCGCCATTTGGACTGCACATGTGTTCCAAGCGAGAGGCCGCAAGCAGGACATGCTTCCATGTTGCTGGGAATAGGCAGTCTCTCCAAGCGCCAATGTAGGTTGCCCGGGGCGGGAATTTGTAGTGGCATTTGTCATGGTACAAACACTCTTTTATTTCGCATGAATTGATAGAGCCATTTGTCGATTCATTGAATTTTGCAGTGCAAGACTCTTTGGTATTCCCATTGCTTATCGCGGCTCTTCGAGTAATGTATAGATGTAGCCATTTGTCGTCGTGGCGCAGATCACGGTGGACCCATTGTTTTAACAACTCGCATGGTGGGGTTGTCCTTCCGGGTTGTCCGTTTTCCTTTATCCATTTGAATTCTAGAATGATATGTATCTTGCCATGAGGGGTTGTGAAGTGAACCACCATATCCGGTTCCACATCCCGCATGCCCGAGTAGGCAACAGCGGGTACAAATTTGGGCCAAAATTCAAATTCTACATCGGTTGGATTGGAACCCAGTGAAAAGGAATGTCCGCTTTCCTCAATAAGTTGTTGGAAAAAAATCCAGGTAAGATTTGGGTCATCCAGGAACACGAGAGGCTCAAAGACAATAGATGTAATTTCATCTTCTCGAAAAGTCCTGGCTATTGGGCGCTTGATTTTTCGTTTTTTGGCGGCTGTAAGCATAGATTTTGAGCTATACAACGTATGGGTTGCTTTCTCAATAGTCATACAACTCATGTCAGCTTTTAGGCAAAGATAGCCCGTGATCGCGCACTGCCAGCTCGTATCAAGTGCGACAACGGGCCGGAATTCACGTCAAAGGCCTTGGACAAATGGGCCTATGAACACCACGTTGAACTGGACTTTTCCAGGCCGGGGAAGCTTACGGACAACGGATATATTGAATCTTTCAACGGCCGTTTCAGAGACGAATGCCTCAATGTGAGCTGGTTCTTGTCTCTGGAGGATGCCCAGCGTAAGATCGAGGTGTGGCGACAGGACTACAATGAGAGTCGCCCTCACTCGTCCCCGGGCAACCTGACGCCCATGGAGTTCGCCATCCATTCCGGGCAATTGCCCGGAATGGATGGGCTGAAAAGACGCCGGGAACTCACACAAGCCCGGACCTAAAACGGGGGCATCTCCAGTAGGATAAACGTGTTAGAGTTCGAAGCTCGGACGAAATCCAGACCGGCTCAAGGAAGCAATTACTCATCACCTTTTGGAGGGGAGTACCATGGTAAAGAAGGATGAACATATTCCTTTGATCGGCATTGAAGAACATTTTCTCACGGAGGAAGTGATTCAAGCCTGGGATAGGGCGAATCTATCCGCCTCCGATCCCAGCCTGGCGCATAATGCTGGTGTTATCGGGCAACGTTTGCTGGATGTGTCCCAAGGGCGTGTTGAATTAATGGACGAAGCCGGAGTCGACGTGCAGGTGCTCTCGCTCACCACTCCGGCTTTGCATGAACTGGGTCCGGAAAGTATCAATATAGCTAAGCGTTGCAATGATGCTATCGCCGAAACGATTGTCCGTCATCCGGGCCGGTTCCAGGGTTATGCAACCTTGCCGGTGGTTGATCCGGAGGCGGCCGCCCTGGAACTGGAACGTTGCGTTAAAACGCTTGGTTTCAAAGGGACGATGCTGGGGGGGCGCGTTGGAGATCGTAATCTGGATCATCCTGACTTCGCACCGATATTTGAGAGCGCCAGTGCGCTGCATGTCCCGGTTAGTCTGCACCCCCGTACACCGCCAATTGCTGTACGGGAAGCCTACTACAGCGGGATGAGTCCTGATCTAGAGATTGCCTTGGCGACGTATGGCCTCGGCTGGCATTACGATGCCGGAGTGCAGTTTGTCCGGCTTCTCGTGTCAGGTCTCTTTGACCGTCTGCCTAAATTACAGCTTATCCTGGGGCACTGGGGAGAAATGGTGTTGTTCTTTTCGGAACGTATGGCTGCACTGGGACGTTCCGCGAAACTGGATAAACCTGTAATGGATTATCTGAAAAGTAATCTGTACGTGACCGCCAGTGGCATGTTTTCAGCCAATTATCTGGCACGTGCCGCCAGCATTGTAGGTAAAGATCGGTTGCTGTTCTCGACGGATTTTCCGTATCAGTATCGCCCTGGCCATGATGCCCGCCGCTTTTTAAATGAGTGTGGTTTGGAGGGGGAGGAGCTGGCTGCCTTCGCCCACGGTAATTGGGATCGCCTGACAAAAAACTGCGGCCAATAACTCTGCCGTCTTCAGTCGCGGCCTGCCTTGGCTGGAGATGTCGCCTTGTTTGTGGCAGGGGAGGTGGAGAATGCAGGATGTGTGTATTCGTGTCAGCTATGGGCTCGAAAAATGAATGGCTTGCTGGGATAAAACTCAGCAAGCCATTCATTTCGTTGGAGCCAGGAATCGGAGTTGAACCGACGGCCTGCTGATTGTTGATCTGGGCGTTGGTGTGCCTAAGGCGTAGCGCGTTGGGTCGGAGTCAAAGGGGGCAACCTTAAACTTGCTGCCTTACTGTCCGAACAACCGAGACCACCTCTGCGACTCCAGAGGAACCCACGCCGGCTTGGAAGCAGCAGGATGAGGACTTTGGCAGTATTGTGCGAGCGATCCTGTATAGTTATAATATATTGTATTTATTATCTATTCGATCTTGGGAAATGAATTGTGAATGTAGTTCCTTCACCCACTACGGAGGAAAAAAATATTTTCCCATGGTTTTTCTCGACAAGCGAATGCACAATCCCCAACCCCTGCCCAGTTCCTTTTCCTATCTCTTTGGTCGTAAAGAATGGATCGAAAACCCTGTGAGAAATTGACTCTGGTATGCCACACCCATTGTCTTGCACGGTTATTTCAACTGCTTCGTCATTGTTCCTTGCCTCAAGAGTAATTTCCCCTGAGGTGTTGTCTCCTGCTCCTCTCTCTTGAATGGCTTGGGCAGCATTTATCATGAGATTCAAGATAATTTGGTTGATGTCTCCCATGATGCCTTGGATAAGGTGTAATTGGGGATCGCAATTGATTTTAACCACCGCTATGTGTTTCCATTCATTTCGGGTTATATTAACTATGTTTTCGAAAACTTCACCTAGATGTATATGCACAAATGAATGGTTGTCGGGATGAGCCAGTCTTTTTAGGGTTTGGACAATTTTGGAGACCTGATCAATGCCATTTTGGGATTCGAGTATGGCCTTTGGGACTTCACTCATAACGTAATTCAAATCTTCGGCCAGAGTTTCGTCGGAAGAAGCTTCCGTCAAAGAGGACAAATCAATCAGTTGGCTTATCTCTTGCCAGGACTCTTGAAGGAATTTCAGGTTATTGGCGATATATTGTAATGGCGTATTGATTTCGTGGGCAATGCCAGAAGCCAGTTGACCAATGCTTTCGAGCTTTCGTGCGTGAGCTAACTCCATTTCCATTTGTTTTTGATTTGTGCGGTCTTCGATAGTAATAATACCACCTTCGAATTTACCACTCACATCCTTCATTCGTGCGAGGCTAACGAAATAGAAATGGTATCCATCGGTTGCTTCTTCGGTATGCTCAAAAGTTTTGAAAGCGAAATCTCCGAGTAGAAACGAGTCTAATTCCTCAGAAATCCAAGGCAGCATTTCGTGGATGTCCTTGCCGATTGATAGCTCCTGCATGTCTTTCTTTGTTCCATAATAAGTGGCACCAGAGTGTGAGGTGTAACCAAGGCTCTTTGCTGCTGCGTTGTTGATATTGTCCACGGTACCATCTTTTCCAATCAAAAATGACGGAATCCCAAGGCTCTCAAATAGGGTGAGGTACTTGCTTTTTTCATTTGTCACTTCACGATTTGCTGATTGGAGTTCCAGTATTTCGTTGTCAAGCTCTATGCCGGACCATTCAGAACAGAAGGCAATTTCAATGAGGTCAAAGGTGCGCTCAATAAAATGCTTGTTATGGAGTATCTCTTCAGGGGAAGCCTCCATGCGCCTGGCAAGGTCTACAAATGAATAGCGATAGTACTTGTAGAGACCTAGGAACATTTGGAGGCTGATCCCACGTTCTCGATGAAGGCGGGCTTCCTTGATGCCAAACTGTGCAATGGAACTTTCACTTAATTTATCGTGAGGAGAGAACTCTGGGAGTCCTTCACCTATCCTTTCGAGGGCATCAATTATAGCATCGGTTAAGCCGACAATGGATATCCTCCATGCCTCAACAAGAGTCGAAGTGTATACTGTATATCCCTGCTTCTTGGCGTACTGTAGTATTCTCTCCATAAGCCATAATTCATTATCTCTTATATATTCACCAAGGCTGGTAACCATTTAGCCCTCCAGAATGATTTCTATTTCAAACTCGGCCAAAAAAATTATACCAGAATTGTAAAAAACATACGACTTCAAAATAGTCTAAGGAGCGGTTTCGGTTCTTCGGACGGTTCGGCAGTAAAGTTAAGGTGGAGTTCTGCCTCGTTACGCTGCCTGACGGGCTTCCCATTCCAGGGGGACTTTATGGAGTTGGTGTGATGGACAGCGCGGATGATGCCGGGAGTATCAATAACCGTTTGGGTCGGCATCCGACCCGGTTTGAGGAATTTGACTTCTAGGCCGCAGAGTGGGGGGGCAGAGGAAGGGATCACCCCGTTTTGGATCAGGGTGATCGCTTTCATGTCCTTAACTGTCCCTTACTCGGCCAGCAGTTCCGGCTTGACAAATTCAGTGATATCGTTGCCGAAATGAACGAACACTTTTTCCACGCCTTTGACCGGAATCCAGTAGCCGTCCACGTATCTGCCCTGCTTGGTAAAGGCACCTTTGCGCTCGGCCTGGCCGGATTTGAGCATCTTGTTGCCCAGACAACCGGGACAGATGCGATCGCTCGGGTAGAGGCTATAGCATTTGATGCCCGGGGTGATACCCAACTCTTCCGCCCGCTGGTTCACAGCCAGAACGTCGCGGCAGGCGTGGACGAGCATCACGGGTTCGGGGTACAGCCCCCACATGGTGTCAAAGGCTTCCAGAACGGATTGATCAATTGATTGCATTTTTTTCTCCTTTTGATGTTGGTGAAGTTACTACAATTTATATTGATAAAATGTGCGTAGTACCGAATAGGCAAGCGCAAGCGGTTTTTCAGGTTGTCGCCAGATAGAACTCCAGGACAAAGGACATCACCACTGCATGAAAACCATAGACAGCCATATAGGAAGGAATTTTACCGCGCAGTCCCGTTGTCAGCCTGAAGGACAAAATGAGCAGATAGAAAAGCCAAATGACGGCTGGAAAGAGTATCCGTGGCGAAGTCAGATCAACCATTCCATCTTTGGCGCCCTGAAAAGCTATGCCCATGATGAGCCCCAGGCCCATCGCCACAAAACCGAGGGCCAGGGAGACAAAAAGACTTCGGTCCAGATCATGGAGACTCCAGCGGAATCCCTCACCCAATCTGAACGCCTTGGTCTTGATCGCTCTTTCTCTCTTCAGATAGACAAAGGCGATCACGCAGGTGATTCCAAAAAGCAAATAGCCCAGAGAGCAAACGATAATATGAAGAGACAAAAGTGCTGACATTGCTACTCTCCCCTTGTTGATCGGCCACGACGGTCGGCTAATCCTTTCACTGCGCCGGAATCCTTGCCTTCGTTTCCGACGACGGCTTTTCTTCGCAACCACAGGCTGTGCGCGATCTTGCCGAAAAGTCCCGTCAGAAAAGCCGTACCAACAAAAACACCCATTACTTACTCCAGACTCCACGAAGATGCCCCTCGGCTGGAGGATTTTCTCCATGGGCGTGGATCGTCTTCACGTATTTTTTCCAGCCGGGACAAACAGCGGTATGCCAAATCCAGAGCCGGCCTAGGAACGACGAAGGCGACTGCTCCGCTTTCTTCCTGAGTCTGCAGGTGTCGCACGACATTTGGGGTCTGCTGTTTCCTTTTTGCATCACGATCTCCTTATAAGTGGCTGCCGCATTCCTGAGCGATGTTGGCACCATATTACGCAAGTCAAACCGAAATTCCTCTCTGAGTTGCAACGAGATGTAACAAGTTGTTTCCGGCGGCTGGATACAATTGGATACAATTCGTTTCAGGTGAGAAAAGCCTTTGACAATTGCCTGCGATACTCAAAAGCATACTTTGCACCCAATAAGGAAAACCATATGAGAAAGATGTTGATTATCGGTGTGTTGGTCGGCGTTGTCATGCTTGGTGCCTGCACCAGATATGCAGCGATGAAGGGCCCCTTCGACGGCAATGAAGTCAACACCGCTTTTGTTGAGTATGTTGTGGATAACGCCCAAGATAGGCTTGATTTGACGGACGAACAGCGTGATCAGTTCAGAGTGATGGTGGAAGAAATGGCCGCCAGAGCGCTTGAACAGCGTCCCGAGGTAGCTGCGTTGCGAGAAAAAATGGCTGAAGAAGTTCGTAAGCCGCGACTCGACATGGATACGATGGAAGCTTTAATGAGAGAGCGCATGCAGCTCTTCCGCATCATCGTGGAAGAAGAGAAGGATGAATTTGTCGCTTTTCATGCAACGCTGACGGATGAACAAAAAGGCGCTCTGGCCCAACTGATTCTTGATCATGGGAAGAAGGGCTGGCACGGCAGCCACTAACCAGCTATTGTGCGAGTTACCTCGACATACGGGGCAACTCACTTTCGCGCCGCGCGAGGATGTAATGGCAAATACCATTTTAGTCATCGAGGACGACGCCGATCTCCAGCAACTCCTGAAAGAGTACCTGGCCGGGTTCGGTTATACAGTCCATCCCGAAGGAACGCCCGAAGCAGGTTTGGATGCCTTCAAATCCCTTTCCCCCGACCTGGTCATTCTGGATGTCATGCTCCCCGGAATAAACGGCTTCGAGGTCTGTCGCCGTATTCGCCAGGACTCGCAGATCCCGATCATCATGCTCACCGCTCGCGGTGACGTCATGGACCGGGTGGCCGGGCTTGAAATCGGTGCTGATGACTACTTGCCCAAGCCGTTCGAACCTCGTGAACTCGTCGCCCGCATCCAATCCATCCTGCGTCGCAGCCAGCATAATACGACGTCCGGAAAAGGGGAGTTCGGCTCGCTTCGTATCGACTTCGACGGCCGTGCCGCGCTACTCAATGGGGAGGACATCGGCCTGACCACCAATGAATTCAACGCCCTTGCCGTTTTGGCCCGCAACCCCGGAAAAACATTCAGCAGGGACGATCTTATGCAAGAGTTGCGAGGCCTGGACAGTGAATCTTTCAACCGCTCCATAGATATCACCATGAGTCGCATCCGCCAGAAGCTCGGCGACGATCCCAAACATCCCAGATACATCAAAACAATCTGGGGAACCGGCTATGCCTTTATTGGGCAGGGAAGTGAAGATGGCTAGAGTTTGTCGAAGGATCAGGCAATCCCTGTTCACTAAATTGGCCTTGGTGCTCGTCATGGGGGTTGTGGCCATCAATGCCGTCACCATCCATCTCTACACCACCCAGAAACGTGAATATGACACCACGCTAAACCTGAGTTTGCTGCAGTATGCCCGTCACCTTGCCGACCAGGTCGGCTCCCCGCCAGACAGGAGTAAGGCGGAGGCTCTGGCTCGCCAACGGCCCATGCGCATCACCTATACGGGGAAAACTTCATGGGTGGTTGGCGAAACGGAGGAGACATTTCCAGAAAGATTCCTTGTGCCGCGTTTTTCTCAAGAGGGGATTGAAATACTCAATCTTCATGAGAATTACAGACTGCGCGTTTCGCTTGCCTCTGGTGGACTTTTGACTTTTGATCTGTTTTCCACAGAAGCCGAACGGTCTGCGTTGCGTCAATTCGGGGTTTATTTCCTCGTCGGCTCTTGCCTGATCATGCTGGCCATCTATCTCGTCCTGCGGCTCCTTCTTCGGCCCATTGAATGGTTGACCGAAGGGGCCGAGTCTGTCCGGGATGGCAAGCTTGACACACGTGTGCGGACGAGAGGTTCCGGCCAGCTCAGAGAGCTCTGTGAAACCTTTAACCAAATGGCGATTCGACTGGAAAGCCTTGTGACAGGACAACGTGATTTGTTGCTTGGAGTCAGCCATGAGTTGCGAACTCCGCTCACCCGCCTCAAGCTACGATTGGAAATGCTGGGCACCAAGGTCGACACCACGGCTATTAAGCAGGATGTGGGGGAAATGGAAACCATGATCACCTCGCTGCTGGAAACTGCGAAAATGCACCACGGAGCCGATGGTGTCCGAGCACAGTCGATGGATATGGCGCAACTCGTCGCCTCTGTTGCAAGCGGTTATCAAGCCCAGCCTCCCGGGATTACGGTGGACATCCCTCAAGAGCCGGTCTTGGCAATGGTCGATCCACAAAAAATAACTATGGCCTTGAACACGTTGCTGGACAACGCAATCAAGTATTCCGCCCCGGATGGCCCGCCTGTCGAGGTCTCGCTACGAGTGAGAGACCATGAGGTCAGCATTATCATCACAGATCACGGCATAGGCATCCCGGAAGAATCGATCAGTCACCTTTTTGATCCTTTCTACAGAGTGGACGAATCGCGAACCCGCGACACTGGAGGGTATGGCCTGGGCCTTTATCTTTGCCAAACGATCATCAAAGCGCATAGGGCGCATATTGAAGTGGTGAGTACCTTGGGCGTGGGAACGACGTTTCGGGTAACTTTTCAATCGTGATTCACGCACTTTCGATTTTCTATTGGGGCGGGCTGTCGTTCTACAACAGATTGAATTGTTTGTAGTAATTTTTTATTTGATCGGACACTTCCTCTTGAGAAGTGAGAGGTTCTCCCTTCTGATGGAAATGTTGAAGACCATCAAACTGAGCTCTGCGCTCAAAAGAGAACCCCATGTCCAGTTTCCATCACAACGTCATCCTCGGATCATTCTCTGCCGTTTGCTTCGCCTGCTTCGGGCCCAACGGAGCGGGGAAAAACAACGGCCATGCGCATCCTGACCGGGTTCGCGCGTCCCGATTCGGGACAAGTCTTCGTGCAGGGGCATGATCTGCTGCGCAACCCGGTGTGCTCGGAGTGCCAGCAACGAAATGCTCAATCAGACGGCCGGATATATAAGCCGACAAACGCGATCTTTTTAGCCTCATAGTCCCCCCTAATACGACAAGAGATCTATGTCAGCCCCAAAAGTTTAATACATGATTTTCGGTAAATTCAAAGCAAATACAGAGTCTTAGATGAATTGTTTTAATATTTGATCCACAACGTGGTCCCAGTTCTCCAAAGATACACCGAGTTCACGACATCGTTGTTTTGCGTAGCGCCTTTTTTGGGGATCGTTCAGGTCCGAGAAACGTGAAAAGCAATGAGTGCGACGGCCGATGGAGAAGAGCATCTGTTCCTCCGGCGGCAGGTCGAGAAAGGCCCTTACTGGCTTAGTCATGACTTCTCTGCTTTCAGTAATTTTCCCATCAACTTCCTGGAAGAGATTGAGGACATGATCGTTGCACACAGTGGCGTCGATTCCAGCCAATGAATCCAGCATGAGCAGGAGTTCTTGCGCTGTCTCAACTTCGCCCATCTTGTCGAATTCGCCAGCCTCATATTGTGCCGCGAGGGGGGCGCTGTCCGGTAGGCCCAGAGTGCGCAGTCTGATGAAGTCCGGATTTATCTGGTTCAAGGCGTCTGCTGTCTCAACAGCGTTCTCCCGTGACAGGGAGCGACCACCCAGCCCTAGCATCCAGTATTCGGATAATTCCATGCCGGCACGTTTGACCTTTTGTCCTGCCGCGATCTGAGTGGACTTGTCCACACCCTTCTTAACCGCCTTGAGGACTTTGTCCGATCCGGATTCCATGCCGATGTGGACGCGATTGAGACCTGCTTCACTAATCCGTATCATGTCTTCGTCGCTGACCTTTGCCACAGATTTGGAACGGGCATAGGTCGTGATGCGATCTACATCCGGGAAGCATTCACGGACATGTTTCAGAATCAGAACAAGATCATCCGGTTTGAGAATGAAGCTGTTGCCGTCCTGCATGAAGATGGAGCGCATGCCGTTATTGATGAAATTGTAGGCAGCGTATATCGCTTGGCGGTCAAAGCCAGGATCCTTCTCTAAGGCATGAAAATGGCTCCAAAGCATGCGCCCATGGAGCTTCTCAAGGTCTAAAAGCTTTTCTACGTTTTGATGCACCAGATCGATATCGCGCAGGATATGGTCCACCGGGCGCAAGGAGAATTTCTGGCCCTTGTATAACCCGCAGAAAGTGCATTGGTTCCAAGGACAATTACGGGTGATACGCAGAAGCAAGCTTCCGGCTTCGCTCGGTGGTCGGATCGGCCCCTGTTCAAAGCCTTTGTACTCGTTGTCGTCCGTCTTAGACGGACATTGATCATTATATATGTTCAAGAGTTCCATGGAGATCCTCCTTAGGGTAAGGAACAATGTTGTATTGGGCGGAAAGCTGCTCGTTATGGAACATGTTTGGTAACTCGTCATTCTTGTCCATGAGCTACGCCCGACGGCGGTATGGAAGAGCTGAACCTGCTTCATGAAATAGGCCATACCGGTACCGATCAGGGAAGAGCCGTCCTTTGCGATTTCCTCTTAAACGTTCAGCAGCTCCTGAGCCGGGCTGCCGTTATCGTCATACATTTTCATGGACGT
Organism: Pseudodesulfovibrio sp. 5S69; assembly: GCF_037094465.1. Taxonomy (NCBI): domain Bacteria; kingdom Pseudomonadati; phylum Thermodesulfobacteriota; class Desulfovibrionia; order Desulfovibrionales; family Desulfovibrionaceae; genus Pseudodesulfovibrio; species Pseudodesulfovibrio methanolicus. Next base: position 1,613,430 of record NZ_CP146609.1, read on the forward strand.
TGAAGCGCGGATGACACGGTTCTTGAGCTTCATATTGCCAATGGTCCTGGCTCAAAAATAACCTGCGCTTCTTTTGGGTCAAGTACCTACTTTACAGTTAGGTACTTACTAAAAGGTAAGTATGCCCACGCAAGGAGGATGAAAAACGAAAATTGAAACGACGTGCGCGCTGAAGCGGGACGGGAGAGAAATTTTAATTGTTCTTTTGAACTGTCACAGCAGGTGATATGCGGAAAGTGGAAACTGAAGAATTTGTTCTATCTGGGACGGCCGCCAGTGGAGATGCCCCCCGTACTCCTTTTCCCTGCGATAAAAGGTCTGCTCGCTGATCCCCATTTTGCGGATCACTTCCTTCACGGGAGTCCCAGGCTCGGCCAGGCGCAGAGCAAAGGCGATTTGTTCTTTAGTGTACCTTGATCTTTTCACGACAAAATCCTCCTACTTTCTGATAGTCGATTTCGCCGGAAAACTCACTTCGTCGGCGGACCTATTTCCGGGGAGCAGGTCACCCCGCGAACAGAGAGGGCCAGGGTCATCATAAATCTGGTAATCAAAATTGTTCTGAACAATGGTTGACAGCAAGTAATCGGAAGGATAAAAAAATAAAAAAATGAACGGAGTGCGGTAATGTCGCACAGAGGGTGAGCATGTCAGAAGGTAGGATCATACAGTCGGTAGCTAGGGCGCTGAGCATTTTGGAGCTGTTTGAGGGCTCCTCAATAGATCTGAGCGTTACGGAGATCGCCAATAAGCTCGATTTGAGCAAGAGTACTGCCTTTGGACTGATCAACACCCTGGCTCACAAAGGGTATCTTGAGCAGAATCCGCGTGATTCCAGATATTCACTCGGACTCAAGCTGCTTCGTCTGGGTGGCATGGTCAGAAAACACAGCATCTTGTGTCGCAAGGCCAGGCCCTATCTGGAGCAGTTGGTAGACGAGTTCTCGGAGACCGTGCATTTGGCCGTGGAGAAAAACGGCTTGGTTGTCTACATAGAGAAGATCCGCGGTGACAAGACCATATTCGTGCAGTCGGATGTGGGCGCGGAAAATCCCATGTACTGCACCGGTGTCGGGAAGTGCTTGCTGGCCTACATGCCCGAGGAGCGTCGGGAGCGTATCATCCGGCAGATGGGCGAACTGGAGCGGCGCGGCCCCAATACGATCACTGATCGTGATGAACTCCGAAAAGAGCTTGAGAGCATCAGGGGCAAGGGGTATTGCTACGATGACGAGGAGTATGCACCTGGTCTGCTTTGTGTTGCCGCTCCGGTCGAAAGCCCGGGGGCAGGCGTTGTGGCTGCAGTGAGTCTTTCCGGAGCCAAAGCCGGCATTCCGTCCAGAAAAATGGAGGAACTGACGGCACGAGTGGTGGAAGTGGCCGGAATGATCAGCGCTGAATTGTAATTTTTTTTTCGCAATAAAAGTGAACAGAGTGCGACAATGTCGCACCATTCTGAAAAGCAAGTGATTACGAAGAACCAGTAGAAAGAATAAATAGCAACTGACACCTTGGAATTATTTGAGAAGTAGAAGGTGTTGGCATTATGTTGATTGGCAAGCTTTCTGTCGGAGAAAGCGGCCTGATGCCGCCAGTGTGGGAAAATTTGGCATTGATAGCGAACGACGTGCGACTATGTCGCACATTGTCGATGAATGATTACGTTTGATTCCGGGATAACCGGTTTGTTGTCAACTCAAGGAGATCAGAATGTACAAAGGTATTTACACGGCAATTGCCACATTGTTCGACGTGGAAGGTGTCGTGGATAAGGCGGCCAACGCCAGGCTCGTCGACTACCTCATCGAAGCCGGGACGGACGGAGCTCTGTTCCTGGGTAGCACCGGCGAGTTCTTCAACATGAATATGGAGGAGAAGAAGGAGCACTTCTCGTTCATAGCCGACCATGCAAAGGGACGGTTTTCTCTGTTCGCCGGGACCGGCGGCATGGATATACGCGAGACCATTGAACTGACGCAGCATGTGCAGGAGTGTGGTTTTGACGCGGCCGTGGTCATGTGCCCCTACTATTTCAACCTGCCGGAAACAAATATTCGAGAATATTTTGACCAGGTTGCGTCCAATGTGGACATCGACATACTGCTTTACAATTTCCCGGCACGGAATGGCGTGACCTACTCCCCGGAAATGATTCGGTCCCTTGTCGAGGATCACAAGCACATCGTGGGCATCAAGGATTCAGGGTCCACCCTGGAGGACATGCGCCGCTACATCAGTGAAGTGGCCAATGCTATTGACGGGTTCAGTGTCTTCTCCGGGTTCGATGAGTTCTTGGTGCCAAACCTGCTTTCCGGCGGTGCGGGAACTATTGGAGCCCTGCCCAACTTTGAACCGGAGCTGTTCGTCAAGTTGCGCAAAGCCGTCGAGGCGGGTGACCTTGATGCCGTCCGCGCAGGCCAGAAGCGTCTGGCCGGTCTCATGAAGCTGTACACAGTGACCAATCCGTTCGTGGCTTCCGTCAAGTACGCGATCAATCAAAAGGTCGTTCCCACATATCCTGCAATGCGATTCAGTTCCCTGACCATCTCCGAGGAGGAAATGGCCCGGGTGAACGAAATTATTGCCTGATGCTTTCCGTGGAATATTCCGGGCGGTTTTTGGAGGTTGCCGCCTTGGATCATATTCCGTAACGCTCACTTTCATTCCCTAAAGGAGGGAGTATGACTCCTGGTATTTTTATAGTTGTTCTGGCGGTAGCTATCGCGGTCCTGATGCTGCTGATAATGAAGATCAAGATGCACCCGGTGCTGGCATTGTTTCTTACGACCCTGGGGCTTGGTCTGGCCCTTGGCAACGGCGTGGTTGGGTCGGTCAGTCTGATCAACTCAGGGTTCGGCGGTACTCTGAAAGGTATTGGTGTAACCATCATCCTGGGGTCCATCCTGGCCATGGGTATTCAGGATTCCGGGGCAGCTACATCCATTGCCAACTTCTTTACCCGCCTGTTCCGGGGTAAATGCCTTGAACTTGCACCGGCTCTGACCGCCTTCATCGTGTCCATTCCGGTCTTCGGCGACATCACCATGGTGCTGACCGCGCCCATCGCTTCGATTCTGTCTCTGCGCCGAAAGATATCCATGTCTTCCATGGCCGCGTTCACCGGCCTCGGGCTGTTTCTGACCCACGGTCTGGTTCCACCTACTCCTGGTATTCTGGCCATCGCTCTGTTGTATGGTGCGGACCTCGGTCTGACGATCTTCTGGGGTACGATCATCAGCGCCATTGCATTCTTCGGTACCTGGCTGCTGCTCCGCTCCTGGTGCGCCAAGGAATGGATCGCCCCTCGTGAGGACTTTGTTGAAGGCTTTGAACCGGCCAAGTCCGATGCCGTTGAAGAGATCGTCATCCACGAACCCAATCTGCCCAACGCCTTCCTGGCCTTTTTGCCGGTTCTGATTCCGGTTGTGCTCATCACCTTCGCCTCGTTCGCCAAGGTTTCCATGGGGGAAGGCAGCGCTGTTTTGGGCTTCTTTTCCTCGGTCGGTGACCGTGTGATCGCCCTGTTGCTGGGCGTGGTTTTCACCATCGTTCTCGGCTTCATCAAGGCCGACAAGGTCATGGCCCACCACAAGCGGATTACCGGCAGCGACAAGGAATCCCTCAAGGAAATCATATTCCACAACTGGGTTGGCCGCGGTCTTGTCGTGGCGCTGCTTCCCCTGTTGATCACCGCCATGGGTGGTGCCATGGGCGCGACCCTCAAGGCCGCTCCCGTCATCAAGGAACTGGGCGTGCTGGTCACTTCCAGCAATATCCTGCCGATCCTGGTGCCGTATCTGACTGCCGTGATCCTGATGACCGCCGTCGGTTCCATGACCACAGCCGGTCTGACCGCCGCCGCTATCATCCTGCCCATGATGGATTCTCTGGGGCTGTCTCCTCTGGCAGCCACCCTGTCCATCGGTGCTGGGACCATGATGGTCAACCATCTGAACAACAGCGGCTTCTGGATTATGTCCCAATTCTTCAACCTGAATACAAAACAGGGGATCAAGTACATTACGGTCCCGTGCGCCGTGGCTTCGGTCATCTCTATTGTTGCATTGATGATCCTGGTTTCCATGGGCCTCATCTAAACGTCGATATGAATGTGTTTAAACCCAAAGGATACGATAATGAGTAAGTTTAAGAGCGAAGACATCCTTCAAGGAGAGGGCAGCGCCTTTTACCGCTCCCTCTACAAGGCCATGGGGTATTCTAATGATGAGTTGGAAAAACGTCCGATGATCGGTATCGCCAACTCCTGGACGACTCTGGTGCCCGGACACACTAACCTCAAGCAGGTGGCAGAGTCCGTCAAAAACGGTATCTACCGGGGTGGTGGCACCGCCGTGGAGTTCGGCGTCATCGCCGCCTGTGACGGTATTGCCCAGGGGCATGACGGCATGCATTTTATTCTGCCCTCCCGTGAGTTGATCTGTGACTCCATCGAAGTACAGGCCCGGGCGCATCGCCTGGATGCCCTCGTCCTTCTTGGTTCCTGCGACAAGATCGTTCCAGGCATGCTGATGGCCGCTGCCCGGTTGGATATCCCGGCGATCATGGTCCACGGCGGCCCCATGGCGGGCGGCGTGGTCTTTGACGGTCGCAAGTCCGATCTGACCTCCATCTCCGAGGCCAGGGGCATGTATTCCTCCGGCAAAATCTCGTTCGATCAGTATGAAACTCTGGAGGACACCGTCTGCCCCGGCTGCGGTTCCTGTTCCTTCCTCGGAACGGCCAACACCATGTGCTGTCTGACCGAGGCGCTGGGCATGTGCCTGCCTGGCGGAGCACTGATCCCGGCAGTGCATTCCGATCGTATGCGTACGGCATTTGCCTCGGGCATGGCTGTCTGCGAGTTGGCCCGCAAGGAGATCACCTCCCGTCAGGTCATGACTCCGGAGGCCTTGGAAAATGCGGTCAGGGTCACCATGGCCATCAGCGGATCGACCAATGCCGTCCTGCACCTGAGCGCCATCGCCAATGAGGCGCAGATGGACGTCAATGTTCTGGATCTGTTCTCCAAGTATAATACTAATACCCCGCAGATCGCCAAGGTCAACCCCGCAGCCAAGTGGGACATGGAGGCGTTCTGGCAGGCGGGCGGTATTCCCCGTGTCATGCAGAATATGCGCACCCTCCTGCATGAGGATGTAATGACCTGCACCGGCCTGCCGCTGAACCGAAACTTGGACGATTACAAGTTCAAGTTCCCGGAGAACGACGAGATCATCAAACCCCTGGACGCTCCCTTCGGCCAGACCGGCGGCATCGCAGTGCTCCAGGGCAATTTGGCTCCCAAGACCGGAATCAGCAAGCCCGGGGCTATCGATCCTTCCCAGCATCGGTTCAAGGGAACGGCCAAGGTTTACAACTCCGAGGAGGAGGCCGAAGAGGCCATTCTCGGCGGCAAGATCGTGGACGGCGACGTGGTGGTCATCCGTTACGAAGGCCCCAAGGGCGGTCCCGGTATGCGCGAGATGTTCATGGCCATGAAGTACCTGTATGGCCGGGGGTTGAGCAAGACCACGGCCCTGATCACGGATGGCCGTTTTTCGGGCACCAACAACGGTTGCTTTGTCGGTCACATCTCCCCGGAAGCGGCAGAGGGTGGGCCGTTGGCCATCGTGGAAGACGGCGATCTCATCTCAATTGATGTCATTGACGGCAAGCTCAATCTTGAGGTGCCTGAAGAAGAGATCAAACGCCGTTTCGAAAATTGGAAGAAACCCAAGCGCAAGTTCACTACCGGCTATCTTGAGCTGTACTCCCGTGTTGCCACCTCAGCCGCCGAAGGCGCCATAATCAAGCGCGAGGCAGAGTAATGCAACTGGACTTCACGGGAAAGACGGTGGTCGTTACCGGGGGGACTTCCGGCATCGGGCTGGCCATCGCTACGCTGTTTGCCGAGCTCAACGCCAAGGTGTCTGTCTGCGCACGGTCGGCAGAAAATGTCGACAGGGTGGTTGCCAACCTGCGGTCGCAAGGATTCGAAGCGCATGGCAAGAGCGTGGATGTGGCCGACAGCCGGTCCATGTTTGCCTATGCCAAGGAGGTTCAGGCCACGTTCGGCGACATCGATGTCTGGATCAGTAACGCGGGCGTGTATCCCCAGCACAAGCTCATCGACACCCCCGAGGACGTCTGGGAAAGGACCATTCGAACTAATATGACCTCCATATACCTGGGCGGTCGCATTGCTCGGGACACAATGTCGGGGCGGGGAGGGGTGCTCATAAACGCCTCCTCCTTCGCCTCGGTCATGTCCTCCGTGGGCAGCGGCTTGTACGCAGCCACCAAGGCTGCCGTTACCAGTATGACCAAGACGTTGGCAGCGGAATTGGCCCCGTATGGCATTCGCGTCAACTGCTATATCCCGGGGGTCATCGATACGGCCATGACCCATCCGCTGCTGGGAAAAAATGGGGAGGCCATGCGTCGAACCATTGCCCTCAACAGATTCGGCAAACCCAGGGACGTGGCAACGGCCGTCGCTTTCCTTGCATCACCCTATGCAGAGTATATCTCGGGTACCTCTCTTGAGATCAGCGGTGGCAAGTTTTGCACGCAGAATCCGACTGCTGCCTGGGAGTAGAAAGACGCTCCCAAAGCATGGCCTGTATGCAATAATTCAAATATGTTATGACAATAACGGCAGCCCTGGGCATCATGCTCACGGGCTGCCTTGTTTTTGTCCTTGGCGCACAAACTTGAAGCCCAATGAAGTTGGTCCAATAGAGCGGCCCCTCTTCTAGTCTCAGTCTGGGCTAGAAGTCTCTACTTTGCAATGGACCGTACTTTACGGGGATTTTACTACCGCGTTAAACGCGACATGTTTTCTCCGAATCACAAGCCGAACGACTCCAGGCAACCCGATCGGACCAAACAAATGTGGCTGGTCCGGCATATACTCGTGCTGGCTTTAAGCAATGGCTTAAGAGTCTGTGAACTTGCCGCCTTGTGCATCGGGCACCCTCGTCAAATTTATTGATTGTCGTAGGGTATACGTTCCGGCCACCCCAGGATCTCCCCTTGCATTCAAATGTATACCAGCCTGTATATCAGGACACAAAAAAAGCACTTACGACTTGTCGTAAGTGCTTGATTCCGTTGGAGTCAGGAATCGGAATTGAACCGACGACCTACTGATTACGAATTGGTATGGATGTTTTGAACGTGTGGTCTGTATTGCTTTGAAAAGATTGATATTGCTTGAAATGCTGAGTGCTCGGTATACTCTGGAAACTGCCGATAACTACCCAAAACTACCCAAAACTACCCAAAACTACCGAAAAGTGTCTGCAGTTTGCGTACATTGCATAGGGGGAGTTTATTCTGGTTTTGGCAACGATGTGGGGCATCCTCTGCAAAGTTGGCTTACCGACTTCAGTGCCTTTTGAGATGCTCAGACCATTACGTTAGTCATCGAAGTCACAATAGAGGTACCACCCTTTGGCCCCTTCAATTTTCCTGTGCACAGCCCAATACGATCGCCAAAGGCCTTTTTGCTGATCATAGCCGTCAATGTTGTCCACCAACAAAAACTCGCCTTCCGGGTGTGGTTCGTACAAATAGCCTTTTGATGAACCGCCTGTGACCATTCCTATGCAACTTGACAGAAACAGAATTCTTGGATTGCCATTTGGAGAATAGGAGGCGTAAATTCCCCTTTCTGTAGAAATTTTTTTGAACAGCTTTCGGTACCGGGCAATCCTGTCAGGATTGTCGCTACGGGCTTTTCCATCGGCTAGTCTGTACCAATTGTCATCCACTCTTCGGATGTCATCGTCTTGCTGTAGTTCGGAAACAACCTGTTCGAAAACAGCTCGATTGTCAGCGAAATTTTGAAGCATGACATCATCGGTGTCGTGGGGAGGGGATATGATGTTCGAAAACAGCCAACCTCCAACCAGAAGGAGTACGCAAAGACCACCAATCGATAAAAAAAACCATTTGACTGTTTTAATCAATAAATGCCTCAACTGCATTTTATCATTGCCCTTTGCAGTATTTTACTGCGGGAACTTCAACTCCAGCCGTACTGTCGCAAAAATCGTTAGAACGGGTAACCTTGCCCTTTGCGAATCATCTGATTGTCGTGCGGGTCGTCAAACCATGTCCGATACCACTTGAGTTTATACTGCCCACCGCGAATTTGAATTGCTCCTGCGGCCGCTCTCGCCAGCGTTACATTGATTCCCATAGCTTGTGTGTAGAGTCCGTAATGGTAGTTGCCGAAATCCTCATATTCTGGGTGGTTGTCTTTCTTGAAATCGTATCTTTTCCCTGTATCAAAGTTCGTGTATATCCAAAGACATTTGTAGAGGAATGTCAATTGATCGATATATGCCTTTCGTATGTCGTCAATGGCGCTGACGCCAGAGAGGTTTATCTTTGACAGGAAATGATTAACTTCGGTCGAGGCTTTGTGTTGACATTCTTTCGCAACTCGCCTTGCTTCCGCGATGTTGGCTGCCAAATCGACACCCGGCGGCACTATGATGGCCCGGGATCTTCCCGTGACTTTGATCGCCTCGAACTCTTCAATCTCGCACTTGCAGTTCGGGTGAACCGGACCAGGACGAGTCTCGAACCACAGTCCTTTCATGGTTTGGCATTTGTCACGTGCCTGTGGTTTCGGATGATATCGCCAGTAAGTCGCCTTGTCGCCTCCTGTTATCTTTCGACTTCCGGCCACTGCACTCATGTGTTTGGGCATGCCGTACACCAGTTGATCATCTCCGATGTGTTGATCCCATTTCCCTGCCATTGTTTTTTCCTTTTGCATTGCTTTTAGTACAGTGCCCAATACGCCGTTCAAAGTTGCAAAAAAGTATCACGGGTTTTCTGACCCAAATGGCCGAAACACGGAGATGTCGGTGAAATACACCAAAGGAACCGTATTTTCCGCTTGACAATTTTTTGAGAAAGTCGGTTCTGAGCGATGAGTGAATTGGAAACCAACTGATGAGAATCAGTTGATCCAAGCAATCAACCTGCTGAAATCATGAATATAGGGGGACAGCCAAGGTGAGAAGGTAGAGGGTGCCAGAGAAATGCAGGACGAATATGGGACGAATGTAGGACGGGCGCGGGATTCTCAGGAATCCTTGGTTTGACGGGGGCGTATTTTCAACTTGAGAAAGAACTCAAACGAACAGCCGCATTTTGACAGACAACTTGAGAAAGGGTCTGCCAAAATGCGGCTGTTCGTTTTTGGGGTGGCCTAGGCTAGGGCATTTCTCGACCGACCCAAACGACGTGGCCGATAATGCGCACACCTTGCTCCAAGTCTCCATTGGTATTCACTTCAATGGGCGGATAGGCTGGATTATAGCTTTTGAGCAGCATCTTGCCCGGTAGCGTGTCGATCATCTTGAGGTAAACCATATCTTCCACCCCGACAGCGTAGACCTGACCAGGGCGCGGTTCTTTTTGGCTCTGATCAATCAGTACGGTATCGTCGTTCTCGATCTTGGGCTCCATGCTGTCACCAGCTACTCGCATCAGAACCATTTGCGCCGGGTTTCCCCGCCTACTCAGGAACTCATTGCGAAAGGCATAGCGTCCGTTGACCTCCCCGCTGGCTTCAAACGAGCCGGACCCTGCGGCCAAACGGGCCTGAACTAATGGAACCATGACCAGTTCCGTCCCATCCATGCAGACACGGGTATCTCTTCCTGTTTCACCCGGCTTCAGCGTCTCAACACCCGTGACAAGCCATTGAATACTCACACCGGTTGATTCGGCCAAAGCACACAAAAACTCTACGTTTGGGGTTCTATCACCACTTTCGTAGTTCCTCAGAGTATTGAGAGCGATACCAAATTTGTTCGCGTACTCTTTTTGAGACATCTTCCCGCGAAGCTCTTTAATCCTTTGACCAATATTCATAGCGTTAAAGTTCCATGGCAAAAGTTTAACAATAACCTTAACACCACGGACAACTAGGCAACCAATTTGAATAATTGATGATCACCTTATTAACCACGTTTTTAAACTTTAACGCAAAAAATTGGTTGAAAAAGAACCAATATCGTGGTTATTAAAGAGCCGTGGGCAGTCATAAAAAAGACCATTTAGCAAATGCACTCTAAATGACACCGCCCAAGGGGTCAACATCCGGCCCCGCACCCGTTTCGGACAGCAACCTGCAAACCAGCGGACAGAATGACACATGCGGCAGTTATCCCTTTTCGAGACTGACCAAAGCGCTGAGGTAGCCATGCTGATGGCCAACGTAAAGAGCGCGATGAACCGTGCTGCCTCTCGGTGCGGCCTGTCACGAGATGAGATCGCGGACCGCATGAATCAGATCGCTCAGGACGCCGGGGTAAGCTTGAGCCGGGGCAACGCCAAGCGCGTCACTCTGGCTACGCTTGAGAAGTGGCTTAACCCCGCCAATATGGAACACCAGCCGTCAATCCTGGCCGTGAATGTGTTCTGCATGGCAGTGAAAAGCGCCGAACCTCTGGCCGTAATGCTGCGCTCCCACGGGTGTGGGGTCATGACCCCGCAAGACAAGAAACTACGCGACTATGCCGAAGCGATCCTGGCGGAACGCGAGGCAAAGAAACGCAAGAAGCAATTGGAGTTGAAGCTATGACCATGAGCACGAATGTGCTTGCCGGGATTGGTGCCGGTCGTGACCGAAAGCCCTTTGCGATCAAGGAATGGATGTTCGCGCGAGGGCTCACCCAAGGAGATATACGCGACAGGGTAGGCATTAGCCAATCCGTGGTTTCCCGGACGATCTTCGGCAGCGCGAATAATCGGCGCGTGCTGGCCTACCTGCGAGATGAAGGGTGCCCTGTTCATGCACTGGCATTGCCCAAAGACATGAAAGTTTAGAACGATGAAAGACTCATACACGACAAAAGAGCTTGTAGCCATTTTGGGGACAACGGCTATGACCATATCCCGCCGCTCCAAACGCGAATCTTGGCAGTCCAGGACTCGCAAGGGCCGAGGCGGCGGTAAGGAATGGATCATCACCAGTCTCCCGGAAGATGTGAGGGCTGCGATAACCCTGCATCAGGCAAGCTCCAACACTCCGGCCCTGCCCGCCCAAGATGTGGTTATCCCCGACTGGGCGCATCAAGTGGGCATGGCCCGTTTTCGGCTGGTCAGCGAATGGCGGCAATTCGTTGGGAAGAGCAAGTCCACTAAGGGACGGGCGACCAAGGCATTCCTCCTCGGTATCAACGCCGGGCAGATGCTCACCAAAGAGCATGAAATCCTCGGCGACGTCTCGGACAAGACGCTCTACCGCTGGGATAAGAAGTTGCGCGACAACGCTGAGGATTACCGCATCCTGTGCGACCGGCGCGGCAAGTGGTCGAAAGGCGGCAAGAAGGGGCTGGGGCAACTCGGGTTGGAAGCCGAAAAGGTGTTCCTCGGTTGCTGGCTGACTCCCAACAAGCCGAGCATCGCCCTGGCTTATGAGACCATGAAAGGCATTTTCGCCAAGCGCGAAATCAAACTGCCGAGCTACCGCTCCGTCGTTCGATTCGCCCGGCGTTTCGATGAGGATCACCACGATCTGGTTGTCCTCAAGCAGGAAGGCGAAAAGGCGCTCAAGGACAAGGTCGGGCCGTATATCGCCCGCAATGACAAGCTCCTGTCTGTCGGGGATGTCCTCTTTTGTGACGGCAAGGTTCTCAACTTCCAATGCATTCACCCGACAACGGGTAAGCCGTTTCGTCCGACGCTTATCTGTTGGTACGACTGGCGGTCCCGCATGCCGGTTGGCTGGGAGATCATGCCCTCGGAGAACACCATTGCCATCAGCTCCGCGCTACACATGGCGATAGGTTCTCTCGCGCAGTACCCGCGTTGCGTCTACATCGACAACGGCAAGGCCTTCCGCGCCAAGTATTTCAGCGCCGTAGACGCCGATTTCGAAGGACTCAACGGCCTTTACGCCCGTCTTGGCATCGCGGTGCAGTACAGCCGCCCTTACGAAGCCAGGACCAAGATCGTCGAACGATTTTTCCGCACCTTTGATTCGCAATGCGAACGGCTCCTGCCGAGCTATGTGGGCAACTGCATAGACAACAAACCCGCTTGGATGAAGCGGAACGAGAAGTATCACGAGGCGACACATAACGAGTGGGTGCCCACCCTGCGCGAGGCGTCCGAAATCTTCCGGCTGTACGTCTGGTGGTATGGGCAGCAAGCTCATGACGAACTCGGCGGACAGCGCCCCCTGGATGTCCTGCACGCTGGTTTGGGTGACGGCGTGGACCTCACCGAGTTGGACCGCCACTTCCTCTTCCGGCAGAAAATCCACCCCAAGCGGTGTGGGTTCACCATCGGCAATGTCCGGTTTGAGTCCGACGCGCTGTACGGCCTAAACAAGCCGCTGATGGCGATGTACCGGTGGTCCGACATGGCCGAGGTATACCTGCATACCCTCGACGGCGAGCGCATTGGTACAGCCCGACCTGTGGAGGCCCTCCATCCGCTTGCCCGCATGTTCGGCGACGAGCTTGACCTCCTCAAGGTGCAGGAAGCCAACAAGCGCCAGCGCCAGCTCAAGTCCGCCACCATGAAGATCGTGAAGGCCTTCGACGCGGAGGTCGGCGAAAGCGGACTCCAATCATTGCCGTGGATGAAGCAGGAGAGCGTGCCGCTCAAGGCCATCCCCAAGCCCAAAGCCATCCAAGACGAACCCGCCATGGACGAGGCCGAAAAAGAGCGTCTGGAAGCCCTCCAAGCCAAGGTCAGGCACCTTCCCTCGTCCACCATGGAAATCCCGGATTTCTTCGCCTCCGAACTGGAGAAGTACGAGTGGTGCTTCGAACAAGCCGTCAAGAACGGCCACGAACTCCCCGGCGAATACCAATCTTTCATGATCGCCTACGAGGCCTCCAAGGAATACGAGACCGCCACGGGCGCACGTTTTGATCAACTGAGGCAATTTTACCGGCAACAGACCATAGCGAGGTAACACATGCGGCGAGACATTTTCATAGAAACGGGCAACGTGGCGAAGCTGCGCAAGTCCCTGAGCGCCCTGAGCGACACGGAACGGGGCCGTCCCGGAATCGGCGTTGTTCAGGGTGAAGCGGGGCGCGGCAAGACCATGGCAGCCAAGGAATGGCACGCCATGAACGGAGGCATCTTTCTGCGCGTGCTTGAAGGCTGGAGCCAGTTCAGCTTTTTGCAAGCGCTGACATACGAAATCACCGGAGAACGTCCCAACAACACCAACCGTTGCCGGAACCGCATCATGGATGCCCTGGCCGAAACGCCGCAAGCCATCATCGTTGACGAGGCCGACCGGCTCCTCATGGCTCGGATCGAAGACTTACGCGACGTCCACGACATGACGGGCTGCCCCGTGATCCTGATCGGTGAGGAAGGATTCTACCCGAAGCTCCATGCCCGCAAACGTGTGCATTCCCGTGTGGTGGACGTGGTGAACTTCGACCCGATCAAGGCCGACGACGTGATGCTTTTCGCCATGCAGGCCGCTGCCCTGGAAGTCACGCCGGAGGCCTGCCACAAGCTGGCCCTGTTGGCCAAGGGCAGCTTCCGCGTGGTCTACGGCTACATCCTGCACCTTGAGGACTACGCCAAGGCCCAGAACACCAACACCATCGACGCCAAGGCCGTCGAAGCCCTGCGCATCGGGAGGGCCTAGTAATGCTGTCTCCCGACATGGACAAGCTGCGCGGCGTGGTCATCGGCCTGAGCGAGGGCGGCAAGAAGGAAATCAACAACGCCCTCGTCTTCCAGGCCTTGGCCTTGGAAACCGAGCCTGAGAAAGCCCGCGTGCGCCGCCAACTCGACGGCATGACGCGCCAGAACGAGCTGACCCGCGTCAAGCCCGGCCACTACACTTACAATCCCAAGGCCCCACAACGAAGGGGCGAAGGCTACGTCCGCATGTGGCGGGCCGTCCGGGCCTCAACCGGCTCCTTCGGTATCGCCGAGATCGCCGCCGTATCGCATGTGGATACATCTTCGGTCAGCAAGTACCTCAAGCACCTGCTTTCTGTCGGGTTGGTTAGGCGCAACGGCAAGAAGGGCTTGAACCTCCTCTATTCGACAACCCATTCAGGCCGCGACCATCGAGAAACCCCGTATCCGACCATCGCTACCCGCGATCCCTTTGCCGACGAACGGTCGGCCATGTCCCGGCTTGCTCGCGTGTTTTTTGAAAAAGACCTGTATTCCGCCCCGGCACGGAAGGCCGTGGTCAAGGAATGCGAGGCCATCCTCAACCGTTTCAAGACTGAGAAAGGAGACTTCAAATGAGTGAGACCGCACGTACCACTTACAACACCGGCTGGAAACCCGACGGCGCGATCAGCGGCGACATCATGAACTGCGCGGCCCGCATCCGCATGCTGGCCGACAAGCTGCCCAGCGAGTTGCGGGAGGAAGCCAATGAGATCGCTTCCTCCGTGGCCGACGGGGCCATGCGCGTCAATGGCCTCGAAAATGAATTCATCAACTAGGAGAAGCCATGGAAACCACGGGTAATCTCGAAGGATTTTGGAAGGACGCAAAGGGCAATCTGGTCGCGCCCGAAAACGTCCGGGAATCCGATAAGCTCGCGGACTCCATTGTCCGGGAGCTGCATTACAAGGCGCAGAAGATCAACGCCGAACTGATCGAATTCCGGCAGGCCGCATTGGACGACATCCGTACCCACCTCGCCCTGGTGGTGGAGAAATACGGCGTCAAGCTGCGCGGCAAGAAGGGCAACCGTGTCCTCTACTCGTTCGACGGGTCCATCAAGATCACGATCAACATCCAGGATCGGATCAAGTTCGGCGAGGAGCTGGTTGCCGCCGAGGAACTCATCAACGAGTGCATGGCCGAATGGACGCACGACGCCAACCCGAACCTACGTACCATCGTAGAAAAGGCCTTTCAGGCGGACGCTGACGGCAAGATCAGCGTCTACCGCGTCCTCGACCTGCTCCGCCTGGAAATCGACGACGAACGTTGGCGCAAGGCCATGACGGCCATCAAGGACAGCATCAGGGTTATCGACAGCAAGGAGTACGTCCGTGTCTACGAGAGGGATGGCGACGGCGAATACAAGGCACTGCCTTTGAACATAGCGGCAGCATAAAACTGACCGGAACAAACCAAATTAACAGGAGAACAGTCCATGACCAAATGCGAATTGATTGCGAAAGTAGCCGAGGAATCCAATCTGTCGAAAGCCCATGCGGAGCGGGTGGTGGAAGCCTTCCTCGAGAACATCAAAGACACCCTCTCCGGCGGCACCAAGGTCACCCTGCGTGGCTTTGGCACCTTCAAGGTTGAAGAACGCAAGGGCCGCGTTGGCCGTAATCCCAAGACCGGTGCCGAGGTCATGATCCCGACCAAGAACGTGGTCAAGTTCAAGGCCAGCAACGAGCTGAAGGATGCAGTTGCGTAGCGCGAAACCGCTCCTATCTCGGAGCGGTCGTCGGGGTGTGGCGGCCTCGGCCTGATGAGCAGCCATTCAGGTGAATGTATGTCGAGCATGAAAGCTCCTCTCCGTATCCCGGCCACCAAAGGGAAAAATGCATGGCCTCGGCTTTCCATTTTTCCCGGTGACTACGGGGAAAATTGGCCTAACTATGGGGGAAGGAAAGATAATTTCCGTTTGCAGATCGGCGACTCTTTTTATTCCAGGCCGGGCGAGCGAAAGAGCTTTCTCAGCCCCGCAGAACTGGGGCAGGTACTTGGCCAACGAATCGCCGAGGTCTTCGGCGTCGAAGCTGGTACTGTCTCGGACGGAACTGTCCGGGTCAACCTGTATCTCCCCCAAGGCGCGAAGGTCTGGTACCGCGAAGGCGGCATGCTGCCCGAGGCCGATATGATCGGAGCACCGCCCTGGCTCAACGGCGACGGCGAGTGGGTCGTCACGCTTGCCTATTCGAGAAAGACTGTGTCGGTGACAACGGTGAAACCCCGGACCGCGCCTTTGGCCGAATGCTCCATTGAGCCGGAGGAATACGGGGTGAAGTCACTTTGATTGTCTCATCTTAAACCAAGCTCGAATTTCTCGGGATACTTTGATGATGATAGTGAGCCAGTCCATAATATCAGATGTGTCCATGATGAAATCTCCTTTGCTTCTTCTAGGATTGAGCAATTTCATCAGTTATTTCAATTCACACCTATCTTACTGTAATTTCAAAACAAGCAGGCCAAGCTGCAAGGTCGTAAAAGGAGAGGGAATGAAAGTGGCTGTTGTAGCATGCTACGGCGGATATTTGGGATTTCCGAACAACTGAGAATGATACTGAGGAACACCACGCCATGAACGACATTATCGCCAAGCTCAAAGCCGAAAAGAAAATCCACGAAGAGGAAGCTCGGAAATGCGAAGAAGCTATCCGCGCATTGCGGGCGTGCTGCCCGCACCCCAAGTAGGAGAACGACGGCCACGACTCACACTACAGCTACAAGCGCTGCTCCACGTGCGGCAAGCGGGAACAGCGATGAGGAAGCGAACCGACCCAAATTGGCGGAATGGCCTACTCGCCAAAATCCATATAGCCAAAAAGCAAATGCCGGGGATGGACGACGAGACGTACCGCGCCATTTTACAGAAGCGATACGGCAAGCCCTCGGCTGGCAAGTTGACTCAACGGGAGCTGGCCGACTTCGTCAACTACCTGGAAGACAAGGGCGCGGAGTTCACCAACAGCGGCAAGCGTGCCAAAACGCCCCGCAAGGATTTCTACGAAATCCCGGACGGTACGGCCCACGCCAAGCAAAAGCGGTGGATCGCGGCCATGTGGAACGCGCTGGACTGGAAGATGTCCGGGTTGGACACGCGCTGCGCCTCCCAGTTCGGCGTGGACAAATTTGTCTGGCTGAACGACCAGGGCGCATTGCAGACGCTCGCCAAGGACCTGATCGGACGTTGCAAGACAAAGGGAATCAACCCCCACGATGCACAACCTGAGAACTGACATTGAGGCGCGGTTCGGCTCGGTGCACAGGTTCTGCCGCCTGCATCCCTTTCTGAACCGCGCCACGGTCTACATGGTCCTGGCAGGAAAATACGGCGGCAACATCGAACGACAGACCCGGCGCATACGGGATGCCCTTGAGGGTCAGGACGACGAGAAACGGATCATGGAAACGATCAAGACAACGGCCTGTGCGCGGTGCAGCGTCACCGGCGAATGCAGCCGATGCGACGCCCTGTTCACCGCCCAGGCAAAGGCCGTCACGCAACTTTTCTCACGTTGACTGTCACGGAGGCTAAAACATGACCACACGACACCTGAAAGAATTCGCAGACTTGTACGGCAAGGGCTTCCGCCCGTACCACGGCGAAATCCTGCCCGGCGTGTATGAGGAACTGGGATGCAAGGACCCCAAAAAAGCCTACTGGGTCTGCAAGTGGCCGATCCTGTACTGCTTCGGTTGCGGCGAACGCTGCACCCCGAAGTCCCCGCATGGCTTTCAGGTCATGCTGCCTGAGAATCCGACCAGCAACGCCAAGTTCTCCATCTCCCCGGCGGAGATGCTGGCTTCCAAGCCATTCTTGCGGGCCGATGAAGCCGCCTACTGCTTATGCATCAGCCCGAGCCAAGTGTACGCCATCACTGCGGAAGGTAAACTTATACGTCATTTAGATACCCCCTTTCGGGTGACCTCCGAAAGCGTTAAGGAAGAAATGAATCGCATTGATTTATAAGGAGGTTCCAATGCAAATACTGTTGTCTCTCGTCTGTCTCGCCGCGCTTCTTGCTGCAATCCTCGGACTCATAAAACCCGCTATGGTGCTATTTTTCGTGAAGCCTGAAAAGCAAACAAGGCTCAAGGCCTTTGGCCTATACGCGGGCGTGTTTATCCTTGGCGTTCTTCTGCTTCCCGCAGTCACCAAACCGGACGCCTCAGATAAATACCTCGCGCAACTCAAAGAGGAGGCCAAGCAGGCAGAGCAGGCCCACCTTAATAAAAAGGTCAAGCCTATGGCTAAGCCTGTGGAGTTGTCCATGAACTACAAGTTACGTCCAGACTTTAGGGTGGAGGTTACCGCCACCACAAACTTGCCGGACGGTACGGAGATGCTTCTTACCGTAGGGGACAAGGATGTTGCGGCTGGGTTTTTAGGGCAGGA
The DNA here is from genome assembly GCF_037094465.1 of Pseudodesulfovibrio sp. 5S69. NCBI lineage: Bacteria > Pseudomonadati > Thermodesulfobacteriota > Desulfovibrionia > Desulfovibrionales > Desulfovibrionaceae > Pseudodesulfovibrio > Pseudodesulfovibrio methanolicus. The sequence continues at coordinate 1,631,524 of NZ_CP146609.1, forward strand.
TGATAGTTCCGTTGAAAAAGGAAGGATTTCCTTTGCGCCTGTTGGCCCTCTGCCTAATGGGAATTATATCGCGACCGTGACAGTGCCTATACCGAGAGTCCAGCCCAAGGCAGTTCAAGCCATAATTGGCTCTCATGGAGAATATCTAACCGGGGAGCTCGTTGAGGATGGAGACTTCGGAAAAACAATTGAACAGGAAGTGTCTTTTTCTGTGAAGGGTAGTAGCCCGTCTCCTGCGATCATTGTGAAAGCATTGAAAAAGGACTTCAAAAGAGAGTACGATGCCTTGTTGAAATTCAAGGACAATCCAGACTTTTGGCAATACGGATTCGGACGTGGCGGCAAATATTATGAGTGGCTCGAACGAGTCCAGTCTCTCGACAAGCAGTATCCTTCTCAAACGGCTTTCAAAGCTGGTCTGTTGTTTGCCAATCTGCCTATAATAGGAAGAGAGTACATGCGGAGTAAAGGGCGGGAAACGCCTGCCACAGAGTCTCATAGAAAGGATATCGAGAAAGCTCTTCAATAGTTTTTACCTGTTGCCAACTTATTACAGAGCACCCGTTGATGGGTGCTCTTTTTGTTCTCACAGCTTCCACGGTTTCCTGCAATAGCATCACTATCCCGATAATCTATCCCTGTTTAATCCACTCAGCGGAGCCGCAACGGCCCCGCCAAACAGGGAGAAATCATGCACAAGAAAAGCGTCACCATCGTCCGGGTCGATCACGGCCTCGACGGCACGTTCGGGCGTATGTTCCTGCCCGGCGGCACGGACCGCGTCAGCGCGGAGCCGCCGTGGAAAGACAACCGCACGGACGTGTCCTGTATTCCCCCCGGAAAATACGAATGCGAAATCAACGAGTCGCCGCACTTCGGGCTTTGTCCTGAAGTCCTGAGCGTACCGGGCCGCACGCACGTCCGCATGCACGCGGGCAACTGGGCCGGTGACGAGGCGGCGGGCCGCCGGTCCGACTCCGAGGCCTGCATCCTGCCCGGCCTGCGTTTCGCCACGCTCAAAGGCCAACCCGCCGTATCCAGTTCCCGCGCCGCCCTGGCCGAACTCATGAGCGCTGTCAGCGACGGCGATCCGCGCCCCGGCGTCCGATTCGACCTCGAAATCATCGACGCCACCGGCGAGGCCGGAAAGGAGTGGGACAATGGGACTCGGTAGCCTCCTCACCGGCGCACTCAAATTCATCCCCGGCATCGGGCAGATCGTCACCGCCGTGGAGGGCGTGGCGTCCATCGCCGGAGCCGTGGGCGGCGACACCGGCAAGAAGATTCAGGATGGCGTGACCATGATCACGGACGGCCTGAAGGAAGCCGAAGCCAAGCCTTTGAGCGGCGAGCAGCAACTCGCCCTCAAAGAGGCGGGCCTCGCCACCACGGTCAAGCTCCGGGAGCTGGACCTGAAGGACGTCGAAGGCGGGCGCAAGCTCGCCAAGGCGGAGATCGACTCCAGCGACGAGTACGTGCGGCGCACCCGGCCCCAGCTCCTGCGCTGGTACGGCAAGGGGACGTTCCTGCTCATCTTCTCGTGCGTGGGCGTGACCTTCGTTTCCGCCTTCTCTTCGTCCGTCAGCAAGGACGAGGCCGCCTTCATCGTCGACGTGCTCAAATGGGCTCTGCCTTCCGTCTCCGGCACGTTCCTGCTGATGTACCGAAGCTACACCGGACGCCGCACCCAGGAAAAACTGGGCGAAATGGGCATGCAGCCGGAAACGGCCATGGACAAAGCCATCAAGCTGTTCCGGGGGTAGGCTGTGGATTTGCAATACATCGACCTCGCCCTGCGCATTGTCCAGATCGTTGTCCTGCCCATTCTCGGCGTGTTGCTCAAGCTCCTGCTGGACCAACGCAAGCAGCTCTCCGAACTCGACAAGCGGGTAACCACCACCGAAGCCTGCCTGAAGAACGTCCCCAGCGAAGAGGCCTTGCACGAACTTGCCCTGACCATTCGCGGTTTCGGCGGAGACCTACGCGTCGCCGTTGAAAAGATCGAAGGCATGGGCCGCATTGTGGGCCGCCTGGAAAAAGTCGTCACCCGCCACGAAGACTACATGCTCAACGGAGGAAAATCATGAGCTACGGAAACGTCGTGGCCGAGCATCTGCGCCTCACCATCCTGCGCCTGCTGGCCGAACAACCCGACTACACCCTGAACGACAGCCTGATCCGCGACATGGTGCCGGATTTCGGGTTCCGCCCGTCGCGCGATGTCATCCGCAGCCAGCTCGCGTGGCTGGACGAGCAAGGGCTGGTCGGTGTGACCCAAAACGGCGGCTGCCGAGTCGCCCACCTGACTGAACGAGGCGAGGAGGTAGCCAAGGGCTACGCCACCGTCCCCGGCGTCAAGCGCCCCTCTCCTGGAGGCGAGTAGCGTGGAACGCATCGGACGCGAATACCCGCCCGAAGCCGTATGGGAAGCGCAGGAACTCTACTGCGTGGCCCGCCTGACGTTTGAGAAGGTCGCCGAGGAAACTGGGGTGGCCGCGTCCACGCTCAAGCGCTGGGCCGCCACCTACGACTGGCGCGGCAAGCGGGAGAAGCTCGCCCAGGCCGAGGCCGACCTTGCCGCCGACACCATCCTGGCCCGCTCTGTGATGCTCAAGAAGCTCATCAAGAGCCAGAACGCCCAGGACGGCTTTGCGGTCTCGGCGCTGGAAAGCCTCGCCATGAAGCAGGCCGAAGCGGCCCGCGCCCAGAAGCTCATGAGCGCGGTCAAGCAGAACGAGTTGCGCCCGATCCGCACCCCAGATGAAGCGGTCGCCGCCCTGGAGGAAGCCCTGGAGCTGAAACTCAACGGATTGTTGCAAAGCCCGGAAGATTTGGACTTCAAAGCCGTCCAGGAGGTGCAGAAAGCAACGCAACTCATCATGGAACTCAAGGCAAAGGTCGCCCCAGAAGCGACAACGAAAAAGGCCAAGACCCTTTCCGCCAACCTTGAGGCCCGTATCAGGGAGATTATTTGATGGCAAAGCTGCTCCCGTATCAAAAGCGTTGGATCAACGACAAATCACCGGTCAAGGTTTGGCTCAAGTCCCGCCGTATTGGCGCATCCTGGTGCGATGCGGCGGACAGCGCCCTTATCGCTTCCAAGTCGAAGGAGGAAGGCGGTATGTCCACATACTACCTGTCCTACAACAAGGACATGACGAAGCAGTATGTCAGCGACACGGCGGACTGGGCGAAAAAGTACAACCTCATCGCCGGGGAAATGGAAGAGATCGTTCTGGAGGATGAAGAAAAGGACGTCACCATTTTCCAAGTGCGCTTCGCCTCCGGGTTTGTGGTGCAGGGCCTCTCCTCAAATCCGTCGAACCTACGTTCCAAGCAGGGGCGCGTCCGGGTTGACGAGGCTGCATTTGTCGAGGACTTGCGGGCGCTGCTCAAGGCAGCGTTGGCCTTGATCATGTGGGGCGGCGACGTGGCCCTCATTTCCTCCCACAACGGCGAAGACTCCGAGTTCAACGAGGTCGTGGAAGAAATCCTGGCTGGCAAGCTCAACTACTCCCTCCATCGGACCACACTGGACGATGCCCTGGGCGAAGGCCTCTACCATGCGATCTGTCAGGCAAAGAAGCAGGCATGGAGTCCCGAGGCCGAAGCCGCGTGGCGCGAATCGCTTGTCGCGGACTATGGCGATGGAGCCGACGAAGAACTTTTCTGCATTCCCGCCAAATCCGGCGGTGCGTATCTGGTCCGCACGGTCATCGAAGGATGTATGGAAAAGAGCGTTCCCGTTCTCCGTTGGGAGCCTCCTGCAAAGGATTTTGTGGACTGGCCGGATGCAAAGCGCCAGAGCGAGATGCAAGACTGGTTGGAAGAGCACGTTGGTCCGTGGCTCGCCACACTTGCCGACTGGCCCAGCTATTTCGGAGAGGACTTCGGGCGTCTTATCGACCTGACGTGCATCTGGCCTCTCCAGCGAAAGCCGGATTTGACGTACCACACCCCGTTTATCCTTGAGCTTCGGGATTGCCCCTTCACCCAGCAGGAGCAGGCCCTCTTTTACATTGGCGAGCGTTTGCCCAGGCTTTCCGGTGGCGCACTGGACAAAGGAGGCAACGGCGCCTTCCTCGCCGAACGCGCCCGCCAGAAGTTCGGCCCGGACATTATCGACGAGGTGACGTTTCACGAGGCGTGGAATCTCGAAAACTGGCCGCCCGCCAAGTCGGCTCTGGAAGACCGCACGGCAACGCTCCCCCAAAACGACGATGTGCTTGATGACTTCAAGGCCGTCAAAAAGGTCAAAGGCATCCCCAAGGTCCCCCGCGACGCACGGACCAAGGACCGGAAGGACAAAGGGAAACGGCACGGGGATTCGGCCATCGCCTTTGTCCTGGCCCTCTCCGCAGCCCGGAAATTCGATCCCAGTGATGAAGAATGGGACTTCTGCACCGGCGGCGCATCCGCCGCCAACGGAATCATGAGAGGATACTGATGCTCATTTACGACCACAAAGGCGACCCCATTGATTTCGGGGAGTCGCATACCGACCTGACCACCGAGTTCGCCACCCGGCTCGCCGCCGGCGCGGACGTGGGCAGCTTCCTCGGCAAGCTCCCGGACCCCGATCCCGTGCTCCGCAAACGCGGCGAATATGACGACGTCCTGGATGATCTGACCGCCGACGACCAAGTCTGCATGGCGATCCAGAACCGCAAGCTGCGCGTGCTGAACAAGCAGGACTACGACTTCTCGCCGGGACAGGCCAAAGGAAAGGACGTGGCCGCCGATGCGGCCCGGCTCTGCGACGATCTGGTGGCCGATCTGGAAGCCATCAACCTGCGCAACGTGTTCAGCTCCATGCTGGACGCGCCGTTTTACGGCCTGACCGTGCTGGAGCTCATCTGGGAGCCACGCGGCGGCAAGCTCAGGCTGGCAGACATCGTTGCCAAGCCGAGGTCGTGGTTCGCCTTCGACGACAAGAACCGGCCCGTCTTCTGCGGCGACACCTATACCTATGACACGCCGCTGCCTCCGGGCAAGTTCGTGCTGGTTCGGCATTTCCCGACCTTTGAAAACCCCTACGGCCTGCGCCTGTTGTCCCGCTGCCTCTGGCCCGTGGCCTTCAAGCGCGGCGGCATCGAATTCCTGACCCGGTTCTGCGAAAAGTTCGGGCAGCCATGGGTCCTGGCCTACGCGCCGCACAACGCGGATCGCGCCGCCAGGATGTCTATGGCGGGAGACCTTGCCGCCATGGTCCAGGACGCCGTGGCCGTGCTGCCCAACGGCGCGAAGGTCGAACTCGCTAGCGCCTCCGGCAAGGCCGGGGACCTGCATGAGGGGTATCTGCGCCGCTGGGACAAGGCCATATCCAAGGTGCTCACGGGGCAGACCCTGACCGCCGAGATGGACGGCAACGGCAGCCGGGCGGCCAGCGAAACCCACTACAGCGTGGCCGAGGACATTGCCGACGCGGACCTGTTTCTCGTGGTCAGCGCCATGAACGACATCGCGCTCGCCTACCGCGATGTGAACGCCCCGGCCAGCGTCCTGGCTCCGGTCTTCGGCTACGACGAGCCGGAGGACTTCGACGCCCAGGCCGACCTGGACAAGAAGCTGCACAGCGTCGGCGTGCGCTTCAAGAAGAGCCATTTCTCCCGCCGCTACGGGCTGGCCGACGACGAATTCGACCTTGATGGGGCCGCTACCGATGTTCCGGCGGACCACGCCGCATACATCGAATTCGCCGATGCCCAGGACGCCCAGGAGGTGATCGACAAGGCCGTGGCCGAGATCATCCCGCAGGCGGTCAAAGCCAACGCGGAAATTGCCACCCAGATTGAGAAGATCGTCCGGAGCGCCGAGTCGTTCGAGGACATGCAGATCATGCTGGCCGAGCTGCTGGGGCAGGACGCTGAACAGGACGAACTGACCGAGCTGGCGGGCCGCATCATGCTCAACGCCCAGGCCTTCGGGACCATGGCGGCGCAGGAGGAAGCCGATGGCTGATGAATGCGACATGGCCCAGGACATGGAGGCGCTGCACCGCAAGATAGCCCTGCAAAACGCCGGTTGCGCCGCGCCGTACCATGAGGCCCTGCATCACTGCGCCGAATGCGATGCCCCCATATCAGAAGCCCGCCGCCGGGCCGTTCCAGGCGTGAGATTGTGCGTGCGTTGTCAGGAGGAAGCCGATGCCGGTCACCGTTGAACCGCTGGCTCCCGCCGAGGCCATCCAGTTCTGGAAAGGCAAGGCCCCGGTCTCCGCAAGGGAATTCGAGGCCATGAACGCCGCCGCCCGCGCCCGCGCCTTCGCCGTGTCCGGCCTCGCCAAGATGGATCAGGTCGGCAGCGTCCATGCGGCCATCGCCAAGGCCCTGGAAGACGGCGAAACCCTGCGGGACTTCAAGGGCCGCATCGGCTCCATCATTGAGCAACAGGGGTGGACCGGCCACAAGGCGTGGCGCATCGAGAACATCTTCCGCACCAATATCCAAAGCGCCTACATGGCGGGCCGCTACCGGCAAATGAAGCGTGTGGCCAAGTCCCGGCCCTACTGGCAGCTCGTGGCCGTCCACGACCGGCGCACGCGGCAGACCCACCTCGCGGTGGACGGCCTTGTCTTCCCGCATGACCACCCGTTCTGGCAGACGTGGTACCCGCCCAACGGCTTTGCCTGCCGGTGCGTGGTGATCACGCTCTCAGAGCGCCAGGTCAAGGCCCGCGGCCTGAAGGTGCAGACCGAGATGCCGGACACGATCCGCGTGAAGGACCCGGCCACGGGCATGGAATCCTTTGTGACGCCGATCCCGGACAAGGGATGGGCCACCAACGTGGGCGAAGACTGGCTGGCCGGGCTGACGCCGTCGGAGATGGAAGGCATGCGGGACGTGCAGGTCCCGACGCTCTGTCGGCGCGGGGACTTCGCGGATGACTCGTGCAAGCTGCCCATTTCGGCCATCGACCCCAGGCATATCCATGTCGTGAAGGAACGCGACCTGCTGCCCAAGACCGGCCTTGCAACCGAGGACTACGTCCGCGCCTTCCTCGGCGAGTTCGGCATCACCGACATCAACGGGAGCAAGGTGATCAACGTGCACGGCTTCCCGGTGACGGTCAGCAAATGGCTGTTCACCGAGAAGACGAGCGGCGAGTGGAAAACGACGTGGACGGACAAACGCCCGTACATGCGACTGCTGGCGCGGGCCATCCAGGACCCCTACGAGGTCTGGTGGCGGCCCATGGACCACGAAAAGACAGGCAAGATGTACTTCACCCTGCGCATGATCCGGCTCTTCCGCATGCCCTCGACAAAGGAGGTATGCGGCTTCAGCTCGTTCTCGCTGTTCGGGCGGAACTGGACAGGGGCAACGGCCTTCGCCCCAAGGGCGAACCGCAGCCAGAAGGCGATCTATGAGCAGGCGGAAAAGGAACGGGCGGGAATGCTGATTTATCGTGAATCGCTCAAGTAGTCCGGTCCTTGAGCCAGCTCCGTACAGTTCTGATCCCTAACCCCGGCGGGACTGATACGGACGCCGACAGCCTTCACGATATGCACAACAATTAAGCCCCGGACGGAGGAAAGTCAAATGAGCGGCAAGTGGATCAACATCTTCAGGACAGGCACCCACACGGACAGTTCGGGCCGCACCCGCACGTGGACCGAGGGCGACCTGGACCGCATCGTCGGCAACTTCACCCAGCGCACCGAAGACCCGCCCGTCGTGTTCGGCCATCCCAAGGATAGCGACCCGGCCCAGGGCTGGTTCACGGCGGTGCGCCGGAGCGGCGAGTTTTTGCAAGCACAGTTTGCACGCTTTACGGACAAAGCCCGGCAAGGCGTGAAGAATAAGGCCTGGAAGTACGTCAGCCTCAGCCTGACGCCCGATTTGCGAATCCGCCACCTCGGCCTGCTCGGCGCAGTCCCCCCGGCGGTCAAGGGGTTGGGCGAGATCGAATTCCAGGAAGACGAAGGCATGACCGTGTTTTTCAACTTCAACGAATCGGCCCCGGAGAACGTGCCGGGCGATCCGAAACCGGAGGAACCCAGCATGACGGAAGAGGAACTGAAGGCCCAGCTCAAGGCGACGAAAGAAGAAGCCGCCAAGGAAAAAGCCGCCCGCGAAAAGGCCGAAGCCGACCTCAAGGCCAATCAGGACGCGGCCAAAGAGAAAGAGGCCGAGCGCCGTTCGGCGGACCACACGGCCCGCGTGGACAAGCTCATCGAAGACGGCAAGCTCCTGCCCGCCCACAAGGACAAGGTCCTTGCATTTTGCGAGGCCATGGACGGCGAGAACGGCGGCGAGGAAATGAGCTTCAGCGAAGGCGAGGGCAAAAAGCCCCTGGTCGACCACTTCCTGAGCTTTATGGCCGAGAACAAGGGCCACGGCCTGCTGCACGAGTTCAGCGCCCCGTCCGGCCCGGACGAGGCCGTCACCGAAGACCTGACCCAGTACGTCTAAGGAGCATCCCATGACCATCAAAGGCAACATCGGCACCATCAGCGCCGGGGGCGACCGCGCCCACACCGACCACCATCCCGCCGTCACCGGCTCCCGCAGGGTCAAGGCCGACAACGGCGTCTATCCCATCGGCCTCATCGTCAAGGAGGACGAGAACGCCGAGCTGGTCCCGTACACCGGCGAGGCCGATACCGGCACCCCGGTGGCGGTCATCGACGAACCCGTGGACACCGCCACGGAGACCTCGGCCTTCACCCTGGCACACGGCACCGTCCGGCAGAGCGTGCTCAAGATCGGCGCGGGCGACCCGGCCACCGAGGCCGACATCAACAAACTCGCAACCATCGGCATCTACGCCGTCTAAGGAGCGACACGAATGTTTACCCAGCTCAAAGGGCTTTTCTCCCCGCAGGCCGTCGCCATGCACCTGAAAGCCCTGCCCAAGCTCAAATCCTCCATCATGGACAACTGCTTCCCCGCCCGCCCGCAGAATCCCTTCGCTGTCGTGGGCATCAGCGACGTCCTGGAGATCGTCGGCACGGCCCCGGTGGTCCGGCGCGGCGGTCTGTCCACGCCCGTGGGCTCCGGCAGCATAAGCATCAACATGCTCGAGCCGCTGCCCGTCAAGCCGTCCAAGGACGTCACCGGCCAAGACCTCAACAACCTGCGCATGATCATGGCCGACAAGGCCAGCCTCGACGCCTGGACGCGCGGAACCATCGACTACCTGCGCACCACCTGCCGCCAGACCACCGAAGGCATCGCGGCCACGGCCCTGACCGGTACCATCTCCTGGCCCGTCAAGATGGACGGCGGTTGGGACACCTACGAGGTCGAGTTCGGCGCACCGCTCCGCGAGAATCCCGCAAAGCCGTACACCGCCGAAGGTGTAGGCATGGCCGACGTCATGCGGCACCTGTCCGACATGGAGACGGCCATCCAGGAAGGCGGCTACGGCGGCGACATTGAGTTCCTGGCGGGCAAGGAGGCCTTCCTGGCCATCTTCGCCCTGGCCGAAAACTTCAAGTCCACCGCCAAAATCCGCGTGTCCGTCGAAGGCGACGCCATCAACATCGGCACCTACACCGTGAGAAAGATGTCCGAGCGCTACCGCGATCCCAAGACCGGCAACCCGGTCGCCAAGGTCCCGGACGGCGAGATCGTGGGCTACGCCAAGGACGCCCCGGCCAAGATCATTTACTGCGCCCTGGACGACGTGGACGCCAAGCTCCAGCCGTACCCGTTCTTCCCCAAACCGGTCACGCTGCCCGAGGGCAACGGCTACCGCATCATCGGCCAGTCCAAGCCGCTGCCGTGCCGCTCTCCCAAGTCCATCTGCTGGGGGAAAGTGGCCTAAACCCCATATTCGCGTCCTGCCGCGTTTCACCCCCCGGCAGGACGCGATATGCGGGCGGCTACCCTTGAACCAGTCCAAAACCAGTCCAAAACGCGAATGCGAGGCACCTGTGTACTGCGAAAGAGCCGACCTGACCGATTACGTGCTTGAGGCGTACCTGACCGCCGCCGAGGGGCAGACGCCCGGCATCGTCGAAAAAACACTCGGCAACGTGTCCGGCGAGATCGACGACGCCCTCCGCGCCCGGTTCGAGCTGCCGCTCACCCAGACCCCGGACACCCTCAAGCGGATAGCCGCCGTCATGACCTCCTACCGCATTGTGGGCGGCATCACCTCCCTCATGACCGCCGAGGGCGGCTCCAACAACGATTGGATACCGCTCCAGACCCAATACAAGCAGGCCGTCAAAGACCTGGAGGCCATCCGCGACGCCAAACTGAACATCGGCCTCAAGGAACTGGGCCAGGAAGCCCGCACCGACGATTCCCTCATCGTCAGGACCCGCAAGCCCGCCATCGACCTGGGAGGCTGGTGATGGGCGGTACATCTTTCAAGCTGGACTGGGGCGGCATGGACCGCATGCTCGGTTCAGCCGTGACCAAGGCCCGGCAGGGCAAAGCGGCCATGGCAGAGATCGGCGAGATGCTGACCTCCTCCACCGTGGAGCGCTTCGACACGTCCACGGCCCCGGACGGCACGCCCTGGCCGGTTTCGCAACGGGCTGAACGAGAAGGCGGCAAGACGCTCGTGGATACCGGGCGGCTGCGCGGCTCCATCGGCTACGAGGCCAGCCCGGACCAAGTCGTGGTGGGCAGCAACCTCGTCTATTCGCGCATCCACCAGTTGGGCGGCGAAACCGGGCGCGGCCATGCCGTCACCCTGCCCGAGCGTCCGTACCTGGGCATTTCCGAAGACGATATCAAAGAGGCCCGCGCCATCCTCGCCGACCACCTGGTGTCCATCCTCGGGGGCTCCCAATGAGGCAGGTCGCTACCGACGTCATCACGGCAGCCGCCGTTGCGGCGGGCCTGCCCGAAAGCGCCGTCATGATCGAACCCGACAGGGACGGCATCACCTTGCCGGGCAAGCGCGTCGAGATTTCCTATCTCGCCGCGCAGTATACCCGCACGGGCCGCCCGATCCGCAAGCGGGCCACGGTCGGCAAGGAGCGGACCCACCGCACCCTGACCCGCGAAAGGGAGGCCGTCCGCCTGCCGGTGCGGGCCGCGATCCGCGCCGACGACGAGGCGTGGCTCAAGGAATTTTCCCGCCGTTTCCTGGCCGCGCTGCCCAAGCGTACCGCCGACGAGTACGGCAACGCCGTCAGTGTGGCCGTGAACAAGGCCGAGTATGGCGGCTTCACAACCAAGAAGGTGGAGGTCTTCAAGAAACGGTCGAAGACCTTCCACATCACCTTCACCGGCTTGACCACCACCGAGAACGAGATCCCGCTCATCACGAGCGTGACCATTACCCCCGACTACAGGGAGGCAAGCAATGAGCAAGAACAAGACTGAGGCCCCGCCGATGTTCCCCGTTGAGGAGCTGGCAAAGGACGCTGGAATTCCCGCGTGGGAACTCGCCGCGCTCCGCGTGGGCATGAACTGGGCGGAAGGCAAGCAGGTCGCCAGGACCGAATTCGACCACGCCCTGAACCGGTTGCGCACCCGCCCGCTGGGCGGCGGCGCTCTCTAGGGGGAAACCATGAATGATGTAATCGAATACCTCATCGACGGCACCAGCGGCCTCGCGCCGGGCAACGTGTCCGGCTCCGCCGTCATCGTCGGCGTGTGCTCCAAGGGCACGGTCGGCAAGGCCTATCTCCTGGGCAAGCGAAGCGATCTGGCCGAACAGCTCGGCACCGGTCCCCTGGTGGACCGGCTGCGCGATATCTTCGCCACCGGCGGCCAGGAGCCGGTCGTCATCGCCGTGCCGGTCGCGGGCTTGCCCGGCGGCTACATCGGCAACGTCCGGCACACCGGCACCGGCCCCGACGCGACCACCAGCGGCGTGGCCGGTGCCAATACGGACGCTGTCGTGCAGATCGTGGTGGCCGGTCAGCTCGGCACCGCAACCTACAAGCTGTCCCTGGACGGCGGGGAGACGTGGGACAACGCCACGGCCACCCCGGCCAACGGACAGATCGCCCTGGGCGCGTCCGGCGCGGTCCTGACCCTGGCCGAAGGAGCGCACGTCAAGGACGACGCCTACGCCGTCGCGGTGCGCGGCCCCATCGGTCCGGTCAAGCGGATCGGCGAAGGCCCGGCCATCACCGTCACCGGCACGGTCAAGGCCGGAGCCGAGGTGGTCCTGCTGGTCACCGGCGCGGGGGGCCGCAACGTCGGCACCTACCAGCTCTCCGAGGACGGCGGCGACAATTGGAGTTCCATCCGCACCATCCCGGTGGACGGCGCGATCCCGGTCCCGTCCTCCGGCGTGACGATCACCGTCCCGGACGAAGCCCTGACCCTCGGCACCGAGTACCATTGCCGCCTGAACGCCCCGGTGCCGTCCATCACGGCGGTCATGGCCGCCCTGGAAACCCCGCTCTCCCTGTACGACCCCGAATTCGTCTATATCGTCGGCCCCAGCGACGCCGTGGACTGGGCCGCTTGCGGAGCCAGGGTGGACGAGCTGTGGAACCTGCACCGGCCCACGTACATCAAGACCGAATTCCGGCTGCCCTACGATGGCGAGGACCTGAACGACTGGGTGGCCGCCTGGAAGGCCGAACGGGCCAAGTATTCGCACCGCTTTGTGCAGTCCATCGCCGCCTTCGGCGAGGTCTCGGACTCCACCGGCCTGCGCAAGCTGCGCAACTGGGGCGGCCTGCAATGCGGTCGCGTCCTGTCCATCCCGGTCCACCGCGCCACCGGCAGGGTCAAGGACGGCCCGGTCAGCCAGGGCACGCTGCCCGACGGTTGGGTGGAGAACGGCATCCACGAGGCCCTGGAAAGCGCCGGAGCCGTCTCCGCCAAGACGTACGCCGGGCTTTCCGGCGTGTACTGGGGCGATTCCCGCACCCTGGCCGAGCCGACGAGCGACTTCCAGTTCGAGGAAATCCTCCGGGTGGTCTTCAAGGCGGTCCGCCTCGCCCGCATCGCGGCGCTCAAATCCATGTACGACGAGGCGGGCGATCCCACGCAGGAAGGCAACGCCTCCGGCCTCGCCTACCTGAAGGGCAGCATCGAGAACGCCCTGGACACCATGACCAAGGCCAAGCCCAAGGAGCTGGTCGGGTACGTCATCGCCATCCCGCCCGGCCAGGATATCGTCAACAACGGCGTGGGGGTGGAGCAGACCCTGATCGGCGTGCCCATCATCCGCAAGATCAAGCTCTTCTCCAACTTCACCTATGCCGGGTCCAACTTCGATCCGCGCCTGAAGGAGGCCGCATAATGACCGTGAACGGCAATCTCTATGACTGGGAAAGCGTCGAGGTGCAGTTGCCGGGCGGCGTGGCCGTGGGCATCACCAACATCAGCTACAGCGATGAACGGCCCATTGAAGCCCGGTACGGCAAGGGCAGCGTCCCGCGCGGCTATGGCCGCAAGAACTACAAGGCCACCGGCTCCATGGAGCTGGACCGCGACGAGGCGGAAGCCCTGCGCGAGGCCTTGGGCGGCTCGGTCTACAACAGCAAGCCCTTCCAGATCGTGGTCAGCTACGGCAACGATGACATGCCCACGGTCACGGACACGCTCCCGGCGGTCAAGATCACCAAGAGCGACACCAGCGCCGGGCAGGACGACGACAACGCCGGTGCCCTCAAGCATGACCTGACCATCCTGGCCCCCATCAAGTGGGGCGGCACTCCGGCTCTGTAAACCGGGACAACCAACCTGAGAAAAGAGGATACCATGGCAGAAAAAGAGACCCCCAAGGCGACGGAATACGTAGAGCTGAAGCACGAGTTCTTCGACCGCTTCAAGGACAAGGACGTGAGCTTCAAGTTCCACTTCAAACGCCCCTCTACGCCCCAGGTCAACCGGGTGCAGAAGACCGTGCTCAAGAACGCGGGACAGGCCTTCCGCAACCTGATCGTGGAGACGATCCAGCCCGAGGAGAAGGACCGGCTCAAGACGGCCCTGGACGAATACTCCGGCCTCGCCTCCACCTTCGGCGGGGCGCTCATGGGCTCCTGCGGCTTCGGTGACCTGGGAAACTGATCCAGCGCAACCTGCAACAACTGAACGGGGACGGAATGGCTCAATACGCCGTGCTGATCAAGCACTGGCTCCATGAGCCGCCGTCCCCGGTTGTTGAGGTCTTTGCCCGGCAGGCTGCGCAAGCTATGTGGTTAGAGGAACGCTACGCTAGATTAGGCAGGTAATCGTCTACGAACAAAGTCGCAGAGTTGTGAACAAAAATCTTTGTTTTCTCTCGCCCACAAGGTCAGAAAAGCACTACGCACGATAGATTCAGCAACAAAACCTAATTCAATGCCAAGCTGCGTAAAGAGCAAATGGGGATCGCGATTGCTCAGCATGATTTTCCTAATTGACTCAACAACATAAGCTTGTTCATCCGGACTCTTATGCAAAGAAACGGCTAGAACGGCCGCATGCTCGTCAACATTATCCAAAATATATTGATAAATCGTACGTTCGGGCTGTTCACCTGCCAATCTGAATATCCATTCATCAACATCTTCATTTACGGCAGAGTCGCCATCAACAATGCATAATGACTTTGATTCTACCGACGGGTCTTGCCTGTGGTGTAGATGAGTTGAAAATGCGTTCCCATCTCCTCCTACAGCATATATACCGATACGCTCAAACGATTGTCGCAGTCCATTTCTCAGAATTGTTGCAACCCACTCTTTGGCGAATTCATCTTCAACAAAGATAGCTACATCCTTATCTATTTTCCCAGAAACAGCTCGAAGCGACTCAACATCAAGCTTACCTTGTTTTAGTTTTCCATTTGCACACGACCAAATGGCCTCGTTAGGCAAGCTCATCAATGCATCGTTGCTATGAGTTGTAAAAATAGACTGGATTCCCTTACGCTTGGCTACATCTATCAAATATTCAACCATACACCTAGTCGCTATTGGATGTAAGCCGTTTTCAATTTCTTCTATAAGAAGCAATGCGTTATTTGGTGCTGATTCAATTTCTTTTACCATCCTAATTATTGATGATTCTCCAGCCCCAAAATGGAACTCTGAAAACTCATTCCCATTATGGTTGCCTACAAGAAAATCATCATTCTGGCCGATTGAGGCAACAAGAAATTCAGATACTTCTTTGCCCAGTATGTGTGAAACCTGCACAGCCACGGCAGGGCTCAAATTCTCAAGAACTCCTGTATGCCTGTAAGTTGAACGCATCAACTTTTTAAAGCGAGGCTTTTCTCCGGCAGGTACCGTTCGTTCAATTCCAAAAAAAAGAACGGGTCTTTCGGCAACATCACGCCTAACCCATTTAGCTTTTTTAAAGTTGCTATTTCTTCTAATGAGCTGCCGAGGATTAGTCTCTTTATCAATTAATTCGTATTCCGCGCGCCACCCTGACATGCTGTCATCACCAATAGCACTTTTGGGGAAAAACATACCGGGCTTAATGATTTTATATGCGCAGGCCGCTGCGCCGAGAACAGAAGATTTACCGCTTCCATTGGGGCCGATTAGAGCTGTTACAGGGAAATCAAATACAATGTCTTCTCCACAAAAACCGCGGATTTTCGACATGCTCGTCTTTAACAGATATTTCCCAAAACTATGCTTTTTAACCTTGTCCAACAAATCCGCGATTTCAGACTGCCTAATTTCACTTCTATTCTGTTGTTCCATGTTGTGGCTCCGCACTGTTCTGATGGTAAGTTTATTTACGGAAATACCTAATCAGAAAGTTACACATTTCTCAAGCACAGCTTGCACAGCTTCCTGAATGAAAATCTCCATGCGGCTATCTTGGCCACATGGAGATTTTCAGCGTCATGGCATCCATGTCCCTCGTGGACATGATCACCGCTCCCCTGAGGAAGATTGCGGGGCAGATGCACGCCACCAACAGCGCCGCCGCTTCCTTGAGTTCCCGAGCGTTGGGGCTGGCGAAATCGCTGTTGCCCATTGCCCTGGCCGCCGGGGTGCTCCTGGCGGCCCTTGCGCCGTGCATCTCCACGGCATCCGACTTCGAAGCGGCCATGGCGAACGTGGGCGCGGTGTCCCGCGCCACGCCCGAAGACATGCGGGCGCTCTCCGGCGCGGCCCGCGAGCTGGGGGCCACTACGGCATGGTCCGCCATGCAGGTGGCCGAAGGGCAGAAGTACCTCGCCATGGCCGGGTTCTCGGTGGCCGAAAACGTGGCCGCCTTGCCCGCCGTGCTGAACATGGCGAGCGCCGGGGCCACCGATCTGGGCCGGGCCGCCGACATCTCGTCCGACATCCTGTCCGCCTTCAACATGCAGGCCGCGCAAATGCCGCGCGTCGCCGACACGCTGACCGCCGCGTTCACCACCTCGAACACCTCCCTGGAGCTGCTCGGCGAGACCATGAAATACGTGGCCCCGGTGGCGGAAAAGGCGGGCGTGTCCCTGGAAGGCACCGCCGCCATGGCCGGGCTGCTCGGCAACGTGGGCATCAAGGGCTCGCAGGCCGGTACCGCGCTCCGCGCCATGCTCAACGGGCTGGCCGCACCGTCCTCCGAGGCCGCCAAGTCCATGGCCGCCCTCGGCGTGATCACCTCGGATGCAGTGGGCAATCTGCGCAACCCCATCGCCATCCTCGGTGACATGGCGAAGGCCACGGAAACCATGGGCAGCGCCCAGAAGATGGCCTTCACCAAGACCGTCTTCGGCACCGAGGCCATGAGCGCCGTGCTGGCCCTGTTCGATCAGGCCGGGGCGGGCGGCATCACCGAGTACGCCGACCAGCTCGCCGCCGCAGGCACCGCCGCCCAGGTGGCAGCCCGGCAAAACGACAACCTGGCCGGAGACCAGAAGGCCCTCGGCAGCGCTTTCGAGTCCCTGCAAATCACCATCGGTTCGCTTTTCCTGCCCGCCATGCGGGCGGTAGCCCAAGCCGCCACATGGGTGGTACGCGGCCTGGATATGATCGCCGCCAACCCGGTTGGCAAGTTCTTGTTGGTCATCGTCGCCGTGCTCGCCGTGACTGTCATCGCCGTCACGCTCATGTCGGCTGCGGTATGGGCCGGGACTGTGGCATGGGGGGCGCTCAATGCCGTACTTTTCGCCAACCCCATCGGTCTCATAGTTCTGGCCGTGGTCGGCCTCGTGGCCGGACTCATCGCCCTGTACAACAATTGCGACAAGGCGCGGGAGATCATGGACGATCTTGCCGCTGGATTCGGGATGCTGTGGGACAACATCAAGGCCGCCGCCTCTGCGGTCGGCGACTTTTTCTCCATCCTGTCCGGCGCGGGCATCATGGGCGCGTTCGCCTATTATTTCACCGACATCTACAACGCCGCCGGGGCCTTGTGGGACCGGCTGACCTCCCTGTTCGACATCGACCTGAGCGAATCGGGCCGCAAGCTGTTCATGACGCTGGCGGACGGCATCAAATCGGTCATCACCATGCCGTATGATCTGGTCAAGACCGGCTTGGAAAAGGTCCGCCAGCTCCTGCCGTTTTCCGACGCCAAGGAAGGGCCGCTCTCGGCCCTGACCCTGTCCGGCACCAAGATCATGGATACCCTCGGCTCCGGCATCCGCGCCGCCGCCCCGAACCTGCACGCCACCGCTACCGGCGCACTGGCGGGCGTGGCCGTGGCCGCCAACCTTGCGGTCGCCCCGCCTGCCCCTTCTTCCATCCAAGGACCGGCCCCGGTCCCGGCGTTCGCCCCAGCGCCGGACCGGGCCACGGTCCGCCGGTCGGGCAACACCGTCACCATCCAGCATCTCTCCGTGACCCTGCCCGGCGTGCAGGACGCGGACGGCTTCATGGCGGCGCTCCAGCAGCTCGTGGCCCAGCACGACGGCTCCGGTCCGGAATCGGGAGGGTGGGACTGATGGACGGCATGCTGACCTTTTCCCACGGCGAGGTGCGCCTCGGCTCCAAGCTCGTGCCGGGCATTCTCAAAAGCCTGAACGTGCGCGGGGCCGTGGTCTTCGACGAGGCCGAGCGCGACGGGCTCTCCGGCAAGACCAAGACGCCCAAGGGGTGGGACGACAGCGCCGTCACGCTGACCGTGGAGCTGCTCACGGACGACACCACCTGCTACGACAAGCTCGCCGCCCTGGACGCGCTGTTCCGGGGCCACGACAACGGCGCGAATCCTCGTGTTCTGGACGTGGCGAACGCCCATGTCTCGGCGCGGGGCGTCGAGCGCGTGGTCTTTGCCGGGCTGGATTCGTCAGAAACCGACCAGGACGACGTCATCCTCGCCACGCTCCGGTTCACCGAGCACCGCCCGCCCATCATCCGGGCCGAACGGCGTGTCGGCAAAACCGTCGTCAAGGTCGGCATCGGCCCCGGCCTGGACGTGTCCATAGGGGAGCGTGCCCGATGATCGCCGGTATCCGTCTGCATATCGAAATCGGCGGCAACGTCATTGAGCGCTGCCCCCGCCTGGAAATCCTGTCCGTCCGGCACCGTCCGCTCGACACGGCCCGCGTCCACGTCCCCGATCCCGAGGGCGAGGCCGGGGACCTGTTCACCTACGGCGATCCCGTGCGCATCGAGTACGGCTATCGCGGCGGCGAATCCGCCGTGTGGCAGGGGACGCTCCGTGCCCTGGAGCGCGTCTCCCGCGATCAAGTTTGCCTGACCGCAGACAGCCTAGCCCTGCCCCTGGCCAGCGCCTTCATCACCGAATGCTACACCGACGATTCCAGCCTTTCCATCGCCCGGCATATCCTCGGCCACGCGGGCCTGCCACTTGGACGGGTGGACATCCCCGACGAGATCATCCCGCGCCTGCCCGTGTCCACGCTGCCGATCTGGCAGGCCGTGCTGCAACTGCTCCATTCCCTGCAGCGCGCCTACGGCCACGACATGCGCCGAACCGCCCTCTGGCTCGGTGCCGATGGCCTCAACCTCGGCGATTTTGACGAGCCCGGCGACGTGCCGGTCATCGCCACCGGCGAAAACCTGATCCGCCACCTGCCCGCCCACGCAAAAGGCGGCCTCCATCAGGTGGAGACCGCCTTGCTGCCGGGCCTTTCGCATTCCCGGTTATTTCATCTGATCGACTCCCGTCTTTTTGTCGATCAAGAACTTCGCGTCTTGCACGCCAAGCATTCCATCACACCAGAAAGCGTGCGGACATATATCAAGTATGGGATGGAAGACTGATGCTTTTTTTATTACAGTTTCTCCCCTTCAAAAATCATCTTCGATCCTGTTGTTTCTTTTCCCACATAAGATACATTTTTAAAATAATACTCATTGGTGTTCGCCACAACAGTCATCTTGGCCCTTTCCATGGAACGCAATCGAGAAATAGACTGTTCACCTTCACAAGGTTCAAAATATATGTCGACATGGGGCTTGCTCACCTTTACCCCCTTTGGCCCAATGGCTCTCAAGGTGACAGGAATTTTTGTCTCAAAAGACCCAACAACAATCGGATACTCTGTTCCATCTTCCAAAATAACTTTTGCATCATCCATAGTTCTAACACCTTTGGTTGTTATGTCTAAAACAAATTTATTACGCCTCCTCCAGCGAGTTGTCGAGATCGCCATGCCCAACCTCCGCGCCTACTACCGCGTGGTGCGCAAGGCCAAGATCGTCGCCACCTATCCGGCTGAGGATGGCCGCTACTGGGCCGACGTGCAGCCGCTCCGCAACGACGATTCCGTGGACGAAAAGGAACCCGTGATTCCCCGCGTGGAAATCCCCATCATGTGGGCCGGGCCGAATCGCGGCGTGGTCTGCCCGCCGCTGGTCGATTCGCTCTGCGACCTCGAATACTACGACGGCGACCCCAACTTTCCGCGCATCTCCAATTTCCGCTGGACCGGCAACGGCGCACCCGCCTGCGAGGTCGGGGCCTACGTGATCCACCACAGCGACGGCACGTACATCAAGATCGACGCGGCCAAGAACATCCTGGAGATCACTCCGGCCAACGCCACCACCCGGATCGGCGGTGACAAGACCGTGGAAGTGGGCGGCAACAAGACCGAAACCATCGGCAACGTCTGGACGCTAAAATGCCCGCTCATCATCCAGGAGGGCAACGTCCAATCCTCCGGCCCCGGCGGAGCGATCGGCAACGTGAGCTGCAAGGCCCACACCGCGCAGGAGGGAAGCCTCCAACTGGTCGGCCCCATCGTCTGTACCCGCCTCACCGTCCTGGAAGACGCGGAGATCGGCGGCAACCTGGACACCGCTGGGAACAGCTATGCAGGAAGCCGGAGTGGAGGGGCGATATGATTCAATTCCACTTTGCCGCGTCTTCTTTAAAAGCCGCATCCAAAGAACTTATCACTTCAGAGTCAAGGTACTGTGAGCCTGAAGGCTCTACGTGCACAATTGGATGGTCCAATTTTTCTCTTAAGAGCACGACAATACGCCCGTCTTTAGCAAATTTAATGAGTATGTTGACGAATACTGATAGGCCCGAAACCGATGGGATTTTTCCATTTTCCCCAAAGGCCCTGCGTACTTCAGCAACGCTAATAGGGTTTGTCGGCTCAAAAGTCGCTAAAATAACATATGACTCATCACTCACAACTATTTCTCCTTTTATTACTAATATCTTCGCTCAAGCCATAGCCTCCGGCTCTGACATGCAGACCCACGAGGCCTCCAACAGCGGCATGAATACGACACTCTTACCACATTATTCCGAACAGTCCGGCCACGGCCTTGGCCGTACCGACCGGATCGCTCATGCCCTTTTCAACCATCTTGGTCACCGCCGTTTGCAGCATCGTGCCGGGCGCTTCCCGAATCGCCTTCATCAAAGCGCCTTGCTTTTCCTCAGGCACATTGGCTGTGAGCAGGCCCGCTTCGACCAACTCACGGATGTTGCCCACATCAAACTTGACCGTCACGGTGTTGAGAATAGCGGAAAGGCCTCCGTCGTTCAAAAGGAAGTCAAGCCCCTTTGCCGTAATATGAGCATCCTTTGTCGAGAGGCGGAAAGGAGTCGATTGATTGCCGTGAGAGCTAATTCTCGTAGGGAGGGACCTTCCGGTTTTTATCAATTCATGCTCTTCGAGGTATTTCAGGTTTGCGTCCAGAAACAAAGAATGTTCACCGCTCGAAAAGCCAATATAAGCAGGAGAAACACTGTGCTCTTCACACCAACGGAGAACATAGTCCTCCACCATCTCCTCTGGCACTTTATCGGGATATTTATCTGCAAGCTTATTCAGAAAATCAAAGTGAAACGCACGGTTGATATGCATCCTGTCTCCTTTCGATGGGATTATGCCTTCGGAATCAGCATCTTCGCGGACGGACCGAACACTGCCCAATTACCACGAAACCCCAAACAGCCCGGCCACAGCCTTGGCCGTGCCAACCGGATCGCTCATTCCTTTTTCAACCATCTTGGTCACCGCCGTTTGCAGCATGGTGCCGGGAGCTTTCCGAATCGCCTTCAGCAAAGCGCCTTGCTTATCCTCCGGCACATGGGCCGTGAGCAGTCCCACCTCAACCAACTCCCGGACGTTGTCCACGTCGAACTTGACCGTCACGGTGTTGAGGATGGCGGAAAGCCCTCCATCATCTTCAAGAAAGTCGAGCCCCTTGGCCGTTATTTTAGCCTCAGCATAAGAGACAATAAGTCCTCTGGCCTCCACGAAAGCAACCAAACCATGCTCCGCCAAATAGGAAAGATTAGCCATAATCCACTTTGGGGTCATTATTTGGTCCAGATGGTAGTCGATAGAGCCATCATCTTGTTCGTCAGATTTGTTTACCTCAAGCCTCTTAAGGCCATCGCAACCCGCATAGCCGGGATATTCATCTCTCAAATACTCCAGGGTTTTGCGTTGGAATTCCCTATTAAGCATGGGCGGCTCCTTTCATGACTGACATTTTCGGCCAAGACATAGCCCTCGACACCGACATGCAGGCCCGCGTGGCCGCCAACGGCGAGCTGGTGCTCACCGACGGCCCAGACACAGGCGTGCAGGACATTATCCTTCGCTTGGATACGTACCTTGCTTCCCTGTTTTATGACAAGGGCTTCGGCTCGCTCCTACGCGACTGGGTCTATGCCGAGAGCACCGAGGAGGCACGGATCGGCTTCTCGGTCGAGGTCAAGCGCCGCCTGAACGAGGACCCGCGCGTGCAGCCCGGCACCGTGGCCTGCTCGGTCACGCACTGGGATACAACGTCCATCCGGGCCGAATCCTCGTTCCACTTCATCGACACCGACCACGAGCGAAACCTCGTCATCACGGTGGACAAATCCAAAAAGGAAATGGTGATCCAGGATGCCGACCCCGCAGTTGTCTAAGACCCTCGACGACGTGCGCTCCATGGTCTTCGGCCATGTGGAGGACGTGCAGGAGGAATACGCGGCCAAGGGATGGCTGCCGCGCCGCCTGAACCTGAACAAGGGCGTGGTTCGCGGGCTGCTCGAAATCTTCTGCTGGGGACTCTATCAGCTCTACCAGCTCCTGGCCGCCGTGTTCGAGCAGGCCGCACCCAAAACCGCCACCGACGAGGCGTGGATGGAATGGCACGCCGAGCAGGTGGAAGCGCCGCGCAAGCAGGCCACCAAGGCCAGGGGCATGGTCCGCTTCGCCCGCGTGTCCACCTCCGGCAACGTGCCCATTCCGGCGGGCAAGATCGTCCGCACCGAAACGGACGGGGCCGGGCAGGTCTACCGCTACGTCACCACCCAGGACGCGGTCATCCAGAACGGCATGAACGAGGTCGCGGTGGAGGTGGAGGCCGAGGAATACGGCGCTGCCGCCAACGCCTCGGCGGGGCAGATCACCGAAATGGTCACGGCCATTTCCGGCGTGGACGCCGTTGCCAACGCCGCCGACTGGCTGACCTCGGAAGGCGCGGACATCGAGCCGCTGGACAAGCTCCGGGAGCGGTACATCCTGCGCTGGATGGGCAACAACGGCATGACCAAGTACGCCTACGCCTCGTGGGCGCTGTCCGTGACCGGCACCGTGGCCGTCAAGGTGCTGGACCAGCATCCGCGCGGCCAGGGCACGGTGGACGTCATCGTCAAGGGCGCGGCGGGCATCCCCACCGCTGCGCTGCTGGAAGACGTCCGGCAGGCCGTCGCCACCGGCGCGAAGCCCGAGGACGTGCAGGCCGGGCCGCCGGTCAACGACGACTGGCAGGCGCGAGGCCCGCAGGCCGTGCCGCTCGCCATCACCGGCGCGTTGACGCTCTATCCCGGCACCCACGCCGACAGCGCCAAGGCCGAGACCGCCCAGCGCCTCCGCGCCCTGTTCACCGACCCGGCCACGGTCAAGGGCATCACCCCGCTCCAGATCGGCGAGGACGTCACCATGGACCGCCTGACAGCCGCCGTCATGGCCGTGCCCGGCGTGAAAAAGGTCGATTGGGCCTCGCCGGTCGGCGACGTCGCCGTGGCGGCGGACGCCCTCGCCACGCTGGAAAGCCTCACCCTCACCGCCGCCGAGGCCAGCGAGGAATAAGCCATGGGCGTGTTCAAGGACTACTTTTTCAAGACCCTACGCTGGCCGCTCATCCACCGGCCCGGCCCGCTGGCCGCGCTGGTGGAAGGCTTGGCCCGCGCCCTGGACGAAGCGCGGCGGGACATCATCTTCCTTCGCAACCAGTTCAATCCCTGGACCTGCGAGCCGGACATGATCCCGCCGCACGCCGAGAGCCGGGGCATCACCCAGTATGCCGAGGAAACGGACGAACAGTACCGCGAACGCTGCATCCGCGCCTTTGCGTGGCAGCGCCTCGGCGGCGGCCAGCTCGGCATGCCGCAAATCCTGGCCCACTTCGGCTACCCCGGCACGGAAATGCTCAACGTCCGCCACGAGAACCCGGCCCGCTGGGCCGAGTTCAAGCCCAAGGTGCCGGTGCCGAGCACGGGCATTGCGGCGGAGGACTTCACCCGCATCGCCTGGATGGCGAACGAGACCAAGCCCGCCCGGTCCAGGCTGGCGGGCATCCAGGCGGCCAGTTCGGTCCCCGGCGGAGTGAACGCTGGCGGCATCACCTACACGACGATCCGCGTCCGGCTGCCCCCGGAACGCACGACATCCATACGCATCATCGGTGCGGTCCACGGCGGCGGATACACGCATACCGTCGCCCGAGTCCGCGCATAAGGAGGAACCATGTCTTTGATTCTCACGAAAGCCGGGCTGGACGCATATGCCCAGTCCGAAGCGACCGGCACCAAGCTCCAGGCTACCCATATGGCCGTGGGCGACGGCGGCGGCGCACCCGTGGCCCACACGGACACGTCCGAGGCCCTGGTCAGCGAAACATGGCGGGGCGAACTGCAAAAGATCGAGGTGGCCGCGTCCGGCGAGGTCGAATTCCAGGGCCACGTCCCCATCACCGTGGGCGGCTGGTACATCCGCGAGATTGCCATCTACGCGGACGACACGCTCCTGGCCCTGAGCAGCCACCCCGAAACCTGGAAACCCGCCCCCGAGGCCCCGGACAAGGTCGAGCTGGTCATCACCGCCCCGGTCAAGTTCGCCAACACCGACAACATCAATCTGACCGTGGACACGACCAAGGTCTTGGCGAGCCAAGAGCATGTGGCAGCCGAGATCGAAAAGCACAACGTCTCCGAGGAGGCCCATGCAACTCTGTTGGGCGAATACGCTCCCAAAGGGCATGAGCATCTGACCGAAGAAGTTACGGACTTGTTGTCCGATCCCCACACCTACAAAGCCGCCCAGCGCTATGCCCAGACTGAGCTGGAGATCACCGCCGGGGCCGTGGTCTGGGACTGCACGGCCGCGCCCAGCGCCGTGCTCCTGCTGGACCAGGACGTGACCAACCTGACGATCACCAACTACGCGGCGGGCGGGTCCTACGACCTGGCCGTCATTCAGGACGCCACGGGCGGCCGGACGCTCACCATGCCCGCCGGGCTCTATGCTGTGGGCGGCACGGGCTACGAGGTGTCCACGGACGCCAACGCCCGCGACCTGCTCCAGCTGCTGCCGGTCTACAACCCCGACACCGATGCCGTTGAGCCCTGGTACATGGCGAACAACGGCTTCGCGCAGGTGAGCTAATGGCCTGGCTCAAACGCACTCTCATGGCAGGCCGGGGCCCCGGCAATTGGTTCGGCGACGGTAGCGACGGCGACATCAGGGTCGGCTCGGCCGGTGCCGAGCAGTCCTTTGATGGTGGCTTTACCTGGTCGACCATCCCCGGATGGACGATAGTTGGGTCGGTTGTCTTGATCCCGTCCGTGCAAGACGGCGACATGGTGCTGGTTAACGCCTGCAACCTGACCGTGGACAGCGGGTACACACTGACCGTGATGAATCGTTGCCGTGGCCTGCTGGTCTATTGCACTGGCATCGCCACGATCAGCGGCAAGGCCCTGTCCATGACCGCACGTGGCTGTCACGCCAACCCGGCCGACTCGACCACCACCAGCGACACCCCGGTCGCCCCGTCAGATGGCAATGCGGTCCCTGCCGAGGGTATTATCCTACGCCGATTAGCCCATGGACAGACTGATACGCATACCGGCGTATTGGGCTTAGGCCTGGGCCTGGCTATGCTGGCCTCCGAAGCCAACCAGCCCATTGTCGATGGCGATGGGCTGGTCATAGCCATACCGCGCATAGGGGGGGCAGGTGCGCCATACAATGAGGATATTCCGGACTCGCCTGGCTATGATGGTTCCGCGCGAGAGAACGCGCCGGGAGGCGGAGGGGGTGGCGGCAACTACGGCGCAAACTCCCAGACTCCTCCCAGCGCGGACGGTACTTGCTATGCCGGTGGCCCCGGTGTGGGGGGGGCCAACGCAGCCCCCGGTCTGGCTCCCGGTGAGTATGGAGGACCCGGCAGCGCTGGCGTTGCACCTTTTGCGAGTACACGCAATGGTTGCGGCGGCGGGGCTGGTAACCCCGGCGGGCTAGGTATCAAGTCAGGAGAGGACGGTGAGGACGGCGTCGGCGGTTTGCTCATCCTCATCGCGCGCGCCATCGTTGTCGTTGGCTTTGCTCAATTGGCCGCCGAAGGTAGCCCAGGAGGCAGTGGCCCGTCTGGCGTGCGCAGCGGGGGAGGCGGCTCCGGTGCGGGAGCTATCTTCGTTTTTTGCGCATCCTTGACCGGCTCTATCACTCCATTGATAAGCGGCGGCCCTGGCGGAACTGCCACCATGGATGGAGGCAAAGGCGGAGACGGCCACTACTCATTGCACTTTATCGACCCATAACCGACCGGAGGAGACATGATCAACAAATACAAATATCCTGACGGCACTATCGGCCCGGCCCGGCAGGTCAACCACAACGGCCAGATCTACCCGGCCAGCTACCTGGCACAGCGCGCGGCCGAGACCGAGGCGGCGTGGATCGCGCGCATCGACGTGCTTGGCGTGCGTCCCGTGCGCTACGAGGCATGGGCGGGCGACCCCAACACCCAGGACCGGGGCGAGGCCGTGGAAACCGAAACGGATGGGTGGATCGTCATAACCTACCCGAACACCACGGACAAAAAGCCGGTTTACAACAAATCCACCAGGGAAGTGATGTACGTGGCCGCCGACCAGACGGTCCCCGACACGTATACCGCTCTGGAACCGGAATACGGCGTGTATTCGACCTGGGACGCCGACGCCGCCGCGTGGGCCTACAACACGGACAGGGCGGCGGCGGACGTGCGGTCCCAACGCGATACGCTTCTCGATGAATGCGATTGGACACAGGTAGCAGACGCCCCCCTGACCACGGAACAGGTAGCCGAATGGACCACCTACCGGCAGGCGTTGCGCGACATTCCCCAACAGGAGGGCTTCCCGGCGGAAGTGACGTGGCCGGTAGAGCCTGAGTAACTGTTTAGTTCTTTGACAATCGAATAGGTGAAGCAACTAGACCTAGTAATCCACCTCGGCCCATTCGCTAAGGGGAGGGACGGCATCAGGGCCTTCGTCGCCCCAATTGACCTCGATCTCTCCGTGTCTCAGCATAGTCACACAGCTCTGTGGGCTGCCAGTCGTGGCGAGATGGTCTTCACCTAGGTGAAGCTCCCAATAGTCGTCATCCCTGTGGTGGATTTCAAAAATCCCGATGAAAGAATCCCAAGAATAGAAGTAATCAATGGCCATAAGTTACCTCCATGTGGTTGTTGACTGAGGAACAGGCGGGGGCGCAGACACGCCCCCACCACCCCGGCGCTGCAACGCCGGGACACGGCCCCACGGACGGCAGCCGCCGCCCGTCGAGATAACCCGCTGCTCCATTCCCCTGATCAGGGTAGCGGCAGGGTTACAAGGGGCAACCCAAGTGTCAATTGAAATGAGAAAATCTGAAATTCGTTGTGGCAACTGCAACCGTCTGCTCGGCAAAGGGCAGGCGATCAACCTCCAAATCAAGTGCCCCCGTTGCGGCACCCTCAACCACCTGAAAGCCACGAGCCTCAACCCAGAAAGCCGACGAGCCTCCACCGGAGATTCGTGTGAAGATACAGATAGGCAATGCAACCATGTGCCAAGGTGAGGCTTTAAAAAACCTCATGACCATGGAAACCGAAAGTGTGGATGCGGTATTGACCGATCCACCGTATTCAACAGGGGGGACATACGCGGCCCAACGCCAGCGCCCGCCATCGGAGAAGTACCAGGACCATGACGTCAAAACGAAACGAAGCTCCTTCACCGGCGACAATCGCGACCAACGTTCCTTCATCACCTGGGCCACGCTCTGGCTGACGGAATGCCACCGCGTGACCAAAGAGGGTGGGAGTTGCATGATGTTTACGGACTGGCGGCAACTTCCGGCAATGTCGGATGCCCTCCAGGCGGGCGGCTGGGTCTGGCGAAATATCGTCGTATGGCACAAGCCGTCGGCCCGTCCCATCTGCGGCGAGTTCACCCGTCAATGCGAGTTCGTGCTCTTCGGCGTCAAGGACCGCCTTGCACGTTCCCACCGGCGCTGCCTGCCCGGCGTGTACACACAGTCCATCGTCGCCCATCAACGCCGTATGCACCTCACGGAGAAACCCATTCCGTTGCTGGAGGCCCTCCTGGAGGTGACGCCCCCAGGCGCGACGATCCTCGACCCGTTCATGGGCTCGGCCACAACGGGAGCGGCCTGCCAAAACACAGGCCGTAAGTTCATCGGCATCGAACTGTCCCCGGACTACTTCAAGATCGCCAAAACCCGCCTCAAGGCCCCCACCAACTAGACACTCTCCCCACCCATAAAACACCGCGCATAGCACCCGCCATGCCAAACAGAAAATCGGCCACGCAAGTTTTCTCAACTTACGTGGCCGATTTTCTCAAATTGAATGTCAGCTTACAATGAAGTACGAGTATTCAGTGTCCGCATATCGTACGCATATAACAATCAGTTTTGACCCGCTCTGTGTGAAATAGAAAAAGCCCCTCAGCGACATAACTCACTGAGGGGCTAGACCATTTACTGGAGCCAGGAATCGGAATTGAACCGACGACCTACTGATTACGAATCAGTTGCTCTACCAACTGAGCTATCCTGGCGAAACGGGAGTCGATTTTTATACCAGGAGGCGGGGGGGGTCAAGGCAAAAGAGCAGGGGAGGAGGGTCGGGGTGGGAGGAAACAATGGGGTGGCTTTTCCTGGGGAGGTTGGTATTGTAGGGTTTGTGGAAGGTTTGGTCATCAAATCAACGGGCTGCCTGGGCGGTTTCGGGGATGGGAGACGTTTCGTGTGAGAAAGGGAAGGACCATCGGCAGAGCCGGCCTGGTGGGCATGGTGGCCGTATCATGGATATCCATTCTGGTCATCGGTGCCGTGTGGTTGTATTCCATGTTGGCCGATTTCAGGGCTGATGCGGCCGGGATTCGGGAGGAGCACTACGCCGAGCGCCGCAGCCTGGTCAAGAGCGAGGTGCAGGACGCCCTGGAGCTGGTCGCCCGGCTCAGGCGGTCTGCCGCCGACAACCTGGCGCGGAAGCTCGAGTCCAAGATCCGCGACGTCCGGGCCCTGAACGAGGTCCTGGGACGGGACCTGGCCAAGGGGGCGGACCCCACGGTGTTGCGCATCGCCACGGTGCGCCTCATGGCCGCCCTGGACCGCAGCGAGGCCCGGCTCTACGCCATCCGCGGCAACACCATCTATCTTTTTTCCCCCTTTCCGAAATGGGTCAACCGCGAGGGTGCCCTGGCCCAGGTGGAGGACGAACTCGACGGCGTGACCAGCGGGCAGCGCAAGCTGCCCCTCAAGGTGGCCGACGGCATGAGCCGGTATACCCTGCTGGTCAAGGTCAACGAGTTCGAGGCCCAGGGGTTGCGCGTGGTGGCCGGGGCCTGCCTCGAAATGGCCGAGGAAGCCCTCAAGGAAGTGGCCCTGCGGCGGCTGGGGGACATCCGCTACGCCAAGAACGGCGCCCTGTTCGGCGGGACCCTGGATGGTGAATCCATACTCGGCCCGGTCGTCGGCCAGAACATGTGGAACATCTCCGACGCCAACGGCGTGAAGATCGTCCAGGAACTGATCAAGGCGGCGAAGCAGGGGGGCGGGTTCGTCACCTACGTCATGCCGCCGCTGGGCGGGCAGCGCAACGAATCCAAGGTCAGCTACGCCGAGCTCATCCCGGACTGGGGGTGGTACATCGGCACAGGGGCCTTCGTGGGCGACATCGAAGGGGTCATCGAACTCAAGCGCAAGCAGCTTGAACAGCACATCCAGGACCGCATCCTGCTCATCCTCTCCGGCATGGGGTTGCTCAGCCTGCTGGCCCTGTATCTGTCACGCCGCCTGGCCCGGAATATCGATTCCAACGTGGCCTCCTTCACCAGCGTATGGGAACGGGCCACCTCGGGCAAGGGCGAGATCGACGTGGCTTCCCTGGATTATGCGGAATTCAGGTCCCTGGCCGAGGCGGCCAATCGCATGGTCGGCGAGCGGCAGGCGGTCCAGGAGGCCCTGTCAGAGAGCCTGGAGCGGTTCAGTTCCCTGGTCGCGAACATTCCGGGCATCATCTATCACAGCGATTTTCGGGACGGCTGGGTGAACCGGTTCGTCAGCGGCACGGCCCTGGACCTGACCGGGTACCCGGCCGAGGAGTTCATGGAGGGCGGCGGCCGGTCCTTCCAGTCCATCATCCACCCCGAGGACCGGGAGTGGGTGGAGCACTCACTGCGCGAGGGGCTGGAACACCTGCAGACCTATCTGGCGGACTACAGGATCATCCGCCGCGACGGCGAGGTCCGCTGGCTGTCCGAGCGCGGCCGGATCATCCACGATGAGCTGGGCCAAGCGACCCGCATCGACGGCGTGATCTTCGACGTGACCGACCGCAAGCACGCCGAAGAGGAATACTACAACCACATCCATTTCCTGGAGACCCTCGACCGCGTCGACCGGGCCATGCACAGCGGGACCTCCACCGACGAGATGCTTCGGTCCACGGTGGAGGCCATTCGCCTCGCCTTCGGTGCCGACCGGGCGTGGCTGGTGCATCCCTGCGAGCCCGAGGCCGGCACCTTCCGCGTCAAGGTGTTGCGGGCCGATTCCGATTACGGGCTGGACGGCATGGAAGGCGAGGAGATGGCCATCACCGAGAAGACCCGGCAGGATTTCAGGGCGCTGCTCGAAAGCCACGTCTCCCTGGCCTTCGACCCGTCCACCGGGCTGAAAATGGACGAGTTGCTCACCGAGCGGTACGGCGTCCGCTCCCAGCTCATGTACGCCATCCGGCCGAGCCTGGGAAAGCCGTGGGCTCTGGGGCTGCACCAGTGCCGCGATGCCCGCGTCTGGACCGACGAGGAGATCCGCCTGTTCACCGAGGCGGGCCGCCGCCTGTCGGACGGGCTCAACGTGGCTCTGATCCTGGATGAATTGACCGAGAGCGAGGAGCGGTTCCGGACGTTCTCCGAGCAGACCATGCTCGGCCTGTGCGTCTTGCAGGAGGATCGGGTGACTTTCGTCAACAAGGCCGCGGCGGATATCGTCGAGTCCACGGTGGAGGAGCTGATGGCGCTGCCCCCCGGCGGATTCGGCCGGTACCTGCACCCGGACGACAGCGATTTCGTCCTGTCCCAGGCCCGGCTCAAACAGACCGGAGAGAGCGGCACGCTCCCGGCCTACACCTGGCGGGCGGTGACCGGTACGGGCCGGGTCAAGTGGGTGGAAATCCACTCCCGGACCACCAGGGTCAACGGCGCGCCGGCCGATCTCGTCTCCCTGGTGGACATCACCGCCTTGAAGCGGGCCGAGGAGGACCTGGAGGCGATCATCGCCGAGCGGACCTCCGACCTAGCCCTCAAGGCCGAGGAATTGAAGCGGGCCAACGCCGAGCTCACCCGCGTCGACGACCTCAAGTCTTCCTTCCTGACCACCGCGTCCCACGTCATGCGCACGCCGCTGACCTCGGTGCTCGGCTACTGCGCCCTGGCCCGCCGGGAGTTGGACCGGGCCATGCGGGGGGCGGACAACGGCGAAAGCCTGGAGCGGGCCCAGGGCAACCTCGACGTCGTGGAGATCGAGGGCAGGCGGTTGAACCTGTTGGTCGACCAGTTCATGGAGTTGGCCGACATGGAGGCGGGCGGCGACCTGCGCACCGAGACGGCCTATCCCGTGACCGGGACCATCCGGCAGGCCGTGGATGACGCCCGGGCCGCCTGCAGCGGCGGCGTGCCTTTCGACGTAACCCTGGAGATGGAGGACGGGCTGCCCGAACTCAATATCCTGCCGGAGCACCTGCGGCGTGTGCTCGGCCACCTGCTGGGCAACGCCTGCACCTTCGCCCGCGATGGAAAGGTCGCCGTGCGCGTGACCAGTCCGGACGGCAGGGGGGTGGAACTGACCGTGGCCGACACGGGCAAAGGCATTCCCGAGCAGGAACTGGAGGCGATCTTCAAGCCGTTCCACCAGGTGGAGACCGGCGATACCCTGGTTGACGAGATCAAGGGTGCGGGCATGGGGCTGGCCCTGTGCCGCATGGTGGTGGAGAAGCTGGGCGGCCGGGTCTGGGCCCGGTCGGAGAAGGGCCGGGGCGCCGTCTTCCACGTGATCCTGCCCGGCGGCCGGAACTGACGGATCAATCGAGTTTCACGACCAGATTGGACCACGGGTCCACGCGCACCTCGACGTCGGGCGGGATCACGATGGTCGAGGTGTACTCCGTGACGATGGCGGGGCCGGTAAACCGGTTGCCCGGCGCGAGCGCCGCCCGGTCCAGGATGGCGGTGGCAACCGCCGCGCCGTCGAACACGGCCTTTTGCGTGCCCAGCCGCGCCCCGTCCGCAACCCGCTGACCCCCTTTCTTGCCCGGTTCGGGCTCTCTACGGTCCGCGATGCCCCGGCTGCGCAGCCGGACGTTGACCACCTCCACGGGCTTGTCCGCATTGCGGTAGCCGTAGCGCCGCTCGTGCCGGACCTGAAAGCGTTCGGCCATGTCCGCGCCGAAGGGAACCACTATTTCGAAGGATTGGCCCCGGTAGCGCATGTCCAGGAAGCGTTCGTGGACAACCCGTTCGGGCGGCACGCCCTCGTCGCCCAGTTCCTGCCGGGCGTCCCGTTCCAGATCGGCGAAGGCCGCGTCCATGGCCCGGTCGGTGAATTCCGCGGCCGGGCACATGACCGTGCGCGAGTAGTCCTTGACCACGTCGGCCATGAGCATGCCCGTGGCCGAGAGGATGCCGGGGTCGACCGGCACCAGGACCCGGGGCATGCCGAGCAGTCGGGCCAGGTCGGCGCAGTGCAGGCCGCCCGCGCCGCCGAAGGAGAGGAGGGTGAATTCGCGGGGATCGAACCCCTTTTCCACGGAGATGACCCGGATGGCCCGCTCCATGTTGGCGTTGGCCACGGCCAGGACGCCCTCGGCCAGCTCGGCGGGCGCAAGGTCCAGCTCTCCGGCCAGCCGCTCGATCCCGCGCCGGGCGCCGTCCGCGTCCAGGGCCATGCCGCCGCCCAGGAACCGTTCGGGCACGATCCGTCCGAGGTACAGGTTGGCGTCGGTCACGGTGACCTGTTCGCCGCGCCGGCCGTAGCAGATGGGGCCAGGATCCGCGCCTGCGCTCTCCGGGCCCACGGCCAGGGAGCCGCCCGGATCACGGGAGGCGATGGACCCGCCGCCCGCGCCCACGGTGTGGATGTCGATCATGGGCACCTTGACCGGGTAGCCGGAGATGCTCGACGCCATGGTCAGGGGCAGGCCGCCGTCCATGAGGCTGACGTCGGTGCTGGTTCCGCCCATGTCGAAGGTGATCAGTTTGTCGAACCCGGCGGCGCGGCCCAGGGCCAGCGCGCCCACCGCTCCCCCGGCCGGGCCGGACAGGATGGTCCGCACGGATTCGCGCATGGCCGTGTCCGCCGAAATGGAGCCGCCGTTGGACTGCATGATGCGCAGACCCGCGCTGCGGCCGCTCCCCGCGCCGAGGCCCTGCTGCAGGTCGGTCAGGTAGCGGGTCATGATCGGCGAGACGTAGGCGTTGACCACCGTGGTCGAGGTCCGCTCGAATTCGCGGAACTCGGCCAGGATTTCGCTCGACAGGGACACGGGCAGGCCGAGTTCGCGGAGCATCGCGCCCATGCGCCGTTCGTGGGCCGGGTCGAGAAAGGAGAACAGGAAGCAGACGGCCACGGAGCGCGCGCCCGAATTCCTGATTTGCCCGACCACCCGCTCGGCCGCCGCCTCGTCGAACGGGACCAGGGTCTCGCCCTCGGCGGTGACCCGGCCGGGTACGCCGAAGCGCAGGCGCGCGGGCACGATGTGCGGCTGGCGCCGGTAGTGCAGGTCGTAGAGGGCGGCGCGGTTCTGGCGGCCGATCTCGATGACGTCGGTGAAGCCCTCGTTGGTCACCAGGGCCGTGGGCACGCCCTTGCGTTCCAGGATGGCGTTGGTGGCCACGGTGGAGCCGTGGACCACGGCCAGGTCCGTCTCGCCGAGGCGGGCGCCGGGGAGCTGCCCGGCCAGGATGTGGCGCAGACCGGAGAGGACCGCCTCGGCCGGGTTGTGCGGCGTGGACAGGGTCTTGTACGTGCCGGTGTCCGTGCCGTGGACGAAGGTGAAGTCGGTGAAGGTGCCGCCGGTGTCGACGCCGATGGTGAGCATGAGGCCTCCTGCGAAAAGTGCAGGAGCGAGGATACAGGAATCGGACGCTGTCCGCCAGGATCGGTTCAGGGCTCCATGAGCCGGGCCAGAGCCTTGTCCGGGTCGGTGAAGACCTGGTAGACGATGCTCCGGTTGGCCGCGATGGTTTCGAACAGGCGCTGCCGCTCCATGTCATCGGGCCGGCAGACCACTGCGATGCGCAAGCCGTACAGCGGGAAGTCCTTCTGCACGCCGATCTCGGCCAGTTCCTGCATGTCGTGATAGTCCATGTCGAAGCGGGCCTCGGTGTAGTCGAGAAGCACCCTGCGCAGCCCGAGCCGAGTGGCCTCGTTCCGGAAGTCGGACACATAGTCGAGGACCTCGTCAATGGACCGGACGCCTCCCGAGACCTTCACCGAAAGGTGGTCGGAGTGCGGAGTCATGGATACCTTGGCCGTCATTGATTTTCTCCCATTCATACCCGGTATATCCCCCTTGCCCCCTTGTGGCAAGATTCGGGACAGGGCGTCCGGTTTGTGCTAACCCGGAGAAAAAAGGAACGGGCGACCACCATGCACTGCGACATCACCTACATTCACCACAGCGCCTTTGTCCTGCGCACGGACAAGCGGGCCTATCTCTTCGACTATCCCGAGAACGAACACCTGCCCGAGGGGGCCGGAGACCTGGTCCGCCGGGCCGTGGCCGGGACCGACCTGGCCGTGTTCATTTCCCACGGGCACGCCGACCATCTGAACAACGACCTCGCCTCGGTGACCGGCGCGGCCGCCAAGGTGCGCTACGTGCTCTCGGACGACGTTGAGGAGCTCAGGCCCGAGGCCGTGCCCGGCAACGGGCAGGTCCTCATGGTCGAGCCGGACGAGACCTACGGCTTCGGAGGCATGGTCATCGAGACCCTGATGTCCAACGACCTGGGCGTGGCCTTCCTGGTGGAGGACGGCTGCTTCCGCTTCTACTACGGCGGCGACCTGGCCGAGTGGATATGGCCCGGCGCCTCCCCGGCCGAGGCGGACTTCACCCGCAAGTTCTTCCGGGCCGCCATGGAGCGGGCCCGCGACTTCCGGCCGCACGTGGCTTTCGCCAACGCGGACCCGAGGCTCGACAACCTGGCCGGAGGCGAGACCGCCTGCCGGATCATCGGCGCGCCCGTGTTCGTGCCCATGCACACCTTCGGCGAGACGGCGATCCTGGACGACCTGGCCCGGAATGTGGAAGGCGGGTCGTCCCGGCTGTTCCGGTACGCCCGCATGGGGGACTCGGAACCATTCTCTTTTTAGTTTACAACCGTTTATTCAGCTTGTTACACAATACGGATAATGCGTCAGTCAATTTTTCCCGGGGGCTTCATGTTGCAACGAACCATGCTTCTGGCCATGGTCCTGTGTCTGTCCTGCCACCTGGCCGGACCTTCGGCCGCTTTCGGCGCGTCCCCGGCCACCCCGGCCGCCCTGGCCGCCATGACGGGCGCTTCCGGCAAAGGCGGCAAGGCTCCGGAAATGGTCATCCCGCCCGACGCCACCCCGAGCCAACTGAACGAAATCCTGGCCTCGATGAGCGACGAGCAGGTCCGCCGCCTGCTCCTCCAGGAGCTGCGCAAGGCCGCGGTTCCCCCGGTCGGGGACGAGGGGCCCAAAGGCGTGGCCGGGGCCATCGTCCATGCCCGGCAGTTCGTTCAGAAGGTCCGGGAACGGTTCGCCTATCTTTTTTCCGGCGCGGCCCAGGCCCCGAGGCTGTTGCCCGAGGCCTTCCGCAAGTCCGTGACCGGTGCGGGCGTGCATCCCCCCGGAGAACTCGGCCTGGGTCTGCTCGCGGTCACGCTCCTGTGGTTTGTGGCCCGCTGGTTCGTGGCCCGGCGCCTGGCCGGGCTGCGCAGGCGCATCGAGGACGTCTCCCCCGGCGCGTCCCTGCCGGTCAAGGCGGGGCGGCTCCTGGTCCGGGCGTTCTTCGATGTGCTCGCCGTGGCCTGCGTCACCCTGATCACCCTGATCCCCTATCTGTTCATCTTCAACGAGCCCGACAAAGGCCGCCCGGTCATCTTCGTCTGGCTGGCCGCCATGCTCATCGTGGAGGTGGTCCGGCTGGCCGCGCGCTTCGTTCTGGCCCCGGCCATGGGGGCCATCCGCTTCCTGCCGCTTTCGGACGGCGCGGCCCGCTACCTGTACAAATGGATCGTGCGCGTGGCCTGGGTGGCGGCCGCGGGTATCCTGGCCAGCTCCCTGGTGGGTATGACCCAAGGCAGCGAGCTGGTCTTCCTGCTCATCGTGTCCGCGACCGGCTTCATCGTGGCGGCCATGGTCAGCCTGCTGGCCCTGTGGAACAAGCGGCCGGTGGCCGAGGCCATCCGCCGGGCCGTGCCGCCCGGCAGCCTGCGCTTCCAACTGGCCGGGGCGTGGCACGTGGGCGTCATCGTCTACGCCCTGGGCTTCTGGTTCTTCTGGGTGGCCGCCATGCTGGTTTTCGGCAACCACGCCATGCTCACCGGTATCTATACCCTGCTCCTGGTCCCGGCCTACCTGCTGGTGGACTGGGGCTGCCAGCGGCTGGTCGGTTTCGCCGCCGGGCTGGCGGACACGCCCCTGGATGACTTGGGCGGGGAGACCGTGGTCGAGGGCGTGCCCAACATCAGCCGGTTCCAGCATTTCCTGTCCGTGGGCTTCCGGGTCCTGGTCCTGGCCGGGGCCGCGTTCCTGCTGCTGAGGATATGGGGCATCAACCTGGCCATCGGCGAGGCCACGGTCGGCGCGGGTATCGACATCCTGCTGACTTTGGTCCTGGCCTACATCTTTTGGGTGTTCATCTCGAACTATATCGAGCGGCGGCTCAAGGCCAAGGACGAGCCCGCCGAGGAGCACGGCGAGGGCGACGGCGGGGGCGGGCCCGGCGGCGACCGCTTCTCGACCCTGCTCCAGTTGGTCAAGAAATTCATCTTCGCGGCCCTGTCCGTGATCACCGTGCTGATCATCCTCTCGTCGCTGGGCGTGGACATAGGCCCGCTCATCGCGGGCGCGTCGGTCTTCGGCATCGCCATCGGCTTCGGCGCCCAGACCCTGGTCAAGGACATCATCTCGGGCATCTTCTTCCTCATGGACGACGCCTTCCGGGTGGGCGACTACATCATCGTGGGCAGCGCCATGGGCACGGTGGAGGAGATCTCGGTGCGCTCCTTCAAGCTCAGGCACCATCTGGGCCCGCTGTACACCATTCCGTTCGGGTCCATCAAAGAGGTCCAGAACATGACCCGCGACTGGGCGGTCATGAAGCTGCAATACCTGGTGCCGTTCGACACGGACATCCACGAGATCAAGAAGATCATCAAGAAGATCAACAAGGAAATCCGGGCGGTTCCCGAACTCAACGAGTTCATGCTGTCCGACATCAAGAGTCAGGGCGTCAAGGCCATGGAGCAGTACGGCATGCGCATGCGGGTCAAGTTCATGACCAAACCCGGCGGCCAGTTCACCCTGCGCAAGCTGGTCCTGGCCAAGATGCGCAAGTACTTCGCGGAGGCGGGCATCGAGTTCGCCAAGCCGCGCGTGTCCGTGCACATCCCCGAGCGGGAGCGCCTGACACCCGAGGAAGAGGCCCAGGTGGCGGCAGCCGCCTCCCAGATCGTGGCCGAGGAACAGTCGGGAAAGAAGAAGAAACACTAGCCGGACGGGCCGGGGCGGTCGTCCCGGCCTTGCGGCGGGAGCATCATGTCGTTCGACCTGTTGTTCGAAACCCGCGACGGATACATCGTCGGCATCGTCACCGGGGTGATTTCCACCCCGGAGGAGCTGGTGCGCAAGATCCGGACCATGGTCCACAAGGCGCTGGACTCCAACGTCACCCGGTTCCTCATGGACGAGCGCGGCCTGAAGTTGCGCCTGGAGGCCCACGACATCATCGAGGTGGCCAACCTACTGGAAGAGCGGAACATCCAGTCTCTGGGCGGGCGGTCCGCCTGCCTGTGCAACCCCGGCTTCGTCGAGCAATACCGGGCCTGCGAGACCGCATACCACAACCGCTCCCTGAGTTACCAGGTGTTCGAACGCGAAGAGGATGCCGTGGCCTGGCTGATGCGCTGATCGCGCCTTTTCTTGCGGCCGCTTTCGGGTTAGGGTGGCCCATTGCCAATCACCACCGCGACCAGGAGCCCAGCCTTTGACCCTCAAGGACAATCTGCACGCCTTTTTCTACCCCGACGCCGTGGCCGTCATCGGAGCGTCCTCCACCCCCGGCAAGGTGGGGCACACCGTTCTGACCAACATGCTCTCGGCCGGATACACCGGCAAGCTCCTGCCCGTGAACCCCAAGGGCGGCGAGATCGAGGGACTGGCCGTGACCGCCGACGTCGCCGACCTGCCGCGCGGCCTGGACCTGGCCGTCATCGCGGTGCCGCCCCGGCACGTGGTGGAGTCCGTGCGCAAGCTCGGGATAATCGGGGCCAAGTCGGCCATCGTCATCACCGCCGGTTTCAAGGAAGCGGGCAAGGAGGGGCACGACCTCGAAGAGGAGCTCAAGGGGCTGTGCGCCGAATACGGCATCAGCCTGCTCGGGCCCAACTGCCTGGGCATGATCAACGGTGCGGCCGGGGTCAACGCCTCGTTCGCCGCGGGCCAGCCCGGCCGGGGCTCCATCGCCTTCTTCTCCCAGTCCGGGGCCCTGTGCGTGGCCATCCTGGACTGGGCGCTCGGTGCGAACATCGGCTTCTCCAAGTTCGTTTCGCTCGGCAACAAGGCGGTCCTGGACGAGGCGGACATGCTCGAATATCTCAACCGGGACGAGGACACCAAGGTCATCCTCGGCTACATCGAGAACGTGGAGCACGGCGAGGCGTTTTTGAAGGAGGCCCGGCGCACCAGCTTGAACAAGCCGGTGATCATGATCAAGGCGGGCACCACGGCGGCCGGGGCCAAGGCGGCCAGCTCGCACACCGGGGCCATCGCCGGGTCGGACCAGAGCTATACCGCCGCCTTTCACCAGTCCGGGGTCATCCGGGTGGGCGATGTGGCCACCCTGTTCAACCTGGCCCAGGCCTTTTCCAGCCAGCCCCTGCCCAAGGGCCCGAACCTGGCCGTGGTCACCAACGCGGGCGGGCCGGGCATCCTGGCCGCCGACGCGGCGGACCGTTCCAAGCTGTCCATGGCCGAGCTCTCCCCCCGGACCATCGAGAAGCTCCAGGAATTTCTTCCCAGCTACGCAGCCTTCTACAACCCGGTGGACATCGTGGCCGACGCGGACGCCAAGCGCTACCGCCAGACCCTGGACGTCATCGGCGAGGACCCCATGGTCCACGCCATCCTGGTCCTGCTCACGCCCACGGCCTCGGTGGAAATCGAGAAGGCCGCCGAGGCGGTCATCCGCACGGCCCGGAAGTGGGCCAAGCCGGTCTTTGCCTGCTTCATGGGCAAGACCAAGGTGGCCGGGGCGCGGAAGATGCTCATGGACGCGGGCGTGCCGTGCTACGCCTTCCCGGAGCCGGCGGTCCACTCCATCGAGACCATGTACCAGTATTATCTGTGGAAGCACCGTCCGGAGCCGGTCTATGCCGAGATTACGCGAGACATGGACGCGGTGCGCAAGGTCATCGACGAACACCTGCGCCGAAGGCAGGCCGAGGTGGTGGAGTTCGAGGCCCAACAAATCCTGCGGGCCTACGGCCTGCCCACCCCCAGGACGAAGCTGGCCCGCACCTCGGACGAGGCCGTGGCCGCGGCCGGGGAGATCGGCTATCCCGTGGTCCTCAAGATCGCCTCGCCGAACATCTCGCACAAGACCGACGTGGGCGGGGTCGCCGTCAACCTGGTCAACGAGCGCGAGGTCATGGAGACCTTCAAGGAGATCACCGCCAGGGCGCAACGCATGCGCCGCGACGCCTACATCGCGGGCTGCCTGGTCCAGGAGATGGCCCCTCCGGGCGTGCGCGAGGTGATCATCGGGTTCAAGCGTGACGAGCAGTTCGGCCCCATGCTCATGTTCGGCCTGGGCGGGGTCTACGTGGAGATCATGAAGGACATCTCCTTCAAGCTTGCGCCCCTTTCCCGTCAGGACGCCTTCGAGATCGTCCGCGAGATCAAATCCTACATGCTGCTCAAGGGGCTCAAGGGCGAAAAGCCCGTGAACTTCGCGGCCCTGGAAGAGATCATCATGGTCATGTCCCGGCTGGCGCTGGACCTGCCCGAGGTCCTGGAGGCCGAGTTCAACCCGATCCTGGTCAACAACGAGCGGGCCATGGTCGCGGACGTGCGCATGACCCTGAGCGTCTAGCCCGCGCTCACCGTTTTCGCAGTTCGCTGACGGACTCGCCCCCGATGCCCCAGTTGTCGGTGTCCACTTCGTCGATGATCACGAAGGTCGTCGCGGGATTCTTGCCGAGCACGTCGGCCAGCAGGTCGGTCACGCCCTGTATGAGCCGTTGTTTCTGCTCGGCGGTCGCGCCCTCGTTGGTGATGCGGATGTTGACGAACGGCATGGCCTTCCTCCCTCTTCCGGGTGACAATCAAAGGGGCAGGGCCACGGTTACGGTGGTGCCGCCCTCCTCGGACGAATCCATATCGATGCGGCCGCCCATGACCTCGACCATGAGCCGGGCCGAATAGGTGCCGAGCCCTGTACCGGTGCGCTTCCCGGCGGTGGCGTACTTGTCGAAGAAATGGGCGCGCACTGCCTCGGGTACCGGGGCGGGGTTGTGCACGGCCACGGAGAACTCGCCGTCGGCCGTCACGCGCATGGAGACCGTGTCGTCGGCCCCGGACGCCTCGATGCCGTTTTTGACCAGGTTGGCCAACACCGCGTAGAACAGGTTTTCCTCGACGGACAGGGGCAGGGCGGCATCGCGTTGCAGCGGCCCGTCGCCGAACGAGACCTCCACGGCCACGCTCCTCTGGCGGGCCAGATCGGACAGGTCGTCCGCCACCCTCCGGCACACGGACAGGATGTTCACGTCCGCCGGGGCGTATTCGTAGGCCCCGGTCTCCATCTTGTAGAGGTCCAGGGACCGGCTGATCAGGTCCATGCCGGTGTTCGCGGCGTGGCGCATGTCGTCGAGCAGTTCCTTTTGTTCCGTGTCCAGGGCGGTGAAGTTCTCCAGGAAGGTGATGCCGTTCAGCACCCCCAGGAGCGGGGTCTTGATGTCGTGGCGGGTGATCTGCTCCACGTCCTCGCGCAGCTTGTCGGCCTGGAGCCGCGAGTGTTCTTTGGCCGCCTCCTGGCGGATCAGAAGCAGGACCACGCCCAGCAGGGCGAAGCTGATGACGAAGGAGCCCACAGTGGCGTAGAGGTTGAACCGTTCGAGTTCCCGCTTGGGACCGGTCACGTCGAAGACCAGTTCGAAGGCTCCCAGGAAGTCGCTGCCGCGCATGAGCGGCACGAAGGTTTCCACGGTGTCGATGGCCTCGGTCTTGCCCCGGACGGGTTCGCTGCGCATCACGCCCAGGCGGGCGTAGCGCCTGCCCTTGGAGACCATGTCCTTGAAGATCGGCCCGGATTCGAAACTGTCGATCTCCGCCGTGTCGGTGGAGTAGAGGATTTTTCCCTTGGGCGAGATCACCCGGACCCTGAGCAGGCCGAAGTCGGTTTCCAACCGGTAGACGTCGGCCAGGAAGCGGGGCGTGTCCAGGACCGCCGGGCCGAGCCGGGTGTGCTTGATGGATGGCGGGATGGTCAGGACGGCCAGCCGCCGCGCCGCATCCTCGAAGGTGCCGACCATGATCTTGGTGTAGGCGGGATAGATGACCAGGGCGTTGATCAGGGGCAGGGCCACGGCGCAGAGCACGGCCAGGGCCAGGAGGCCGAGCAGGGGATACCCGTGCCTGCCGCGGTTTCGGCGGGTAAACACCAGCCAGCGCAACCCTCCGGGAGGGATGCGTGGGCTCGGGGCCCGATGTCCGCTGTCGTCCATGGGCTTGAATTCTCCTGGGGTGAAAAGTGTACGCTCGTTTCTCGCAGCATAGCAGACGGCGT
Source organism: Pseudodesulfovibrio sp. 5S69 (assembly GCF_037094465.1). NCBI lineage: Bacteria > Pseudomonadati > Thermodesulfobacteriota > Desulfovibrionia > Desulfovibrionales > Desulfovibrionaceae > Pseudodesulfovibrio > Pseudodesulfovibrio methanolicus. Next base: position 1,673,354 of record NZ_CP146609.1, read on the forward strand.
GACTTCGGCAAAGGGGTTGGAACAGTCTCCGCCCCCGGTGTGCCGGGATCAGGCCGAGAGCATCATTCCGGCGATTTCCCGCAATATCTTCGCGCCGGCCATGGCCGTGACCCCGTTCAGGTCCCGGTCCGGATTCAGCTCCACGATGTCCGCGCCGATGATCGGCGCGTCCACGGCCTGGAGGACGTCCAGCAGCCCGCGCGTACTCATGCCGCCCGGTTCAAGGTGCGAGACCCCCGGCGCGAAGGCCGGGTCCAGGGCGTCCAGGTCCACGCTGACATAGACCGGCAGGTCGAAGGAGAGCGCGGGCCAGTGCGCCCGGTCCCGCATCTCCAGCCACTGGATGCCGAACTTCTCCCGCTGTTCCCGCTGGTGCCCGTGGGCCGTGCGGATGCCCACCGAGACCAGCCGGGAGCACAATCCCTCCTCCATGATCCGCGCGAACGGACAGGCATGGGAGTGCGGGTTGCCCTCGAACTCGTGATAGCAGTCCGGGTGGGCGTCGAAGTGCAGGATGGCGAAGTCGCCCACGGCCCGCTTCAGCCCCCGGACCAGCGGATAGGTCACCGAGTGGTCGCCGCCCAGGAAGATGGGCCGGGACGAAGCGCCGATCTTTGCCGCGGCCTCCTCGATGACGCCGAAGGCCGCGTCCGGCCCGCCCAGGTCGAGCGTCCCCCGGTGGTCCAGGACCGGCTCCAGGTCGAAACCGGTCTCGGTCCACAGGTTGGCCGAGCCGCAGTGCAGCGCCTCGACCAGGGCGAAGGGCCCCCTGGCCGGGCCGCGCAGATAGGACGAGTTGTGGTCCAGAGGCACGCCGATGACGGGAATGCGCTGCATCGGCCGGGACCTACAGAATGTAGCGGGACAGGTCCCGGTTCTCGATGACCTCGTCGAGCTGGGCCAAAACGTAGTCGCGGTCGATGACGACCTTGTTGCCGGACTTGTCCGGGGCCTCGAACGAGAGGTTGGCCAGGATCTTCTCCATGATGGTGTAGAGCCTGCGCGCGCCGATGTTCTCGGTCTCCTCGTTGATCTTTTCGGCCGTGGCCGAAATCTCCTCCAGCGCTTCCCTGGTGTAGTCGATGGCCACTCCCTCGGTCTCGAGCAGGGCCTTGTACTGCACGGTCAGGGCGTTTTTCGGCTCGGTCAGGATCTGGTAGAACTCCTCCTTGTGCAGGGAGGAAAGCTCCTCGCGCAGAGGAAAGCGGCCCTGCAACTCAGGAATGAGATCCGACGGCTTGGCGAAATGGAACGCGCCCGCCGCGATGAACAGGATGTGGTCGGTCTTGACCATGCCGTATTTGGTGTTGACCACGCTGCCCTCCACGATGGGCAGCAGGTCGCGCTGCACGCCCTCGCGGGACACGTCGGCCCCGCCTGCCTGGTCGTGGCGCGAGGCGATCTTGTCCATCTCGTCGATGAACAGGATACCCTGCTGCTCCACGCGCTCCCGGGCCAGTTCGTTGACCGCGTCCGGGTCGATGAGCTTGTCGGCCTCTTCGTCGATGAGCGCCTGGTAGGCGTCCTTGATCTTCATCTTGCGGGCCTTGCGCTTGCCCGGAAACATGTTGGAAAAGGCGTTCTGCAGGTTGGAACCCATCTCCTCCATGCCGGGTATGGCCATGATCTCCACGCTCGCCCCGCTCTGGACCGTGACCTCCATCTCCACCTCGCGCTCGTCCAGCTGGCCCGAGCGGAACATCTGGCGGAACTTCTCGCGGGTGCCGTCGTCCTTGGGCGGCTCGATCTTCTCCACCTCGCCGTTCTGGCCGCCCTGGAAAAAGCCCATGGGGCCGCTGTTCTGCGGCTTCTTGCCCGGCAGCAGCAGGTCCAGCAACCGCTCTTCGGCGTTCTTCTCCGCCTTGATGCGAACCTTCTCGGTCTCTTCCTTGCGGACCATGTTCACGCCGATCTCCATCAGGTCGCGGATCATGGACTCCACGTCGCGGCCCACGTAGCCCACCTCGGTGAACTTGGTGGCCTCCACCTTGAAGAACGGGCAGTTGGCCAGCCGGGCCAGCCTGCGCGCTATCTCGGTCTTGCCCACGCCCGTGGGGCCCATCAGGATGATGTTCTTGGGCGCTATCTCGTCGCGCAGCTCCGGGTCGAGCTGCTGCCTGCGCCAACGGTTGCGCATGGCGATGGCCACCATCCGCTTGGCCGCTTCCTGGCCGATGATGTATTTGTCCAGTTCCGATACGATTTCACGCGGTGTCAGATTGCTCATGGGTGATGCCTCCGGCGGCCAGAGGGGAAACTTTTGAAAAAGTTTTCCCTCTGGACTCCCTTTCAAAACTTTTTATCGCACGCCTGTCGGCGTGGGAGTGTTCTCGATTCAATGGCACGTCTTTCGGGGACGCACCCTCCATGCCGCCATGTCGTCTGTTCAAGTTCCTCGTCCCTTCCAGGCGGCGTGGCCCGAAAAGTTTGGAAGGGAGAGCGCGAGAGGAAACCTTTTCAAAGGTTTCCCTCTCGCATCTTCATCACAAACTACTTCGCCTGCGTCTCGACGGTGATGTGGTTGTTGGTGAAGACGCAGATGTCGGCCGCGATTTCCATGGCCTTGCGGGCGATGGTTTCGGCCTTGAGATCGGTATTCTGTTGCAGGGCGCGGGCCGCGGCCAGGGCGTAGGAGCCGCCCGAGCCGATGGCGGCCACGCCGTCGTCGGGTTCGATGACGTCGCCGGTGCCCGAAATGATCAGGATGTGTTCGCCGTCTGCGGCGAGCAGCATGGCCTCAAGCTTGCGCAGGTACTTGTCCGTGCGCCAGTCCTTGGCCAGTTCCACTGCGGCCCGGAGCAGGTTGCCCGAATAGGTTTCGAGCTTGGTCTCGAACCGCTCGGACAGGGTGAAGGCGTCGGCCGTGGCACCGGCAAAACCGATGGTCACCTTATCCTTGTAGATTCGCCGGACCTTGCGGGCCGTGTGTTTCATGGCCACGCTCTGGCCCAGGGTCACCTGGCCGTCTCCGGCCACGGCCGTGCCGTTTTCGTCTTTGACCGCTACGATGGTCGTTCCTCTGAGTTCCATGGATTCTCCTTACAGGATGTCTTCGGCGATGCGCGACCAGGTGTGAAAGGCCGTCTCGCCGTGCAGGACCATGACCGCCTCGCGGGCCAGTTCCTCTTCGAGTCCCTGTTTGAGGGCCGAAAGCGCGATGCGCGCCGCGTCCTCGACCGGGTAGCCGTAGGCGCCGCAGGAAATGGCCGGGAAGGCCACGGTGCGTAAGTCGTGTTCGTGGGCGAGCCGCAGGCTGTTCCGGTAGGCGTTGCCGAGGAGTCCGGGCTCGTTGTCGTTGCCGCCGTGCCAGATGGGGCCGACGGTGTGGATGATGTGGGATGCGTGCAGGTCGAAGCCGGGGGTGATGACCGCCTCGCCGGGGGCCAGGGAGCCGATTTCCCGGATGATCTCCCGGCAGGCCGCCTGGAGCCGGTTGGCGCCCGCCGCGCGGTGGATGGCTCCGTCCACGCCGCCGCCCCCGGCCAGCCGGGAGTTGGCCGCGTTGACGATGGCGTCCACGTCGAGCCGGGTGATGTCGCCTTCGCGGACGGACAGCCGTCCGGGGCCTGCGCTCCATGTTTTCTGCATGACGCTTTGTTAGGTAATGCCTCTGCGCGGATTGGCAAGGGGGACACGGCTCGAAAACCTTTTCGACACCCGTTGGTTCGTGATAGGGTACGGGGTATGAGCAAGTCCGAGACCATACTGCTCGTGGACGACCAGCCCGAGAACATCACCATCATGATCGAGGCGCTGCATTCCCTGTATACCCTGTTGGCGGCTACCGACGGGGCCACGGCGCTTGAGCGCGTGGCGGGCGAGCCCCGGCCGGATTTGGTCCTGCTGGACGTGATGATGCCGGGTATGACCGGCCACGAGGTCTGCAGCCAGATCAAGAGCAACCCGGCCACGCGCGACATTCCGGTCATCTTCGTGACCTCCCTGGACGCCCCGGACGACGAGGCCAGAGGGCTGCGCATCGGGGCCTCGGACTACATCACCAAGCCCATCAGCCCGCCCGTGGTCCAGGCCAGGGTTCGGGCGCATCTCGACCTCAAGCGGGCCAGGGAGCAGTTGCAGAGCCAGAACACGGCCCTGGAGGAGCGGGTCAGAGAACGAACGGCCGAGGTCATCCAGGCGCAACGGGAGCGGGTCGAGAGCCTCAAGCACTTTGCCGACGCCATGGCCCACCAGATCCGCAACCCGGTCATGTCCATCGGCGGCATCGCCGGGCTGCTGCTGCGCAAGACGCCGGAAGGCAGCCCGCTGGCGACCTACGCCGAGGCCGTGCGCGAGGACAGCCTGCGGCTGGAAAGCCTGGTCGGCGTGATCAGTGAATACGTGTCCCTGTCCGCCGGGCCGTTTGAAAATGTCCAGGTCAACGGACTCATGGAGGCGGCGCTGAACAAGGCGCGCGGCTTCGCGCGGGCGTCGGGGGCGGACTTTGCCGTGGAGAGCGGGTTGCAGCCCGCGCTGGTCAAGGTGGACGCGCGCATCGTGGTCACGGCCTTCGCCGAGATCATCGTCAATGCCATGGAATTTTCCGGGGAGCGGAGCGTGAACCTGACCATTCGCGGCGGGGTCGGCCTGTTCGGCGACGAGCTGGCCGAAGCCGGGCTGACCGGGACGGTGGGCCAGCGTTACGGCCTCCGCATCAGCGACGACGGGCCGGGCATCGACAAAGATGTGCTGCCGTACGTGACCGATCCCTTCTATACCACCAAGGCGCAGGGGGCGGGCATGGGGCTGACCAAGGTCAAGCGGGTCGTCTGCGACGAGCACGGCGGGACCCTGCTCATCCAGTCGCCCGCCGTGTCCCCTGAAAACCGGGATCGGCCGGGAACTTCCGTCACCTTCGACCTGCCCCTGGCCTAGGGGCGCTATTCCTTGACGGCGGGCTTGAGTTCCGCGCTCAACGCGGCCTCGTCCCGGCCCTCGCCCTTTACCTGGGCGATGGCCTCGGCGTAGGCCAGGAACACGTCGTCGCGGTTGATCAGGCCGATGATGTCCGAAGTGTCGGTCTCGGAGACCACCGGAATCTGGCCGTAATCCGTGTTCACGAAGCGGAGCAGGGCCTGGTACAGGTCGTAGTCCGGGCGGACGTAGACCGGCCGCGACATGAGGTCGCGAACCACCACCAGGTCGTGCAGGTCCTCCTCGAACATCCAGTTGCGCACGTTGTGGATGGAGACCATGCCCACGTAGGTGCCGTCCTGGGAGCGCACCGGGAAGTAGAACTGGTCCGAGTGGGCGATGATGTCGGTCAGGGCCTTGAGGGTGGTGCCCTCCTCCAGGACGATGACGTCGCCGGGGTTGTAGAAGTCCGAGACGTGCATCTGCTCCAGGATGTTGATGGTCGCGTCCTCGGCGTGGGCCGGGGAGTCGAACTTGTTCTCCACCTGGTGTTCGTAGAGCGAGAAGTTGCGGCCGAGCACGATGCACAGGGCCGAGGCGAGCATGAGCGGGGCCAGCAGGCCGTAGCCCTGGGTCAACTCCGTGACCATGATCAGCGGGCCGATGGGGGCGTTGGCCACGCCCGCGAAGAAGGCGGCCATGCCGACCAGGATGTACGCGCCGGGCTCGGTGACGATGTTCGGGAAGAAGTGGTGGCCGAGCTTGCCGACCAGGCCGCCGGACATGCCGCCCACGAACAGGGCGGGCGCGAACATGCCGCCGGACATGCCCGAGCCGATGGTCACCGAGGTGGCCACGGTCTTGCCGATGATGATGTAGCACATGCCCAGCGCCGGAATCTGGCCGAGGATGGCCAGTTCGAGCCAGCCGTAGCCGCCGGACAGGATGCCGCCGGTGACCAGGCCGGCGTGCGCGGTGTACGGATAGAGGACGCCGAGCAGCCCCATGGCCAGGCCGCCCAACCCCATGGACCAGACCAGGCCGATCTTTTCCTTGAGCGGGAAGAAGATGTGGTACTTGATGGTGTAGAAGGTCTTGACGTAGAGCCAGCCCACGGCCGCGCAGACGAAGGCGAGCAGGGCGTAGAAGAGCAGCTCGCGCGGGTCGTGGAAGGAAAACCGCGGGATGCCGAAGATGGGGTCCGTGCCGTAGAAGAAGGTGAAGATGGAGTAGGAGACCACGGAACTCATGACCGAGGGCAGGATGGCCTCGGACTCGAAGTCCTCGCGGTAGATGACCTCTACGGCGGTCAGCGCGCCGCCCAGCGGGGCGCGGAATATGGCCCCCAGGCCGCCAGCGGCGCCCGCGAGCAGGAGCATGCGCCGCTCCTTGGCGGACATGTTGAAGATTTTGGCCAGCCAGGAGCCGATGCCCGCGCCCATCTGGGTGATGGGGCCTTCGCGGCCGGCCGAGCCGCCCGAGGCGATGGTCAGGACCGAGCACAGCCCCTTGATGATGGCCACCCTGGCCCTGATGATGCCGCCCTGGTTGTGGAAGGCGTTGATGGTCGAGTCCGTGCCGTCGGTGCCGCCGTTGATGGTCTCGGGGATGAAGGTCTTGACCAGCCAGCCGGTGAGCAGGGCCGTGCCCGTTGTGAAGGCCGGGATGACCCACGGCCGGTATACGCCGGCCGGGCCTTCGAACAGCCCTTCGCCCGCCGGGTCCGGGGAGACGATGCCCGCCAGTTGGTGCTGGATGAGGAACTTGCCGCTCTCCACCAGCCAGAAGAAGCCCGCGGCCACGAGCCCGGACAGGGTGCCGATGACCACGCCGATGACCAGCCATCGGAACGAGGTGACCGTGCGGTACGACTTGACGAAATCTTTCCAGTAATTGATCAGACGGGTGATGGGCATGTGGCTTATCGGACCTCCGGGCCCATGCCGAAATCCGGGTGGGTCAGTTTGATGGCCGCTTCGGGCTGGGCGAGGATCTGGCGGCCCAACTCCACGTCCTTGGCAATGCGTGCCTTGAGTTCGTCCAGGCCGCTGAACTTCTTCTCGTCGCGGATGCGCTGTACGAAGTGGACCCGGATTTCGTCCCCGTAGATGTCGCCGGAAAAGTCGAGCAGATGGGCCTCCACCGAGAGCACGTCGTTGCCGAACGTCGGGTTCAGGCCGATGTTGGCCACGCCTTCGTAAACCGCGCCGTCCACCTCGGCCCAGATGGCGTATACGCCGGGCTTGGGGAAGAGCTCGTCCACCAGCTTGAGGTTGGCCGTGGGGAAGCCGAGCAGCTTGCCGCCGCGGTTCATGCCGTGCACCACCTCGCCCTTGACCTGATAGAACCGGCCGAGCAGGGGGCGCACCGCCCAGACGTGCCCGGCCTGGACCAGGTCGCGGATGCGGGTGGATGAGACGATGGCGTTGTCGATGGTCACCGGGTCGAGCCGGTCCACGGTGAAGCCGTACTTTCTGCCCAGCCCGCACAGGGTCTCGAAGTTCCCGGCCCTGCCCTTGCCCAGGTGGTAGTCGTAGCCGATGATCATGTCCTTCACGTTCAGCCCGTCCACCAGGTAGGTCTTGACGAACTCCTCTGGGGAGAGCTTGGCCATGTCCATGGTGAATTCGAGCAGCAGACAGACCTGCGGCCCGTACTGGGAGAGCAGTTCGATCTTTTGCTCGGTCAGGGTGATGAAGGGGGGGGTGCGGTCACTGCGCAAGACCCGCAGGGGATGGGGGTCGAAGGTGACGACCACGCTGATGAGATCCCGGGCCTTGGCGCGCTCGCAGGCCAGCGCGATGAGTTTCTGGTGACCTTTGTGGACTCCGTCGAAGTTGCCGATGGTCACGCATGACCCGGCGATGACGTCCTGGATGTCCTGTATGGTCCGTGCGACGATCATTGTGTAGGGTGTTCCTGTTTGAAAAAAATGCAACCTACGCCAAAACACCCCTGTACACAAGGGTTGGCTACTTTCTGATTTCGGCGCGGGCCTTGATGGTGTCTTCGAGCTCCCTGACCCGGTCCTTCTGTTCCTGGGTCTGAGCCAGGTCCCGGGCCCGCTGCATGTACTCCCTGGCCTTGCCCAGGCGCATGGAATAGACCCCGGCGTAGGCCAGGTGCAGGTTGCCCCCGAATGTGTCGCCGGATTCGCCCAGGATCATGCCCAGATGTTGGTGGACTTCCCAGTCCTCGGGCACCAGCTCGTTGACCTTGCGCATGTTCCTGGCCGCCTCGGCGTACTGCTTGGCCTCGGCCTGGAGCCGGGCCAGGTAGAACAGGGCCATGGCGTCGTCCTTGTCCATGATGGCCGCCTTCTGCAACAGCGCCGCGGCGCGGTCGGCCTGCCCGGCCTTGAAAAAGAAGATGCCCGCTTCGCGGACCACCAGGGGGTCGTCCTTGGCCAGGGACAGGGCCTTTTCGAAGGCCGCCTGGGCCTCGTCGATGCGCTTCAGGCGCTCCAGGGTGATGCCCCGTCCCACATAGTCCATGGGCTTGTATTCGCTTTCCTCCTTGTCGTCCCAATAGGCCAGCGCCGTGTTGGCCGGAGACATGCGCGCCCGGATGAGCACCTGGACCCGATTCAGCCGGGTGTTGTCATCCTTGCGTTCCAGAAACGACTTGGGCATGCGCGCGATGCGGTCGTTGAGGTAGGTGATGCGGTCTTCGGTGCCGGGGTGGGTGGACAGGTAGCTCGGCATGTTCGAGCTGTTGTCGTACCACTTGTTCTTGAGCATGATCTGGAAGGTCTGGGGCAATCCCTCGGGGTTATACCCGGCCTTGACCAGGGAGTTGAGGCCCACGTGGTCGGCCTCGCGCTCGTCCTCCTGGGAGTAGTGCAGCATGGCGGCCGTGGCCACGCCCTGAGAACCGAGCACCAGCGCCTGGCCCGCCTGGGCCGCGTTGCCCCCGCCGCCGGCCACACCCAGCAACAGCCCGGCCAGCATGCCCGCCGTGGACAGCAGGGTGATCTTCTTCTGCTTCTCGATGCGGCTGACCACGTGCCGCTGGGAAACGTGCGCCAGCTCGTGCGCGATGACCCCGGCCAGTTGCGATTCGGTGGTCACGGACTGGATCAGCCCCGTGAAGACGTAGATATACCCGCCGGGGATGGCGAAGGCGTTGATCAGCGGATTGGCGATGACCGCGCTCTTGACGTGGAACGGCATGGGCCGCTTGCCCGTGACCACACGGGCGACCACCCCGGCCACGTAGTCCGTGATGTAGGTGTCCCCGACCATGTTCTGCTGGGCGCGGATGATCTGGTCGAAGTCGTGACCCATCTTGTTCTCGTCGCGCAGGGTCATCTTGCCGCCGAACAGGTCGGCGCGCGCGGTCACGGCCGGGGCCAGGACCAGCAATACGGCGGCCAACAGGGCCGGGAATATGGCGAGCGGAAAGCGCATGACGACATAGTAACCATTTGCCCGCCCAAAGCAACCACCGGCCGATTGTTGCACAAGATGCGCAGGAGAAGGATGCCTCCGGCGGCCGGGAGAAGGGGAGAGGGGGAGCCTTTTCTTCAAAGGGTTCCCCTCTCCCCTTTTCCCGGACCCCCATTCCCTCTCCCTTCCTAAACTTTTTATGGCCACTTCGCGGTTTAGCCCAATAAAAAAGCCCCGGCTCAGCACTGAGTCGGGGCTTATTTTGCCTCTTTGGAGCGATTCGGGTGCGCAGCACCCGACAGCGGCTCTTCTCTTCAGCCGCCATATCGGAAGCCGTCTACCTACTTGCTCATCGAATCCAGGAAGTCTTTGTTGTTCTTGGTGCCCTTCATCTTGCCCCGGAGAAATTCCATGGAATCGATGGAGTTCATGGGGGAGAGGAGCTTGCGCAGGATCCAGACGCGGTTGAGCACGTCCTCTTCCAGGAGCAGCTCTTCCTTGCGGGTGCCGGAGCGGTTGATGTCGATGGCCGGGTAGATGCGCTTGTCGGACAGGTGGCGGTCCAGGTAGAGTTCCATGTTGCCGGTGCCCTTGAACTCCTCGAAGATGACCTCGTCCATGCGCGAACCGGTGTCGATGAGCGCGGTGGAGATGATCGTCAGGGAGCCGCCTTCCTCGATGTTGCGGGCCGCGCCGAAGAAGCGCTTGGGCCGTTGCAGGGCGTTGGCGTCGATACCGCCGGAGAGCACGCGGCCCGAGGACGGGGTGACCGCGTTGTAGGCCCGGCCGAGCCGGGTGATGGAGTCGAGCAGGATGACCACGTCGCGCTTGCGCTCGACCAGCCGCTTGGCCTTTTCGATGACCATCTCGGCCACCTGCACGTGGCGGGTCGGGGGCTCGTCGAAGGTGGAGGAGACCACCTCGGCCTTGACCGTGCGCTGCATGTCGGTCACTTCTTCGGGCCGCTCGTCGATGAGCAGGACGATGAGGTCCACCTCGGGGTGGTTGGCGTTGATGGAGTTGGCGATGGTCTGGAGCATGATGGTCTTGCCGGTGCGGGGCGGGGCCACGATCACGCCGCGCTGGCCCTTGCCGATGGGCGCGAGCAGGTCGATGATCCGGGCGGAATAGTTGGTCGCACCGTTTTCGAGCCGGAGCTGCTCCTCGGGATAGAGGGGCGTCAGGTTGTCGAACAGGACCAGGTTCTTGGAGTGCTGCGGATCCTCAAAGCCGATCTCGGACACGCGCAGCAGGGCGAAATAGCGCTCCCCCTCCTTGGGCGGGCGGATCTGGCCCGAAACCACGTCACCCTTGCGCAGGCCGAAGCGGCGTATCTGCGAGGGGGAGACGTAGATGTCGTCCGGGCCGGCCATGTAGCTGTACATGGGCGAGCGCAGGAATCCGAAGCCGTCGGGCAGGATTTCCAGTACGCCCTCGCCGAATATCTGGCCGTTCTGCGAGGCGCACTGTTGCAGCAGGGCGAAGATGAGCTCCTGCTTGCGCATGGTGCTCGGGTTCTCCACCTCGAAGGACATGGCCAGATCGGTCAGGTCCTGCATGGATTTTTGTTTGAGTTCGGTGAGGTTCAGGCTGCCGCCGTTGCCGTTTTGTTCGGGCACGGCCTTGGGGGTCTTTTTGCGGGTGGTCTTTTTGGGGGCGCCTTTGCCTTTGCCTTCTGAGTCAGTCTTTTTAGTGACCATGTTTGGAAATTCTTGTTGAGGGTTACGGAATTATGTCAACTCGGACAATGGGATACGGTAATATTGTGCGGGGTGGCCGCCGTGGCGGGCAACAAACGCGGGATGTCGCGGGTGAACCTTTCCGGCCGGACGGTTCGGGTGTGAGGAAACGGGAGCATACCTCTCGTTGAAGTTGCGCTAACAGCCTCGGGACGTCTCAAAAACCAAGTGGGAGTGGGGTGATCTGAAAGCCGCGGTGCGGCACAAAGAGGCAGTTACCTCAAACGGTGGACCTTGACAAGCCCTGCTAGTCGTTTTTCTCCTGCGCGGCGATGACGTCGGCGAACATCTCGTTGATGTCCTCCTTGATGACCTCCTGGTCGCGGTCCAGCGAGTAGGCCAGTTCCATGGAGACCAGCCCCATGGCCTGCTCCAGCAGGCGGCGTTCGCCGAACGAGAGTTCCTTGTCCTTGCCGATGAGGAAGAGCTCCTTGAGGACGTAGGCCACGTCGGCCAGGTCACCGCTCTTGAGCTTCTCGGAATATTCGCGGTAGCGCCGGTTCCAGTTTTGGCCGGTGTAGCCGGTGAATCCGGTGCGGTCCTTGAGGGATTCGAAGATGCTCTGGCCGACTTCGGCCGGGCACACGGAGCGCAGGCCCACGTTTTCGGCGTTGGCTACGGGGACCATGAGGGTCACGTTGTTGCTCAAGATCCGGACTATGTAAAAATCGGCCTTGACGCCGCCGATCTCCTGGGATTCGACACGCTCAACGCGTCCCACGCCCTGGGAGGGATACACAACCAATTCGTCGACCTTGAACACTTGGACCTCAGTTCTTGAAAAGACTACAATTTTACATGCGACAGAAAGACATTATACCGAAAAGGCCGGGAGGAGTCCACGATTACTCCGATTCTTCTTCCCGGAGGGAAAAGGCGTTGACGTGCTGCTGGGCAAAGCCTATGCCGCGCCGGAAAAAAATGTCCAGCCCCTTGGCGGCATGGCCGATGATTTCGGGCAGGGCCGCCTTCGCCCGTTCGTCAAATGGTTCCAGGACCCAGTCGGTGATGGGCTTGTACGGGTCCTCGGGGCGTCCGATGCCCAGCCGCAGCCGGTTGTAATCCGGGGTGCCGAGCCGCTCCTGGATGGACTTGAGCCCGTTGTGGCCGTTGTCCCCGCCGCCGCGCTTGAACTTCATCCTGCCCACGGGCAGGTCCAATTCGTCGTGGACCACCACCAGGTCTACAGGCTCGATGCCGTGGCGGCCGCAGACGCGGGCCACGGCCTTGCCGGACAGGTTCATGTATGTCAGGGGCTTGACCAGGAGCCGATAGGCCCCGGCGAACTTGCACCGCCACAGGTCGTAGTCGCCGGATTCCTCGATCTTTTCAAGCCGCATGGACTTGCGGTCATTCGCCAGGTGCAGGAGATGGTCCACCAGCATGAACCCGACATTGTGCCGGGTGTCCTCGTATTCGGGACCGGGGTTGCCCAGCCCCACTATGGCGCCTTTGAAATCCATGAGTCGGGTCCATTCTCCGCGTGGCGGCCACGCGCTGCGAAAGGGAGTCTATCAGTCTCTTCGCCGGGAAGCAAAAAAAAATCCCGGAGCACGACATCGCGCTCCGGGATGTGGTGTCGTTGACGATGCCGGGCTATTCGGCCTCGGACTCTTCGGCTTCCTCGGCGGCAGCCTCGACGCCCTCTTCGGCCCCTTCGTCCTCTCCCTCTTCCTGCATGGCAGTGATGGACAGGACGGCGTAGTTTTCATCAAAGACCGGGGTGACGCCTTCGGGGAAGGTGACGTCCTCGATGTGGACGTGATCCATGATGTCCATGTCGGTGATGTCGATGACGATGGACTCGGGGATGTCCATGGGCTTGCAGATGACCTCAATGTGGTCGCGGTACTGCTCGAGCACACCGCCGAGCTTGACGCCCTTGGAGGAGCCGACGAGCTCGAAGTGGACGGCGACCTTGATTTCCTTGGTCAGGTCCACGCCGAAGAAGTCCACGTGTTCGGGCACGCCCTTGACCGGCTCGTTGCGCACGCGCCACAGCATGGCGGGCATGGTTTCGGTCTTGCCGCCGCGCTCCAGGACCAGTTCAAAGACCTGGGAGTTGCCGACGGCGGCGTAAGCCTTCTGCAGGGGGACCATCTCCACCTTGACCGGGATGTTGGCGCCCTTGGCGTCGTAGTAGATGCCGGGGACCATGCCGGTGGCACGGAGGCGGCGGTTGGGGCCTTTGCCCAACTCGGTCCGTTCCTGGACGTTCAGTTTCAGCAGTTCTGCCATGAGAGTTTCTCCTTGTTACGCCCTGGCCGTCCACCATGGACGGACGCTCGCGCTTTAAATGGTTGCGGCGGCCTCGAAGGCCCCCGTTTACGTTCCTTATACGAACAATACGGACACGGAGGATTCCGTGTGCACGTTGTTGATGGCTTTTGCCAGCAGGGAGGCCACGGAGCGGACCTTGAGCTTGCTGCACTGGTCCTGCTTTTCGCCCAGGGGGATGGTGTCGGTGACGACCACCTCGGAGAAGGCGGACTCTTCCAGCCGTTGGCAGGCCGGGCCGGACAGGACCGGGTGCGTGGCGCAGGCCATGACGTCTTTGGCCCCGTTCTCCATGATCACGTTGGCCGCCGCACACATGGTGCCCGCGGTGTCGATCATGTCGTCGATGACCACGGCCACCTTGCCCTTGACGTCGCCGATGATGTGCATGGCCTTGGCCTGGTTGGGCGCGTCGCGGCGTTTGTCCACGATGGCCAGGGTGGCGCCGAGGCGTTTGGCGTAGGCACGGGCCCGTTCCACGCCGCCCGCGTCCGGGGAGATGATGACGAAGTCGTCGTTCCGGTCGCGCAACTGCTCAATGAGCACGGGCGCGGCGAACAGGTTGTCCACCGGGCAGTTGAAGAAGCCCTGGATCTGGCCGGCGTGCAGATCGATGGTCACCAGCCGCTGCATGCCCGCGGTGGACAGGAGGTCGGCCACGAGCTTGGCGGAGATGGGCGCGCGGGGCACGACCTTGCGATCCTGACGCGCGTAGCCGAAGTAGGGGACCACGGCGGTCACGCGGGAGGCGCTGGCGCGCTTGAGCGCGTCGAGCATCAGGCACAACTCCATGAGGTGGAAGTTGACCGGGGAACAGGTGGGCTGGACGACAAAGACGTCGTCGCCCCGGACGTTCTCGCCGATCTCGATGCGGATTTCGCCGTCGGAAAACCGTTCCCGGAGGACCGGGGACGCCTTGGTGCCGAGATGCTCGCAAATGGCTTCGGCCAGTTTCGGACTCGAGGATCCGCTGATGATCTTCAATTCGCCGTGCATGAGACTACCCTCTGTGCGATCTTTTTTAATTTTTGGCTGGGGCGGGAGGACTCGAACCCCCGAATGTCAGGACCAAAACCTGATGTCTTACCACTTGACGACGCCCCAGCAAAAAATATCGATAAGCGGCCGATCGCTGCGTTGCTGCGCAAAATCCGGACCCTTGCGTATTGGGATACGCGGCGGTCCCGAATTTTGCTTGCGCCTTGCGCTCGACCACTTCTCGACATTTTTTGTCCCTGCTCCGTTCGGGGGAGCGCCGTCTCGGCTGCCCGCTTTGCGGGCGGCCATCGTCGGCTGGGGCTGTCGGTAAGCGGCTGGCGCTTGCTTGACCTTTCGACTTGGCCCTTTCGGGGGTCGCTTCGGGTGGTGGCTCCCGGCGCTTGGCGGCGGGGGCGGCGACGTCGAGTGGTCCGGCCCTTAACCGGTTTCGTGCCCTAAGGGCAGTCCACCTGGAAAATTTCAATTCCCTGTTTTTCGAGAGCCTGGACTGCGGACGTGGCAGAACCCCTGTCCCGGTAGATGCCGAACAGGGAGGCTCCCGAGCCGCTCATCGCAGCGTGCTCGGCCCCGTGAGCGAGAAGTGTTTGCTTGATATCCCGGAGGGATGGGTGCTTCTCGAAGACGATGGACTCGAAGTCGTTCGTCATCTCCCGGGGCGAAACGGGAGAAGGATTCTTAGTATCCCCCCAGTCGGATGTCAAGGATTCTTGGGGACCTGCCGCCGCGTATTTCTCGTCCCAGGCGCGGAAGGCCCAGGCTGTGTTCACGTGGATGTCCGGGCAGGCAAGGACCAGGGTCGCGCCGGACAGGTCCACCTCGGCCGGGGTGAGCTCCTCGCCGATGCCGCCTGCCCAGGCCGGTCCGTCCAAAAGAAAGAAGGGCACGTCCGCGCCGAGCTGCGCGGCCAGGGCGATCATGGTCTGCAGGGGCAGCCCCTTGCCGCCGGCCTCCCGGTTGAGCCACTTGAGCAGGGCGGCCGCGTCGGAACTGCCGCCGCCCAGGCCGCCGCCCATAGGGATGCGCTTGGTCAGAGCCACGAAGATGCCGGGCCGGAAGCCGGTGGCCTCGCCGAACGTTTTCCAAGCCTTGTACAGGATGTTGGAGGTGGTCTCCAACTCCGGGCGTTCGGCGCAACGGATGTAGAAGTCGTCGTCCGGGCTGGGCATGACCTCAATGAGGTCGCAAGGCAGGGGGACCGGATAGAAGAGGGTGCGCAGCTCGTGGTAGCCGTCGTCCCGCAGGCCGAGGATTTCAAGGTGCAGGTTGATCTTGGCCGGGGCGATGAGGGTGGCTGCTTGCATGGGTATAAAAAAAGGGGGCTCCCTGCGGAGCCCCCCGGTTGATTGGTGTCTTACTTGTTGTCCAGGGGCAGGGCAACGAAGCTGTTGCGTCCCTGGCGCTTGACCAGGAGCATGACCGCGCCGCGCTTTTCGGCGTTCTTGATGACGCCGTTCAGGTCGGCCACGGAGTTCACGTCCTTCTGGTTGGCCTGGAGGATGACGTCGCCCTGTCGGATGCCTTCCTCGCCGGCCGCGGTGTTGGGATCGACGTTGACCACGAGCAGACCCTGGGCCTTGTCCAGTCCCAGCGCCTGGGCTTCCTGGTCGGAGATCGGCTTGAGCGCCATGCCGAGCACGGTGGCGGCCTGTCCCTGATCCTGGTGGTCCGGGGTCATGGCGGCCATGGCCTTTTCATTGCGCTGGCCCAGGGTGACGGTCCGGGTCACCTTTTCGCCGTTACGCCACAACACGAGGTTTGCCTCGTCGCCGGGGGCGAGGCCCGCGATCTTCTTGAGCAGGTCGTTGTTGTCCCCGACCTTCTTGCCGTTGACCTCAAGGATCACGTCGCCCTGCTTGACGCCGCCCTTGTCGGCGGGAGCGCCCTTGCCCACGGAGGCGACCAGCGCGCCGGTGGGTTCGGCCAGGCCCAGGGCCTTGGCCTGGTTCTCGCTGACCTGCTGGATGGTCACGCCGAGCCAGCCGCGCTGGGGCGTCTTGCCTTCCTTGAGCAGGGCGATGACCTTGGCGGCCTGGGTGGACGGGATGGCGAAGCCGATGTTCTCGGCCGCGGCGTTGATGGCCGTGTTGATGCCGATGACCTCGCCGTCCATGTCAAGAAGCGGACCGCCGGAGTTGCCGGGGTTGATGGACGCGTCGGTCTGCAGGAAGTTGTCGAACGGGCCGGCGCCGATGATCCGGTGCTTGGCGGAGATGATGCCCGCGGTGACCGTATTGTCCAGGCCGAAGGGGTTGCCGATGGCCAGCACCCATTCGCCCACCTTGATGTTGTCGGAGTTGCCGAACTTCAGGGTCGCCAGGGGATGGTCGGCCTTGATGCGGATGACGGCCAGGTCGGTTTCCTGGTCGGCGCCCACGACCGTGGCCGGGTATTCCTTCTTGTCGTCCTGGAAGCGCACGGTCACCTTGTCCGCGCCGTTGATGACGTGGTTGTTGGTGACGATGAGCCCGTCGGGGGAAATGACGAAGCCGGAGCCCTGACCGAGCATCTTGCGCGGCTGCTGCCCCTGCGGGCCGAAGAACTGGTCGAACCGCTTGAAGAACTCGTGGAACGGGTGCCCTTCGGGGACCTGCTGCCGGAATTGCTCCATGCTCGGGGCCTTAGTTGTTTTTTCCGTGGAAATGAAGACCACGGCCTTGCCCGCCTTGGCGGCCAGCTCCGTGAACACGGGCAGGTCGCGCGCCTGTGCAATAACCGGCACAGACAGCACAAGGGTCAGTACAAGGATGAGAAGTTTAGCCTTACGATTCATATTTGCCTCCATACAGGATGCGGAAAACAGGATGGCGGCTCGCACCGCCTTCCCCACATATAGCCTTTTTTTCCCCGTTGTAAATAGTGTGCCCGAATTTGCACACTCATTTCCCGCGCCCGGTCCCGTCCAGGCTGCCGGTTCCGCCCACAGCCTGGGCGGACGCCCGGAACATATCTATATGTAAATACCCGGAAAAGCGGGAGGGCCCCGGAGCGGCCGCGGGAAACCGGCTAACCGGATGCGGTTTCGGCTCTCGCCCGCAGGCTGTCGACCCGCGGCCTTTACCGCCCGAAACACGGGCATCGGGCCCTCCTGCGAGACGAAAGACTTGCCTTTTCACCCGCCATTGGCTAGGAACGATTCCCCGGCACCTGCCGGAACGTGCCCCCATAGCTCAGGTGGATAGAGCACAGGATTCCTAATCCTGGTGCCGCGTGTTCGAATCGCGCTGGGGGCACCAAGAAGACAAAAACCCGCTTTCGTGAGAAAGCGGGTTTTTCGTTTCGGGGGGTGGCCAATCCGCAGGCCGGAGGGTGAAGGGACAGGACTGCGGCCGCAAAGGCCGATCAGTTGCTTTCGCTCCAGGCCTTTGCACTGCGCTCGACCTTCTTGCGTACGCCCTTCCAGTCGGTCTCGTGCGTGAACATGGATTCGGGCAGGGCGGCGAGCATCTTTTCGTAGAGCTCCAGAGAAACCGTGAAGGTCAGTTCGTCGGTCTTCATGAACTTCCTGGCCGAGGGGTCGAAACCGCCGATGACCGCTTTTTCCAGTCCCTTGCCCTTGTAGTAGAGGGGCCAGGAGATCATGTTGGTGCAGCCCGCGCCGAAGGGCGAGACCACGCAGTCCATGTCGCCTGTGGTGAACACCGCCTGGGTGAAGAGGCCGCTCAGCACCTCGGGACGGGCAAAGAAGATGATGAATTCGGGCTCCTCGCCGTCGGCGAAAAGGGACAGCGGCTTGAAGATGCAATACTTGGCCGGCGCCTCGCGGGGATTCACCTCAAGCATGAACTTCCGCATGGCGTCGGGGTTCGGCATGTATCGTTCGCCCTGCAGGGGGGTGCCCTCGTACCCGGTGGACACGTAGTGCTCGATGAACCTGAGATGGGGCTTCATCATCGAACAGTAGTACACGCCGCCGAGGCAGCCGTATTCCTCCGAGGAGATGAAGGCGGCTCCCTTCTTTTTTCTGGCCAGCCAGACGTTGCCCATGACGCAGGAGAACGACTTCATGACCTCCTGCATGTCCAGCTCTCCCTTGTCCTCCTGCTCGCGCGAGATAGGCGTGCCTTTTCTCGGCCCGTAGGCGTTCTCCGGCAGGGTGTCGGAGTAGTAGACTCCGAAGGGCTCCTCCCCCAGGCCGAGATATTCCAGGAAGGTGGCGGTGCCTTCGAATATGGATTGCTTCGTCATGTCTTTCTCCTTTGGTCGATCGTTGTTAGCCCTCAAGATGGCGATCTTGTTGCCTTTGGATTTCTCTTTTCATAGCATGCTCGTGGATTAAATAAATGGGGCAAAAAGAAAAACTCTTTTCCATGGATGAGCATAATGAGACAGGAATTCCTGAATGACGTGCCGCTGTTGGTGGAGGTGGCCCGGCAAAAGAGCTTCACCAAGGCTGCGGAAGTCCTCGGCATGGGCGTCTCGACGCTGTCCAGGCGCATCAAGCTGCTGGAAGAGCGGATGGGGGTCCTGCTTTTTTATCGGGACACGCGCAACGTCGAACCGACCGACAACGGCGCGTACTTGCTGGACCGGTGCGGATTTGCCCTGGACGAAGTGCACAACGCCTATGATGCCGTCATGATGAACATGCAGAAGCCGTCAGGGCTGATCCGGATCTGCATGTTCCTGGACCTGTATGACGACAGGCACTTCAAAGACGCGTTGCTGGATTTTGCCGCGACGTGGCCGGACATCCAGATCGACCTGACCATTGTGGAGCATCCGGTGGATATGCGCACCGATCCGTATGATGTGGCCTTTCTCATCGGGCCGTCCATCGCACCGTCCCTGGTCGCCAGGAAACTCCTGACCATCGAGCCGTTCCTGTATGCCTCGCCCCGGCTGCTGGAGCGGTACCCCATGCCGCAGGAGCCCGGCGACCTGCACGGCCTGCCCTGCATCGTGCTCCAGCGTTTCGGCAACCGCTGGCCCATGCATGACGGCAAGCGCCAGGTAACGGTTGAGGTGCAGCCCCGCTACAGCTTCGGTTCCGTGGAGATGTGCCGCGAGTTCGCCCTGGCCGGGCACGGGGTGGCCCTGCTCAAGAAGGAGAAAGCCGAGCCGGACGAGACGGCGGGCCGCCTGGTCCGCGTGCTGCCCGGCTGGAGCGGCGGGTTTGTGCACGACGTGTATCTGGTGACGGGCTCCAATCAGCTCCCGCAGCGGGTTCGGCTGTTCGTGGACCACGTCTTGCCCAGCCTCGGGCGGTGACCGTGCCGGTCGGGACCTCGCCGGGGGCCTCGCCGTCTAGCCGGGGCAGGTGTTGCCGTCCGCCGGGACCGTGGGCAGGGTGAAGGTGAAGACGCTGCCCTGGCCCAGCGCGGATTCCACGCGGATGATGCCGCCGTAGTGTTCGACGATCTCCTTGCAGATGGCCAGGCCCAGGCCGGTGCCCTGTTCCACGTTGCGCACCGTGTCGCCCAGGCGGGATTTGTGGAACTTCTCGAAGATGTAGCCGATCTCGTCCTCCGGGATGCCCGAGCCGGTGTCGCTGACGGATACGGTCAGCAGACCGTCCTGTTCGCGCATGGTCACGGTGACGCGACCCTGCCTGGTGAACTTGTGGGCGTTGTTCAGCAGGTTGATGAGCAACTGCTTGATCTTGTCGGGGTCGGCGTGGATGCGCCGGGCGGTGTCGGTCAGGACCGTGTCCAGCTCCACGCTCTTGGAGGCGTCGAAGCCGCCGGAGGCCGAGGCCACGGCGTCACGGATGATCTCTGCCGGGTTGAGAATTTCGTCGTTCCAGCACGCCTTGCCCGATTCGATGCGGTTGATGTCCAGGAAGTCGTTGATCAGCCTGGTCAGGCGCTCGCCCTCGGTGTCGATGATCTGCAGGTTGCCCTGGATACGCGACCCCTTGGCGGACAGTTTGTCGCCCTCGGCCAGGGGGATGAAATACCGGCTGAAGTCTTTGGCACAGAGCTTGGCGAACCCCCGGATGGAGGTCAGCGGGGTACGCAGTTCGTGGGAGACCGACGAGACCATGGACGACTTGATCTCGTCCAGGGTCATCAGCCGCCGGTTGGCCTCCTCAAGCTCGGCCTTGCGGGCCTCTATCTCGGCGGTGCGCTGTTCGACCTTGTCCTCCAGGTCCTCGTTGAGCCGGGTCAGGGCCTCCTCGATGGTCTTGCGTTCGATGGCCATGGCCACCTGCTCGGACACGGCGGTCAGGAAGGTGGCGGCTTCTCCCGAATACCGTCTCGGGTTTTCGTAGTCCTGTACGACCATGGCTCCAACCACTCGGTCGCCCTGCCTGAGCGGCACGCCCAGCCATGCGGCCGGCGGGGTGCCGATGACCCCGATGGAGGCCATCCGGGACTCGGCGTCGGGGTCGGCCTGGGAGAGGTGCAGCGGCGCGGCGGTACGGAAGACATGGATGGTCAGGCTGCTCTGTCCCGGATCGCTGATGTTGGGGATGTCGAAATAGTCGTCCATCTCGTCCTGGAAGTAGACGAAGCGGAGTATGTCCCTCTCCTCGTCCCGCATGGCGATGAAGAAGTTCTTGGCCTCGATGACCTCGCCGATGATGGCGTGGATGGTCTGGTACAGCTCCCGGAGGTCGCGGGTGGTGTTGACCGCCGTGGAGATGGCATACAGGGCGTGGGTGGTGCGCTCGTTGAACTTGCGCTGGGTGATGTCCGTATGCGACCCGGATATCCTGTATACCTTGCCGTTCTCGTCCCTGCTGCTGCCGCCCCGGCCGAGAATCCAGCGGATGGAGCCGTCCTTGTGTATCTGGCGGAACTCCACCTGGAACTGCTCGACCTTGCCGTCGATGCAATCCTTGTTGGCGGCCAGGGCCTTTTCGCGGTCATCCGGGTGCAGGCTGTTCAGCCATGAGTCCATGTGGTTGGGGAACTCTTCCTCGGTGTAGCCGAGGATCTCCCGGTATCGGGGGGAGTAGAAGCACTCGTTGCTGCCCAGGTACCAGTCCCAGAGGCCGTCGTTGGCGCCGCGGGCCATGAGTTGGTAGCGCTCCTCACTCTTGCGCAGGGCACGCAGGGTCTCGTCGCGCTCGGTGACGTCGATGAGGGAGCAGACCCGGTCATCCGTGCCGGGGACGTTGCGCACGAACAGGTGGATGCGCCTGTGCTTGCCGTCCTTGGTCAGGAAATTGAATTCGTAGTCGGTGGGCGGGTCGCCGATCCTTTTCTCGCGGTACTCCTGGTAGCGGGTCATGCGTTCCCGCTCGTCGAGGGGCACGAAATCCATCCAGCTCATCTTGCCCTCTATGTCCTCGCGCATGCAGCCGGAAATGAGGCAGAACTGCGAGTTGCAGCTCTTGATGACCGCGTCCCGGCCCAGCAGGACCATGGCTGTGCCGGTGGTCTCGAACAGGGTGCGGTAATGGCTCTCGCTCTTGCGCAGGGCGTCCTCCACCATGCGGATTTCGGACACGTCGATGACCACGCCGCGTACCCCGATGATCTCCCCATCTTGCCGCATGGGCTGTGAATAGACCTTGACGGGCAGGGTGGTGCCGTCCCTGCGCACGGCCTTGTATTCCTCTTGCTCGAAGTCCTGGCCGGACAGGAGCCGGGCGAGGTTGTGGCGGACGCGGTGGATGGAGTCGCGGTGGATGATGTCCGGCAGGGTGAGCCCGCCCCGGAGATCGGCCTCGCTGTAGCCGAAGCTTTCGAGGGCGTAGCGATTGGCGAAACGGAAGGTCCCTTCCAGGTCCATTTCGAAAATGAACAGCGGGAGTTCGTCGGCATCGGGCGGTCCGGCCTCGCCGTGTCCGTGGTCAAGCCGGGCGCGGAGGCCGTCCAGCTCCGCTATGAGCTCTGCCTTGGTCTTGCGTTCATCGCCAGTCATCGGTTCTCCTGGGGGGCTTGCCCAAGATATCGGGGAGCAGGAAAAGAAGCAATTATTAAACGCCGTCCCGCCAGGGAAAAATGGATATTCCCTGACGGGACGTCGGTCCGGCTAGCGTCCCTGTTTGGGCTTGTAGCGCTGCTTGTAGGGCGGCTTGCCTCCCGGTCTTCCGTTCTTCTTGGGGAACCGGCCCGGCGGCTTGCGCCGCGATTCGTCCCTGGCGACGACGGGGGCGCCTTCCCGGCTGTTGACCGCGTTCACGACCTTGTCCGCCTCGGCGGCCGGGACCGTGAAGGTGGTCCGCTCGCCCTGGACCCGGACGTGCTGAATGGCCCACGGCTTGATGCGCGCGGCGGTGGCGATGAAGTCCACGAACCGTTTGGGGTTCATGCCGTGGGCGCGGCCCAGTGCGCAGACCAGGTCGGCGCGGCCCCGCCCGCCGGGCCCCACGGCGTCGATGCGGCGGTAGCCGGACTCCATCAGTTCCTCGCCGAAGGTGTTTCGAAGCAGGGCGGCGACCACCTGTTCGGCGGGGCGGTCGCGGAGCAGTTCTCCGGCCATGGCCAGATAGGCGCTGTGCCCTTCGGCTTCCAGGATGTCGTTGAGCTCGGCCACCACCTTGCGCTTCTTGGAGTGGATGACGTCCTCGATGCGCGGCAGGGGCTCCTTGGCAATCTCGATGCCGGAGCTCTTGGAGATGTACATGAGCTTGCGGAACTCGCTCGGCGTGATCAGGGTGATGGCCACGCCTTCCTTGCCCGCCCGGCCCGTGCGCCCGGTTCGGTGCACGAAGGTCTGCGGGTCCTGGGGCAGGGCGAAGTTGACCACGTGGGTCAGGTCAGGCACGTCGATGCCGCGCGCGGCCACGTCCGTAGCCACCAGGATGGTCGCCTTGCGTTTGCGGAAGCCGTTCAGGATTTTTTCGCGCTGGGCCTGGTTCAGGTCGCCGTGGATGGGCTCGGCCGGATAGCCTCGCTGGGTCAGCCGGGCGGCCACCTGGTCGGCGTCGGCTCTGGTGCGCACGAAGACCAGGCCATAGAAGTCCGGCCGGGCATCGATGACCCGGCACAGGGCCTCGAAGCGGTCAGAGTCGGCCATCTCGTGGAAGACCTGGCGGGTCAGGGGCGCGTCCGAGGTCTCGGGTTTGACCGTGACCACGTCGAAGTCGCCCATGAACTCCTTGGCGATGGCCATGACTTCGCGGGCCATGGTCGCGGAGAACATGAGGGTGCGCCGGTCCTCGTTGGCCGAGGCCAGGATGGCGCGCACGTCGTCCACGAAACCCATGTTGCACATCTCGTCAGCCTCGTCGAGAATGAAGTAGTTCAACGCATCGATCTTCAAGGAGCCGCGCTCCAGGTGGTCCATGATCCGGCCGGGCGTGCCCACGACCACGTCCACGCCGCGTTTGAGCGCCTTGAGCTGCATGTGGATGGCCTGGCCACCGTACACGGGGAGCACGCGGATGCGCTTGCCGCCCTTGAGGGAGTCGATCTCCTCGGCCACCTGGATGGCCAACTCGCGGGTGGGGGCCAGAATGAGCGACTGGACGCGGTGCGCGCCCTCCTCGGCCGCCTCGATGACGGGCAGGCCGAAGGCCGCGGTCTTGCCCGTGCCGGTCTGGGCCTGGCCCACGATGTCCCGACTGCCCGAGAGCAGCTTCGGGATGGTCAGGGCCTGGATGGGGGTGGGGGCGGTGAACCCCTTGGATTCCAGGGCGTCCAGGGTTGATCCCGAAAGCCCCAGTTCCTTGAAACTGGTCATGATTTGCCTTTGGTAAAAAGTAAAAACGGAAAATACGGTTCCACCGGACAGCACACCATATGAAAACGGCACAGTCGCGCCCGCGCCTGCGTCGAGGTCTCGAAGAGGGAGAAGGAGGTGGGGTCCGGGGGAAGGGGAAGGGGGGAAGACCTCGCATGGAACTCCTCGCTTTCCCTTCCCCCGGCCGCCGGGAGGCGGCGGTTACCTGGGACGGAAGGTGATGCGGCCCCGGGTGAGATCGTAGGGGGAGAGTTCCACGGTTACGGTGTCGCCGGGCATGACGCGGATGCGGAACTTGCGCATCTTGCCGGAGATGTGGGCGAGCACGGTGTGGCCGTTTTCGAGTTCAACGCGGAACATGGCGTTGGGCAGGGCTTCTTCGACTACGCCCTGGACGACGATTCCTTCTTCTTTAGCCATATACTTCTTTACCTCTTGTTGCAGGCGACGGGAAAAGCCCGCCCCGGGGCGGGGCGGGCTGGCTTATGTCTTTAACTAACGACGGGCGACCGGCGCTACCAGCGCGGACGCTCGGGACGCGGACGGGCTTCGTTGACCTTGATGTTGCGGCCGCCGAAGTCGGAGCCGTCCAGGCTTTCAATGGCGGCAAGGGCCCCCTGGTCTTCCATTTCGACAAAACCGAAGCCGCGGGGACGGCCGGTTTCGCGATCGTTGATCAGTTTGACGGAAATGACCTCCCCAAAGGTCTCAAACGCTGCGCGTACATCCTCTTCCGTGGCGCTCCAGGGCAGGTTGCCCACATAGATATTCTTAGCCATTACGTACCAAACTCCGAAAAAATAGTGAAATAAAACGGCGAACAACGCCTGGTGAAAGGAGATCGAGGAAGCGTAGGCGCGCAAGCCTTGCAGAACCTGAAGCCATTCCACCCTTGTCGGTGCGGACCGGCCGAAACCGGCTGCGTCCCCGTGGACGCCACCGACTACTGTAGTAGAGGCCCTTACGTGGGGGCAGGGGTATTCGTCAAGGAAAAAATGATTTGAACAGGAATATCTCCTAGATAATCGCCTTCATATCCGAAAAGATCCGATCCGGATCATACAGGCCGGGGTGCTCCTCGGCCAGGGCCTCCATGGTCTCGAAGTAGGCGTCCCATCCGGTCACCTCGGCCACTTTCTTCTTGTCCACGAAGATCTTGAAGGTGGTCCCCTCGGGGCACTTGGTCAGGTTGAGCTCAAGCACGCCCTCTCCGGTCATCTCGGTCCAGAAGGCGGACCAGGAGGAGCGGTCGCCCTCGGTCTTCTTGTACTTTTCGAAATAGGCCTCGAAAATCCTCTCGATGTCGGCGCGTTCCATGTTTCCCGTCCTTGGTTGCGGTGCGCGGGGGTTGAAGTCCTCCGGATAAAAACGGGTTCCGGCGATATGCGCGGTCTTCAGCGGTTCGTAGCCGGGCTCCCCGGCCCCGCCGTGGTGGTAGGCGCTGAAGAAGCTCCCGTCCGCGAGCCGCGTCCATCCGGAATACCCGAAATCCGGGGCCGCCGCGTGCCGGTCGTTGCGAAGCTCCAGGACGTGGTCCCGGACCCAGGCGTCGGGCCGGCCGTCCCCGGCGGTCCAGTTCCAAGCATACACCCGGTCATAGGCGGGTTCAAGAACGTTCAGGGAAATTCGTCGCCAGGTGCAGTCGACCGCGTTGTCCTCGAAGGGGTAGGGCGCGCCGAACATGACCGGCCGGGTCTCGGCGTGGTCCGGGTCCACCTCGACCGCGGCTCGCCGCTCGCCATTGACGAAGGCCGTCACTCTCCCGGCCGCGTACTCGAAGCGCAGCCGGTTGAACCGCCCGCGCGGCAGGGGGACGGCCTGTGCGCCCGCCGCGTCCGGGAGCATCCGGTCCGGGGCCAGACGCCACCAGCAGCCCACGCGTACGGCGCAGCCGTTGGGCCCGGCCTCGTCCATCCGGACGTCTGCCGTGAGGTCCAGGCGCGCGCTGCGCGGATCGGTCATGGGCCGCAGGGCGTAGCGTACCACGGCTGCGGGTCCCGCGCCGTTTCGGATGCGCATGCCGTCATGGGTGAACGTCGGGTTGGCCGGGTCGGCGGCGCGGCCGTGGACCCGGAATCCCGAGGCCAGCTCCTCGGCCGTGCCGAGCCATGCGCAGGTGCCCCAGTCCGGGCCGGTGTTGCGGTAGGTGACCAGCAGCCGCCCGTCGTCGAGCAGCCCCATGGTCGGGCGGTGTCCCATGAGCGCGGCGGGCGCGGGGCGCGACCAGGTGGCCCCGCCGTCGTCGCTGTGGACCAGGTACATGGGCTCGAACACGAAGCTGTTTTCGCGCAGCAGGGCCAGGATGCGGCCGGACGGCAGCTGGGTCATGGAGGCCTCGCACAGGACCAGGTTGCGCTCGGCGGCCATGACGGACAGGCGCGTCCAGGCGCGTCCATGATTCGTGGAGCGGAAGACGACCTGCTCGGTGGGCGGCTGGCGGATGGCCGGGTGCTCCTCGCCGCCTACGTGCCGGTGCCCGGCGGTCAGCCAGCTCCCGTCATCCAGGGCCAGGATGCGGTCGTGCATGTCGTGGGTCAGTCCCTCGGCGGTAAAGGGCAGCCAGGTGCGGCCGTTATCAAGGCTCTCGAAAAAGATTCGCGAGCTGTCGGACAGGACGATGGTCCCGTCCGGGAACAATTTCAGGCGGGGGCTGTGGCTGCGCGGGGAATCGGGATAGACGGGCGCGGACCAGGTCGCCCCGTTGTCGCGGCTGGTCTTGACCACGAGCACCCGGCGGTTGGGGCGAACGTGCCGGTCCGCCTCGTTGTAGGCGACGATCAGCGTGCCGTCCTGCGCCCGGATCACGTCCGGGAAGGCCAGGTAGTTCCCCTCCCTGCGGTCGATGACCACATGGCGGTCCGATCGTTCCGACAGGCTGGGCATGGGGGAGCGGCTACTCTTCCCCGCGCGAGTCTTCCACTCGCTTGGTCTTGGAGAAACTGCGGGGCAGCTCGCCGGGACCGAGGATGGTCACCTCGCCGCGCACCAGGATGTTCTTGCGGATTTCGTCGGCCAGGGCTCTGGCCAGCCCTTCGTCGTTCCCGGACGCTGCGCCGGGCGCGCGTTCCACGTGCACGGCCATGTGGTCCAGCCCGTCCTTGCGGCTGAGGAAAATGCGGTACTCGGCGGACAGCTCCTTGAAGTGTTCGAGCACGGAGCCGATCTGGCCGGGGTAGATGTTCACGCCCCGGAAGATGAACATGTCGTCGGACCGGCCCAGGATCTTGTCCACGCGCGGCATGGTCACTCCGCAGGCGCATTGGCCCGGGATGAGCCGGGTCAGGTCGTGGGTCCGGTAGCGGATGAGCGGGGAGGCCTCCTTCCTCAACGAAGTGACGACCATCTCGCCAACCTCGCCGGGGGCCACGGGTTCGAGCGTCTCGGGGTCGATGATCTCGGTGATGTACATGTCCGCCCAGTAGTGGATGCCGTCGTGGGCCTCGCACTCCAGGCCGGTGCCGGGGCCGTACAGCTCGGTCATGCCGATGATGTCGAAGCTGTCCTCCAGCCCCAGGGCCTCCTCGAACTGGCGGCGCATCTTGGGGGTGTGGGTCTCGGAGCCGAAGATCGCCTTCTTCAGGCTGATCCTGTCGGCCAGCCCCTGTTTCTGGACCTCTTCGCCCATGAGCAGAGCCATGGAGGCCGTGGAGCACATGCAGGTGGACTTGAGGTCGGTGAGCATCTGGAGCTGGATTTCCAAAAGCCCCGGCCCCACGGGCAGGGCCATGGCCCCGAACCGTTCGCAGCCGAGCTGGAAGCCCGCGCCAGCGGTCCACAGCCCGTAGCCCACGCAGATCTGGACCCGGTCCTCGCGGGTCAGCCCGGCCATCTCGTAGCAGCGGGCGAACATGTCCTTCCAGACGTCGACGTCGTTTTGGGTATAGGCCAGGATCTTGCGCTTGCCCGTGGTTCCGCTGGAGCCGTGGATGCGGACCACGTCCCTTTCGGGCACGGACAGCAGCGGCATGGGGTAGCCGTCCTTGAGGTCTTCGGCCGTGGTGAAGGGGAGCCTGCGCAGATCGTCCAGGGAGGCGATGTCGCCCGGCTCCACGCCCTGTTCCTTCAGGCGGGCCTGGTAGAAGGGGCTGTTGGCGTAGGTGTGGCCCACGGTCCATTTCAGCCCTTCGAGCTGGATGTCGGCGATCTGTTCCTCGGTCAAAGTCGGTATGAAACGGTGGTCCATCTGGGGCTCCCTTGATGCGTATACGGCGGCGCTTCCCTTGTGCCGGGAGGGGAAATCCGGTAGCCTGCAAAGTGTTGCGCCAGCGGTATTCATGCAGCAAAAGCCGCGAATCTTCAAGCCCCAAGGACGTTATGGACATCATCCCCACCTGGGCCTTCTACCTCGCCGCCGCCGTGGCCGGACTCGAACTCGGCGGCCTGGCCACCATCTTCATCCAGCGCTGGATCGACGAGGAGCCCATCTGCAAGCCGGGCGGCTCCCGGTGCCCCGAGTGCAATGCCAAGCTCTCCTTCCGGGACACCATCCCGCTGGTCAGCTTCCTGCTCCTCAAGGGGCGCTGCCGCCACTGCGGCGCGGCCATCGGCCCGCAATACCTGCTGGTGGAGCTGTCCTGCCTGGCCTGGGCTCTGGCCTCGGCCTACACCTACGGATTGTCCCCGGAGTGGGGCGTGTACCTGGTGCTCGGGGTCATGCTCATCGCGGGCAGCTTCATCGACTTCGAGACTTTCCTGCTGCCCGACCGCATCACCTTGGGCGGTACGGCCGTGGCCCTGGCGGCCAGCTTCGTGCTCAGGGAAGGCCCCACCTGGCAGGACGCCCTGCTCGGCGCGGCCGTGGGTGCGGGGTTGTTCTGGGTCCTGCAGCAGCTCTACCGGCTGTGGCGCAAGCAGGAGGGGCTGGGCACCGGCGACGTCAAGCTCATGGCCATGATCGGGGCCATCACCGGCCTGGCCGGACTGCCCCTGACCATCCTGGTGGGCAGCGTGACCGGGGCGCTCGGCTCGATCTACTACATGCTCCGTCCGGGCAAGGGCGGCATCCGGGGCCGCGTCCCCTACGGCCCGTTCCTCAGCCTCGGCTGCATGCTCTACCTGCTCTATGGTCCGGAAATCATGCGCTGGTGGCACTCCTAGCCGGCCCGGCATCTCCGTTTGCTTCCCTGAAACCGGCCCATGAAAAACCGCCCGTGTCGGTCGGGCGGTTTTTCGGGGAAGGGCCTGCGGTCGTCCTGGAGGGTGGGAGGATCACCGTCCCCTGTCGGGGTTGGAGACCGCCAGCACCGGGTGTGCTTCCGGCTTCGGCTTTCTTTCGACCTTGGGCCTGGTTTTCTTGGGTTTGGTCTTGGGCGGCGGCGGGATCTCCCTGGGCGGCGCCGGGGACGGCTCGGGCGCGGGGGCCAACTGGGCGCTCATGATCTGCGGCTCGGGCCCGGCGTTCTCCTGGTGGTAGAGGTAGGAGACCACCCGATTCACTCCCTTCACGCTCATGGCGTGGGCCACGATGCGGTCACGTTCCTCTTTGTCGTGGATGACCCCCAGAAGGACGATGTCCCCTTGGACGATCTGGACCTCGACGGGGGTGCTGGTAACCTCGAAATCGGCCATGAGCTGCGTGCGCAGTTCGGCGTAGGTGGCCTGGTCCCTGAAGAAGGTGTTGTCCGCATTTTCGTCGTGCAGGTACAGCCGGCTGATGATCTGACGCTTGCCCTCGACCTTGTCCATGCATTGGTAGATGGTCTTGAGCTGCTCCTGGGAGTCGTACTCTCCCACCAGGTAGAGTTTGCCGAAATAGCAGTAGGTGTGGATCTGGTCCGCCCGGATGTCCTTGTTCTTGTAGAGCTCGGCCTGGGCGTGGCCCGCCACGATGGCGTCGAGCATCTGCTGCTCGGTGGTCCGCTCGTCCATGGCCGTCGCATACACGGACTGCCCGCTGCCGATGAGCGACGAGACGTAGGCGGGCGCACCGGGTATGAGCCCGATGCCGAACGGCACCATGGAGCACCCCGGTAACAGGAAAATGAAGGAAACTACCAACAACAACTTGAGTCTGAACATTTTCGCCGTCCCCCCCAATTAAAGTGTTCAGGCTCCACCCTGGACAGAGAACAGCAAGAAGCCTGCCACCGGGGGAATGGCGGCGGGCGCAAACCGGCATAGCCCTTGGGAGGCCAAAGGAATTGCAATAACGGTACGTTGCGGTGGGGAAAACGAGTGTCTAAAAAACGTGGATTATCCACGCGCAGAGGGGGCGCGTATCCAGGAAAAATGGACCGGGGGGCTAGAACCTGCCGGAGTGGCGGGGCCAGTACCCGGTGAACCCCTTGCAGACGATGATGGTGAACTTGCGTCCTTTCCCGCCCTTGAAGGAGGAGCTGTAGAAGATGGGCTCGCTGACGTACTCGAACATCTTGTTCAGCTCGGGCACGGGGCTTTTGCGGAACCGTTTGCGGACCATGACCGCACCCCAGCCGAGCTTGTCCTTGCCCGGCGCGGGCCAGAGGTCGTACTGGTTCATGCGTCGGTCTTCGCTCCAGGTGCAGAAAGTGAAGGGCTGCCCCTTGAGGTAGAAGGCCAGTTCCGAGGTGAACCCGTAGTTGTCGGACATGGCGAAGACTCGGGACGGGTCGTCGAACTCGGTGTTGATGACGTCGTCCACCTTGCGGCCCAGGTCGGCCCAGCCCTTGAGCCGGAGGGTGATGTTCATGGAATCCGGGAGCGGCAGGAGCGGGGAGACGAAGATGGTCAGGGCCAGGATCGCGGTCACGCCGGCCATGATGGCCCGTCCGCGCGTCTTGCGGGCGGGGGCGTCCCACCACGCCTTGAAGGCCAGGCCCGCCAGGATCGCGGCCGTGCCGAAGGCTGCGGCGGTCCAGTTGGCCTCCACTTTGGAGAAGAGCGCCTTGAAGGTGATGATGCCCCACAGGGGCCAGAAGAAGAGCACGGACAGCAGGTCGCGCCGGTAGCCTGCGTCGAACCGGCCCACCGGGCCGACCCATGCCTTGCGCACCGCGGCCGGGGTGGCCGCGAGGATGAACCAGAACCACCACGGCGCGAGCAGGCCGATCTGCGCGCCGAGCATCTCGAAGAACGGGCCGATGCGGTCGGGCAGCCAGTCGCTGCCGCCCACGCCCGAGGTCAGCTTGGCCACGTGCTTGTAGGCCACCCAGCCGTTGTCCATGTTCCAGATGACGATGGGCGCGAGCCCGGCGGCCGAGCCGATGACCCCGGCGATGAGGAAGCGCGCCCAGAAGCGTTTGGGCAGTTGCCCCCGGAACTGCAGGATGACCGCGTAGATCAGGGCCACGGCCAGGAAGGTGAGCATCATGTACTTGGCCAGGATGCCCACGGCCATGCACAGGCCCAGGATGATGAAGGGGAGGTTGGACACCGGACGGTCCGGGTCGTGGCGCGTGGCCGCGGCCAGGGCGAAGAAGGCCACGGTCCAGAAGAAGATCAGCGGGCAGTCCGTGGTGGCCAGGATGCCCAGTCCGTTGAGCAGGGGCATGGTCGCGGCCGCGAAGAGCACGAACACGGCCAGCCGGTGCTCCCGCCAGACGCGCGACACCCCGACGTAGAGCGCGGCCTGGATGCCGGTCATGCCCAGGATGGACCCGAAACGCACGCCCAGCTCGGTGTTCCCGAACACCCAAGTCCACAGGCTGATGATCCAGGCGATGAGCGGCCCTTTGGAATAATAGGACAATTGCGGCCGTCTGATCCAATCCCAATACTGCGCCTCGTCCTGCACCAGGTTCAACTGGCCCGAGGCCACGAACCAGTAGCGCACCAGAAAGGACGCGAGGATGATGAAAAAGGCGAGGACATCCAGCCGGGGTGAGTATGTATCGCGGGGCGTGGTCATGACCGGCATGAAGTATATTATTCGGCGGAAGGTGGCAAGTTGAGGGTGCGGGGGGCGGCTGTCGGAAGCCTGTTCCGAGCGCGGGGTACCAAGTCGCTGTCGGGCGCTGTGCACCCGAGTCGCTCCAAAGGGAAAAGAAAGATGGTTTTTGGCCTGGTATCGAGATGAAAGGTTTTACCGCGCCTGGAAACAGATGAGGTTGGCATGGCCGGTGTCCAGGGTCGAGGCGTGGCGGAAGCCGTGGGGCTCCACCATGGCGCGGACGTCGCCCTCGGCGAGGCGGGAGTGGAGCGGCGGGCCGAAATTCGCTTCGACCTTTTTGCATTCGAGCACGGCCAGGGTGCCGTCGGCCCGCAGGACGCGGTGGAATTCGCGGAACATTTCGGGCGCGCGGTCGCGGACCATCTTGATGTGCAGGACCGTGGACAGGAAGATCGCGTCCACGGAGTGCGGGTCGATGGGCAGGGTGTCGGTGATGTCCCCGGCAAAGGCGGTGATGGGGGCCTCGCCGGGCCGGGCGGGCAGTGCATTCAGTGCGTCCGTGGACAGGGCGATGTTGTCCACGGCGATGACCCGGCCTGCCTCGCCGAGCAGGCGCGCGGCGTACAGGGAGTATTCCCCGGCCCCGCACCCGGCATCGAGGAAGACCTGTCCGGGTTCAAGCCCAAGATGCGCAAAGACCATAGCTGGCTCCTGCAACCAGAAGCTGGTCGGGCCATACCCCTTGCGGGATGTCTCGTCCGTTTGCGGCGATGTCGTGTTACTCATTTAACTAAGGTAATATCGAGCGGATACAACGTCAATCACCTGAGCCCGCCCCCCCCGCGCAGCGGCTATAAAAAGTTTAGGAAAGGAGAGGGGATGGGCGGGGGGAAGGAGAGGGACAACCCTTTTCAAAGGGTTTCCCTCTCCTTCCCCGGCCGCCGGAGGCACACTTACTTCCACGGCTCCATGAAGGAGTCGCTGGAGTGGCCGGATTCGATGTGGGAGATGAGGGCGGAGCCGAACACGGCGGCGTCCATGAGGCCTCCGAATTCCTTGAGCTGGTCCGGGTGTTTGATGCCGAAGCCGAGCGCCACGGGGATGTCGAAGACTTCCTTGGCCTCGGCCAGTTTTTCCTTGATGCGCGCGGGCAGGGACTCGCGCTGGCCGGTGGTGCCGAGCACGGACACGAAGTAGCAGAACCCCTGGGCGCCGTCGGCGTAGAGCCGCATGCGTTCCTTGGTGGTGTTCAGGCCGATCAGGGGGACCAGGGCCACGTTGTGGGGTTCCACGGCGTCCTTGACGAACTGCGACTCTTCGAGCGGCATGTCCGCGATGATCAGGCCGGAGACCCCGGCGGCCTCGCAGTCCGCGCCGAACTTGTCCAGGCCGTACTGGTAGACCGGGTTGAGGTAGCCCATGAGCAGCAGGGCGGCCTTGAACTGCCCTTTGCGCTTCTTGAGTTCGGTCAGAATCCAGGTCAGGTTGATGCCGTCTTCCAGGCATTTGAGGGACGCCTTTTCGACCACCGGGCCGTCGGCCACGGGGTCGGAGAAGGGCATGCCGATCTCGATGACGGACGCGCCCGCCGCGTCGAGCTCCTCCATTTCCTTCCAGAATTGCTCGCGGTTCGGAAACCCGGCGGGCAGGAACGGAATGAGCCCGACCTTCCCTTTGGCCCGAGCCTCTTCTATCTTCACTTGCATTTTATTCATCTTATTATCCTTTTTTCGGCGCCCCCGCTTGCGCGAAGCGCACCCAAAAAGTTTTGGAGATCCCTAAGAACCTTTTTCAAAAGGTTCTTGGGCCGCCGGAGGCATTCTTTACAGAATCTGGTCGAGTATCCCCAGATCCTTGTCGCCGCGTCCGGACAGGCAGACGAGCACGGACTTGCCTTGCAGCTTTTCCCGGTTCTCGATGGCGTAGGCCACGGCGTGGGACGATTCCAGGGCCGGGATGATGCCTTCGCGCCTGGAGAGGGTCTTGAAGGCGTTGATGGCCTGGGCATCGTTGATGGTCGTGTAGTCCACGCGGCCGATGGCGTCGAGATGGGCGTGCTCCGGGCCCACGCCGGGGTAGTCCAGGCCGGGCGCGATGGAATGGGAGGGCTCGATCTGGCCGTCCTCGGTCTGGAGCAGCTTGCTCATCATGCCGTGCAGCACGCCGTCGGTGCCGTGGTCGATGGGCGCGGAGCTGTAGCAACCCGGCTCGCCGGTTCCGGCGGCCTCGACGCCCACGATCTTGACGGACTCGTCCGGGACGAAATTGTGGAACATGCCGATGGCGTTGGACCCGCCGCCCACACAGGCCACGACCACGTCGGGCAGGTTGCCGTCGTTGCGGGCCATGAACTGCTCGCGCGCCTCCTTGGAGATGATCTGCTGGAACTCGCGGACCAGGGTGGGGAAGGGGTGCGGCCCGGCGGCGGTGCCGAAGCAGTAGTGGGTGGTTTCCTGGTCGGACAGCCAGCGGCGCAGGGCCGCGTTGATGGCGTCCTTGAGGGTCTTGGTGCCCGACTCCACGGCCACGATCTCCGCACCCATGAGGCGCATGCGGCCTACGTTGGGGGCCTGGCGGACCACGTCGGTGGCGCCCATGTAGATGACGGCCTTCATGTCGAGCATGGCGGCGGCGACCGTGGTGGCCACGCCGTGCATGCCCGCGCCGGTCTCGGCCAGGAGCACGTCCTTGCCCATCATTTTGGCCAGCAGTCCCTGGCCCAGGGTGTTGTTGATCTTGTGCGCGCCCGAGTGGTTGAGGTCCTCGCGCTTGAGCCAGAGGTCCAGGCCGAGGTCCTTGGACAGGTTCGGGCAGTAGGTGATGGCCGACGGGCGGCCCACGTTTTCCTTGAGCATATTGGTGAAGCGGGTCTGAAACTCCTCGGTGGGGAGGATGGTCTTCATGGCCTCTTCAAGCTCGATGAGCGGCGGCATGAGCAGCTCGGGGATGAACTGCCCGCCGAAATCGCCGAAGTATCCTTTCTTCATGATAGATCCTTATTCCATTTCCGCGAGAATCCGGAAGACTTCCCGCAGTTTGGTCTCGTCCTTGATGCCCGGTGCCTTTTCCACGCCGGAATTGATGTCCAGGCCGGAGGGGTGTACGGCCAGCGCCTCGCGGATGTTATCGGGCCCGAGGCCGCCAGCAAGGAACCAAGGTGTTTGTATTTCGATAGGTTGCAGCATGGCAAAATCAATGGACTTGCCGGTGCCGCCCTGGCCTTTTCCGCCCGCGTCCAGGAGAAAGTGGCCGCAGACCTCGGCGTAGTTTTCGAGGTCCCGGAGCAGTGCCCGGGGCGAGGGATAGGTGTCGGGCCAGAAGGCCCGGATGACCCGGTCGGGGCCGATCTTCCAACAGAAGTCCACATCCTGTCCGCCGTGCAGTTGGGCTGCATGCAGTCCGCAACGGTCCATGGTCTCCAGGACCTCGTCGGCGGTCTGGTTGACGAACACCCCGACCTTGGAGACCTTGCCGGTCTTGACCGAGGCCACGAAGTCCGGGTCCGCGTTGCGCGGGCTCTTGGGGTGGAAGATGAAGCCGAGCAGGTCCACGCCGAGGCTCACGCAGAGTTCGACGTCCCGCATTCGGGTCATGCCGCAGACCTTGACCAGGGGGCGGGGCATCCTACTTGACTCCCGCCAGCTCGGCCAGCTTGGCACCGGGATCATCGGCCTGCATCAGCGAAGTGCCGATGAGGACCGCGTCGAACCCCAGGGATGCCATCTCCTCGACCTGGGCGCGGGTCTCCACGCCGCTGGCGCAGATCCACAGCTCGCCGTCGTGCTTCTGCTTGATGAAGCGCCGGCCCTGGTCGAGGGTGGTGGTCAGGGTGTCCAGGTCGCGGTTGTTGACCTGGATGATGTCGGCCCCGGCCTCGCGGGCGCGGTCCAGGTCGGCCTGGTCGAAGATCTCGACCACCGGGGCCAGGCCGGGCATTCGGGCGATGTCGATGAGTTGCTTGAGGTGGGCGGCGTCGTCGCACATGCGGGCGATGAGCAGCACGGCCGAGGCCGGGCTGCTGGCCGTCATGGCCACCTGGAGCGGGTCGAAGATGAAGTCCTTGCGCAACAGGGGCAGGCCGGGCCCGTTCATCATGAACAGGAAGTCCGGAGAGCCCTTGAAGTACTGGTGTTCGGTCAGCACGGAGATGGCTGCCGCCCCGTTGTTCGCGTAGGCGTCGGCGAAGTCCAGGGGGTTGAGGTGCTCGCCCAACACGCCCCGGCTTGGGCTGGCGGGCTTGAACTCGGCGATGATCGCGCCCGGCCCCTTGGCCCGGATGGCCTCGACGAACGAGGGGCGTTCGCCCTGGTAGACGGCCGGGATGCGCCCGGCCGCGAAGTCCTTGTGCAGCGACTCGATTTCGAGCCGCTTGGCCTCTCTGAATTTATCCAGCATAGGGAAGTCCTTTTGTCAGTCCTGTATGAACCACGTCGCGGGCGATGTCGGCGCATTCGGCCATGGTGCCCTTGTCCAGCAAGTTGAGGCACCCTGCCAGATTGAGGGCCACCATGTCCATCATGGGTGCCGGGCCCTTCCCCGTCAGGATGTCCTTGAGTTTGGCTACGGCATCGTCCTTGCCGTTGACGCGCACGTCCTCGGGGGCGTGGCGCGGGAAGCCCAGGGAGGCGGGGTCGACCACGGCTTTGTCCATGCGCCCGTCGTCGATGATGTAGCCCCGGTTCACGCCCCAGGTGGTCAGCTCGTCGAATCCGCCCGCGCCCGCGAAGATGAGCGCCCGCCTCACGCCGGTCAGGAGCAGGGTCTCGCCCATGAGGAAGAGGCGCTCCGCGTCGCCCACGCCGAGCAACTGGTGCGAGGGGCGGGCCGGGTTGGTCAGCGGGCCCATGAAGTTGAACAGGGTGCGGATGCCGAGCTGCTGGCGTACGGGCATGATGTACTTGAAGGCCGGGTGGTAGGCGGGCGCGAACAGGAAGGCGAAGTGGTATTTTTCGAGCCCCGCGGCGGCCTCATCCGGGGTCTGGTCCAGGGGGATGCCCAGGGCCTCCAGGGCGTCGGCCGAGCCGCAGGACGAGGACAGGGCGCGGTTGCCGTGCTTGGCGATGGTGTAGCCCATGTCCGCCAGGAACAGGGATACGGCCGTGGAGCAGTTGAACGAACACTGGCCGTCGCCGCCCGTGCCGCAGGTGTCGATGACCGGCTCGGGCCGATTGCCCTCGAAGCCGGGGATCTTGCGGGCGTGGGAGACGACCGCGCGCACGCCCGCGGCCAGGTCGGTGGAGTCCTCGCCCTTGGCGCGCAGCCCCATGAGGAACGCACCGGCCTGGGCCTCGGTCATCTTGCCGTCCATGAGTTCGGCGAACATGAAATCGGCCTGGTCGTCGCTCAGGGATTTTCCCTGGGCCAGGATGTCGAGTATTTCAGATATGGTCATGGTCTTATCCTTTGATGTTCAGGAAGTTCTGCAGAAGCTTGGGGCCTTCAGGGGTGAGGATGGATTCCGGGTGGAACTGCACGCCGTGCCAGGGGCGGTCCTTGTAGCGCAGCCCCATGATCTCGCCCTGATCGGTACGGGCCGTGACCTCGATCTTGTCGGCCGCCTTTTCGGCCGGGACGATGAGCGAGTGGTAGCGGCAGACCGTGAACGGGGAGGGCAGTCCCTTGAACACGCTCCGGCCCTCGTGGAAGACCTCGGAGGTCTTGCCGTGCATGATCCGCTCGGCGCGCTCCACGGGCGCGCCCGCGAAGTGCCCCAGGGTCTGATGGCCCAAGCAGACGCCGAGCACCGGGACCTCTTTGGGCAGCCGGGCCAGGAACTCCAGGCAGAAGCCCGCGTTTTGCGGGTTGCTCGGACCGGGAGACAGACAGACGCGTTCGAGTTCGCCGCTTCCGGCCAGTTCCAGGACCTTCTCGCGGTCGTTGCGGATGACGATCGGGTCGGCGCCGAGCTGCTGGAAGGCCTGCACCAGGTTGAAGGTGAAGGAGTCGAAATTATCGATCAGCAAAAACATCGGTGCCTCCCTTGCCGGTGATGACTTCGAGGATCACGCGGGCCTTGTTGTTGCATTCGTTCCATTCCGCTTCGGGGTCGGAGTCGTAGACGATGCCGCCGCCGGCCTGCCAATAGCACTGGCCGTCGCGGATCCACATGGAGCGGATGGTGATGCCGGTGTCCAGGGAGACGACGTCGTCGTCCAGGCCCAGCCAGCCGATGCAGCCGCCGTAGGGGCCGCGTTCCTGGGGCTCCACGTCGGCGATGATTTCCATGGCCCGGATCTTGGGCGCGCCGGACAGGGTGCCCGCCGGGAAGGTGGCCTGGAGCACGTCGATGGCGTCCAGCCCGTCCTTGAGTTCGCCCCGGACGTAGGAGGTCAGGTGCATGACGTGGGAGAACCGCTCCACGTTCATGAATTTCTCCACGGTCACGGTGCCGGGCTTGGAGATGCGGCCGAGGTCGTTGCGGCCCAGGTCCACGAGCATGACGTGCTCGGCCCGCTCCTTGGGATCGGCCAGCAGGTCGGCTTCCAGGCGGTTGTCTTCCGCTTCAGTGTCGCCGCGCCACCGGGTTCCGGCGATGGGCCGGACTTCCAACTGGCCCGCCGCGCTGCGGGCCATCATCTCGGGGGAGGAGCCGAGCAGGGTGGTGTTGCGGGTCTTGCCCATGGTCGGGCAGTCCGGGAACTTCATGTAGAACAGAAACGGCGACGGGTTGGCCTGCCGGAGCCTGCGGTAGATCTTGAACGGTTCGTCGGACAGGGGCACCGAGAAGCGGATGGACGGGACCACCTGGATGCACTCGCCCTCACTGATGAGCTCCTTGCAGCGCTCCACCGTGGCCATGTGCGCCTCCTTGCCGGGGAAGACCGTGGGGGCCCCCGCCTCCGGGGCGTTCAGGTCCGCGCCCCACTGAACCGGGGCGGGCCGTGGGGTCGCGCCTTCGTCCAGGCTCAGGTAGCAGCAGGAGTGGCGCAGGTGGTCGAAGAGGACCAGTTGGCCGGGCAGGATGAGGCAGGCCTCGGCGTCCTCGGGTTTGCACACGTCCTTGAGCTTGCGCTCGAACATGCCGGCCGTGCCGTAGCCGAAGTAGCCGTACAGGCCGCGCGTCAGGCCGGGCAGCCCGTCCCTGGGGTTGCCGCCCGTGGTGCGCTGTTCGATGGTCAGATTTTTAAGGACGGCCTTGAGGCCGGGGAGGTAATCCAGGCCCTCCAGTTCCTTGAGCGGGGCCAGGCGGTCGTCGCCCACGTCCACCACCAGCTTGCCGTCCACGGGGTGGAGCATGAGCCTGTAGTCGAAGGCGATGAGGGAGTAGCGGCCGAGCCGCCCGTCCACCTCGGCGGATTCCAGGAGAATGCCGGGCTGGTCGCCCACCAGTCCCATGTACAGGGAGATGGTGGTCTGCACGTCGGCAGGCAACCATTTGCCGTGCTGCGTGAGGGTGATTTTCTGCATTGTCTATCCTTCGCAACGCGTGCGTGCGGGGCATGAACCGGCGCACAACCGCGTTCGCTGAAAACGTGTTATTAATGATATGGCCGGGGTATAACCTGCCATCCCTTGATCTTCTTGCGGTTTTCCGATTTCTTTCACGTACCGTTCATCCGAGTTCTCCTTGAAAAAATGAAGCCGCACCCTGGGTCGGGGTGCGGCTCCGGTTACTGGTGTAATCGTGTGCCGGGCTCAAGCGCCGCACCCCATTAATATGATTCTTCGTTACGCCACCACCACTGGGCCCGGTCGGCCAGCAATTCGAGGTCGCCGCCCGCGGCCAGGCTGAGGTAGGACATGAATTTGCGGCTGACTTCCTGCAGGAACGGGTTGGCTTCGGAGATGATCTCGAACAGCTCGGTGTCCTGGGTGAGCATCTTGGCCGCGGAATCGAGCCTGCGCCGGAAGGAAGGGGTGACGAACTCCCGGATGCCGTCCACGTCGCGGGCGGCGGCCAGGAAGGCAACGGTGGAGGTGTAGTTCAGCCCCTGGATGTAGGCCATGGCCCGGTCGTGCTCCGCGGGAGTGGAGTCGAAGCAGGTGTAGCCGCAGCGGGTGAACAGGTCGGCGACCGATGCGGCCGCGTCCGCGTCCCGGTCGCGGCCGGGCATGACCGCCACCTTGGGTTCGAACCCTTCGGGGATGACCGCGCCGAACAGGGGGTGGGTGCCGACCACCGGCCCTTCGTAGCGCCTGAGCATGGCCTTGACGGGCATGACCTTCACCGAGCCCACGTCGCACAGGATGGTCGGTGCGGCGAGGTGGGGCGCCATGCGGTCGAGCACGGCGGCCATGGCCGTGACCGGCACGCTGAGCAGGAGCAGGTCGCAGCCGGACAGCGCGGCGCGCACATCCTCGTCCGAGGACTTGCGGCCCAGCCCGGTCACGGTCAGGCCGAGTCCGGCGAAGTCCGCCGAGAAGCGGCTGCCCATCTGCCCGTCCGCACCCACGATGGTGATGTGGTCGATTCCCTTTGTCATGATTTTCCGGTTCGTTCCGTTTAGCCGGTGATCTTCTTCCACTCTTTGAAGAAGTCCGGGAATGATTTGCCCACGCAAGCCGGATTGTCAAGCGAGACCTTGATCCCGGCCAGCTCGAACAGGGACATGGACATGGCCATGCGGTGGTCGTTGTAGGTCATGAAGTCCACCTCGCGGCCGCGCGGCAGGGGGGCCGGACGGATGATCAGCGAGTCGTCGGTGGTCTCGGTCTCGCACCCTGTGCGGGCCACTTCCGTGGCGCAGGCGGCCAGCCGGTCGGTCTCCTTGACGCGCAGATGGGCCACGTTCCCGATGGTCGTCGGAGTGGCGGCGAAGGCGGCCACGGCGGCCACGGTGGGCACCAGGTCCGGGCAGCGGCCCATGTCCACCTCAATGCCGCGCAGCCTGCCCGGCTCCACCAGGATGCCGTCGAAATTGACCTTGATGGAGGCCCCCATCTGGCTGAGGATGTCCATGATCGCCCGGTCGCCCTGGAGCGAATCGGCGGCCAGCCCCTTGAGCAGCACCGGGCGTTCGCCCACGGCCCCGGCGGCCAGGAAATAACTGGCGTTGGACCAGTCGCCCTCGACCTGGTACCCGGTGTTCTCGTAGCCGGTGGGCCGGACGATGAAGCGGACCTTGCCGGGGGTCACGCTCTTGATCGAGCGCCAGGGCACGGCCTTCCAGTCGCGCCCCTCGCGGACCTCCACGGTGAAGCCCGCCTTGAAGTCCTCCATGATCCGCAGGGTCAGGGCCGCGTACGGCCAGGATACGGCCTTTTTGCCGGTCACGGTGATGGTGATCTCGTGGTCGGCCATGGGCGCACCCAGGAGCAGGCCGGACAGATACTGGCTGCTCTCCTCCAGGGTGATCTCCACCTCTTTGCCCTTGAACCCCCCGGCGGTCATGACGAAGGGCAAAAAACCCGCCTCGCCCTCGAAGTCGAATTTGGTTCCCAGGCCGGACAGGGCGGTGGTCAGCTCGGCCATGGGGCGTTCGTGCATGCGCGGCGCACCGTGCACCCGGAAGGTCCCCCGGCCCGCTGCGGCCACGGCGGTCA
Organism: Pseudodesulfovibrio sp. 5S69; assembly: GCF_037094465.1. Classification (NCBI taxonomy): domain Bacteria; kingdom Pseudomonadati; phylum Thermodesulfobacteriota; class Desulfovibrionia; order Desulfovibrionales; family Desulfovibrionaceae; genus Pseudodesulfovibrio; species Pseudodesulfovibrio methanolicus. Next base: position 1,714,477 of record NZ_CP146609.1, read on the forward strand.
TCAACCGGCAGGTGGTCCCGGACTCGTGCATGAACAGCTCGTGCGGGGCCTCGTCCTTGTGCTTGCCGTCCGCGTTGCCCCCCTTGGGCCCGTCCTCCATGCCCCTGACCACGAGTTTGCCGTCCTTCTCCTCGATGGACGCGCCGCAGGCGGTCAGGCAGCCCCGTGTGCGGGTGATGTCGTCGGAGTCGAGGACCGAGGATATCTCGGACACCCCCTTGGCCAGGGCGGCCGCGATCAGGGTGCGGTGGGACAGTGACTTGCTGGCCGGGACGTTGACGATGATCGGGTCCTTGGTCATTGCAGTTCCTCCTGGGTGGGGTAGGTGCCGAGCACCCGCAGGGTCAGGCACTGGTGGCGGATGTCTTCCAGCACGTCCTCGTACCGGCCGCCGCCCAGGTCGCAGGCCAGGTCGGCGAAAAAGACGTATTTCCACTTCTCGCCCCGGAAGGGACGGGATTCGAGCTTGGTCACGTTGATGCCCTGGTGGGCCAAGGTGGTCAGCACGCGGGCCAGCGCGCCCGGCCGGTTGGGCGTGGTGAACAGGATCGAGGTCTTGTCGCGTTTGTCCTCCTGGGACGGGGACGCGCCGATGATCACGAAGCGGGTCCAGTTGTCCGGCAGGTCCTCGATGGATTCGGCCAGCACGTTCATGCCGTGCATGTCCGCCAGCTTGCGGTGGCCGATGACCGCGGCGGCCTTCTTGTTCGCCACCACCTCGGCGGCCTCGGCCGTGGACTCCATGGGGATGGTCGGCACGTCGCGCAGGTGGGCGTGCAGCCAGTCGCGGCATTGGCCCAGCGGCTGCGGGTGGGAGTAGATAACCTCCACGTCCTCCACCTTGTCGGCGTGCGAGATGAGGCAATGGCTGATGCGGCTGAAGACCTCGGCCTGGATGTAGACCTTGTACCTCATGAACAGGTCCACCACCTGGCCCACGGTTCCCTCGATGGAGTTCTCCAGCGGGATGACCCCCAGCTCTGCCCCTTCCTCGGCCACAGCCCGGAATATCTCCTCGAAATTCCCCTTGGGCGTCAGCGAGGCGGACGAGCCCATGTGCTCGATGGCCGCGAAATAGGAAAAGGTGCCCTCGGGGCCGAGGTAGACCACGCGCTCGGGTCGCTGCAGGTGGCGCGACGAGCTCATGATTTCGCGGTAGATGGTCCGCAGGTGCTTGTCCGGCAGCGGGCCGGGCGAGGAACCCGCGATCTTGTCCATGACCTCCTGCTCTCGGAACGGCTTGTAGATGGCCTCGCCCTTGGCCGCCTTGTACCGGCCCACGCTTAAGGAAACCTCGGCCCGCTGGTTGAGCAGGTCCACGATCCGCTTGTCCAGCGCGTCGATGGAATCCCGCAGCTCCGCGAGATCGGGGATGTCGTTCTGGTCTTTCATGTCAGCCATATTGTCTCCAGGGAAAGCCTCCGGCGGCGCCTCTCCGGCGGGGCGTCTCCGACGGCCGGGAACCCTTTGAAAAGGGTTCCCGGACCCTCCTAAATTTTTTGTCGCGCCTCCGGCGGGGCCGTTTGAGCGCGGTGGTTTTCGCTCATCTTAATAATGTCATGCTTCATTGGACAGTTTTTCTCAACCCCCACCCCGCGAAGCGGCATAAAAAGTTTAGGAAGGGAAAGGGGATGGAGTCCGGGGAAGGGAAAGGGAAAGCCCTTTTCAAAGGGTTTCCTTTCCCTTCCCGGAGCGCCAAAGGCGCTACCCTTCCTTGATGTCTTCCTTGATGCGCATGCCGAAGTGGCGTCCGGCCTCGTCGGTGCGCACGAGGATCTTGTCCCCGACCTTGAGGGTGACCACGGACACGGGCTCGCCCTTGTCCGAGACCACGCGGATGGTTTCGGCGTTCTGCAGGAACACCTGGCCGGTCTTCACCCCGCTCGCGGTCTTGACCTCGGCGGTGATCAGCAGCATGGGCCGGACCTCGACCTTGACGCGGCCCACGGTGGCCAGGGAGGTGGCCCCGTCCGCGCCCACGATGAGCACGTCTGTGCCCGCGGAGAGTTCTTCGAGATAGGTGGTCTTGTCGCCGGGCATCTGGGCGTAGGCGTGGACCGCGCCCGCGTTGACCCGGAAGGGGCGGGCGGCCACGTACGGATTCGATTCGGTCTCGGCGTGGACCAGGAAGGAGAAGGCGCTGGAGTTGCCGATGAGCATGCCCTGGCCGCGTTTGAGCATGGAGATGGTGTCCACGCAGACGCGGTGGCCCAGGCCGGTGGGTTCGATGGCGGTGACGGTGGCGGTCGAAAGTTCCATGGTTCCCTGGGAGAGTTTGAGTTCGGCGACGATCCGCTTCAGGTCGGCGGCCCCTTCGGGCAGGACCACGATGGTGTCGCAGCCCCGCTCCAGGATGCCCGCGGCGAGCAGGGCCCGGTCCAATGATTCGCACTCCAGGGCCAGGCTGTCCACCTGGGCCAGGATGTTCTCGACCGGAATGATCTCCCAGCCCTTCTTGAGGACCACGTCCTTGCCCGCCTGGATGGCCTTGACGGCCACGTCTTCGTCGGCTTTCTTGGCCAGCTCGACCACGGGCATGTCCTCGGGGGTGATGACGGTCACGCGGCCGAGCGCCCGGACGGAATCGGCCTGATCCTTCTCGACCATGACGGCGTCCACGCCGGATTCCAGGGCCAGGGTGACCAGGGTCTTGTCGAAGGGCACGGATTTGAAGATGACTTTTTTCATGGCGGTTCCGCTATGCGTTGAGGTGGTTGAGGGCGGCTTCGACGGATTCGTCGCCGTGGACGATCATGTTCAGGGCCTGCACCAGGCGGGTGGGATTCTCGTGCTGGAAGACGTTGCGGCCCACGGACAGGCCCGCGCCGCCCGCCTCCAGGGAGTCGTGCACCATCTGGAGGAACGCCTCGGTGCTGTCGAGCTTAGGGCCGCCCGCGATGACCACCGGGATGCAGCAGGCGTCGCACACGTGGGCGAAGGTCTCCTTGTCGCCGGTGTAGTTGACCTTGACCACGTCCGCGCCCAGTTCGGTGCCCACGCGGGCGCAGTGGGCCACGATCTCGGGGTCGTACTCGTTCTTCACCTTGGGGCCGCGGGCGTAGACCATGGCCAGGAGCGGGATGCCCCAGTTGGCCGCCTCGGAGGACATTTTGCCGAAATCGTTGAGCATGGATGCCTCGGTCTCGTCGCCGAGGTTGCAGTGGATGGATACGGCGTCAGCGCCCAGGCGGATGGCGTCCTCCACGGAGGCGACCAGGGACTTGGCGTTGGGGAAGGGGGAAAGAGTGGTGGAGGCGGACAGGTGGACGATGAGCCCGATGTCCTTGCCCTGGGCGCGGTGGCCGCAACGGACCAGCCCCTTGTGCTCGATGACGGCGTTGGCTCCGCCGTCCACGACCCGGCCCACGGCCTCGCGCATGTCGACCAGTCCGTCGATGGGGCCGACGGTCACGCCGTGGTCCATGGGGACCACGATGGTCCGGCCTGTGTTGCGGTTGAAGATGCGCTCCAACCTGATGGCTTTACCGATGTGCATGTTCTCTCTCCTTTGAAGTTGTTTGCCCCAAGGAGCCGGCGGGAGGCCGGCGGCCGGTAAAAAAACAAGGGCCGCCGGCTTTCGCCCGCGGCCCTTGAAGAAGTTCTTGCTTACGTGTGATCCACCATCCGGTTACACGCCACCTCTTCCAAGCCCGCGGGCATGGCTAAACCAATACCAAAAATAAAAGTTGGAAAAGTATGCGTTGGAAACGGTGGTGGAGTTCATGGGAAATAGAGCTACACCCTCAAGGGGCAACTGTCAACTAAAACTTTTGTCACGATTCCGAGGAGATAGCGTGTATTACATTATATTCTTGCGACCGGCGGTCACTTTTTGTCGGTTTTGACAATTTTTTACATATTGACAATTTTGAGGTAATTTTCACCCTGCAAAAATGTACTTTATCACAAAAATGAAAAAATATGGTCACTAAAAAACGGGCGAAAAGCCGGATTTTACGCCAATAGCAATAAAAACCGTGATTGGCACGACTCTTGATAAGAGAGGGGCAGGTTAGAAACGCATTCCATTCAAAGAGGAGTATTGCAATGTTTTCGAGAAAGTCCCCGACCCATGTTTCCAAGAGGCTCGCCATCGGCGCGGCCGCTTTGGTAGCAGTCCTGGCCCCCACTTTTGCCTACGCGCAGGATGTGGAGTACCTGACCCAGTCCAACGCCAACATTCTGTGGACGTTGATCGCAGCCGCGCTGGTCATGATCATGCAGGCCGGCTTCGCCTGCGTTGAGTGCGGTTTCACCCGCGCCAAAAACGCGGGCAACATCATGATGAAGAACTTCCTGGATTACGCAGCGGGTTCCATCATCTTCTTCCTGTTCGGTTACGCCCTCATGTTCGGCGCGGACGCCGGCGGGTTCATCGGCACCTCCGGGTATGCCCTCGGCGGCATCACCGAGGCGGACCTGCCCTGGACCTACACCTTCTGGTTCTTCCAGTCCGTGTTCGCCGCCACCGCCGCGACCATCGTTTCCGGCGGCATGGCCGAGCGCACCAAGTTCGGCACCTACGTTATTATTTCCATGGTCATCTCCGGCCTGATCTACCCCGTCTCCGGCCACTGGATCTGGGGCGGCGGCTGGCTGGGCAACCTCGGCTTCTGCGACTTCGCCGGTTCCACCGTCGTCCACTCCGTGGGTGGCTGGATCGCCCTGGCCGGCGCCCTGGTGCTCGGCCCGCGCATCGGCAAGTACACCGAGGACGGCAAGGCCCGCGCCATTCCGGGCCACAACATTCCCCTGGCCGGTCTGGGCGTCTTCATCCTCTGGTTCGGCTGGTTCGGCTTCAACCCCGGTTCCACCGTCGAAGCCAACGACGCCATCGGCCTGATCGCCATGAACACCACCCTGGCCGCCTGTGCCGGTACCCTCGGCGCCATGGTCTTCGCCTGGATCCGCTTCGGCAAGCCCGACATCTCCATGTCCATGAACGGCGCCCTGGCCGGCCTGGTCGGCATCACCGCGCCCTGCGCCACCGTCACTCCCGGTCCCTCCATCATCATCGGCCTGGTCGCCGGCGTGCTGGTCGTCCTGGCCATCGAGTTCATCGACAAGGTCCTGAAGATCGACGACCCGGTCGGCGCGTCTTCGGTTCACGGCGTCTGCGGCGCCTGGGGCACCATCTCCTGCGGCCTGTTCAACGTTGACGGCGGCTTGTTCTACGGCGGCGGCGTCCATCTTCTCGGCGTGCAGTTGCTCGGCGTGGGCGCGGTCTTCATCTGGGCCTTCGGCACCGGTTTCATCCTCATGAACGTCCTCAAGGGTGTCTTCGGCCTCCGCGCTTCCAAGGAAGAAGAACTCAAGGGCCTGGACATCGGCGAGCACGGCTCCGAGGCCTACAACGGCTTCCAGCTCTTCAGCAACGAGTAGTCCGGCAACTTAACCAGAGATCATTCCAAGGAGATAAAAGAAATGAAGCTTATCGTTGCATACATCAGGCCTGAAAAGTTGAATGACGTGAAGCAGGCGCTTTACGCCAAGGAGATCTACTCCCTGTCCGTGACCAACATCCTGGGCTCGGGCCGCCAGAAGGGATTCACCGAAACCTACCGCGGCGTGCAGATCGAAGTGAATCTGCTCAAGAAAGTCCGCCTCGAAATCGGCGTGAACGACGACTTCGAACAGAAGGCCATCGACGCCATCCTGTCTTCCGGCCAGACCGGAACCGAGGGCGACGGCGTGATCTTCGTCACCGAACTGACCAAGGCCCTGCGCATCAGGACCGGTGAGGACGGCATCCTCTAGAACGGATTGCGAAAGAATAAGCGCCGGGGCGGCGTCGACCACCGCCGCTCCGGCCTTATGCATCGGCAACAGGCACTGAGGTTGATAAACGTAACGGCCGACAGGCAAGGTATTTCAGTGTTGACCGCAGTGCCCGATATACAAGAGATCATTGAAAATCGTTCGCTGATCACGCACTTCCAGCCCCAGGTATCGCTCAAGCGGAAAGCGGTCGTCGGGCTGGAGGCGCTGAGCAGAGGGTTTGACCCCCAAAGCGGAGAAATCATACCTCCAACCCTGCTGTTCGAGCAGGCCCGGGACAAGGCATCCCGGCTCGCCCTGGACCGGGCCTGCCGAACCAACGCGGCGGAATCCTTCGCCGCGCTGCACAGAAAAGACAAGAGCATGATGCTCTCCATGAACATCGACGCCTCGTGCATCAACGAGGAGACGCGCGGCTCCTGCCACGTGCTCAATCTGGTCACCCGCTGCGGCATCAGTCCGAGCAACGTGATCATCGAGATCATCGAGTCCCGGTGCGAGGACATGGACGCGCTCATGGACTTCGTCAGCTTCTACCGGGAAAACGATTTTCTCATCGCACTGGACGACGTGGGCGCAGGGTTTTCCAACCTCGACCGCATCCCCCTGCTCAAGCCCGACGTCATCAAGCTGGACCGCACGCTCATCAGCCGCGTGGACAAGCATTTCCACAAGCTCGAAGTGGTCCGCAGCTTCGTCCAGATGTCCAACCGGCTCGGCTGCCTGGTCCTGGCCGAGGGCGTGGAGACCGCCGAGGAGGCAATGTGCCTGCTCAGCAACGGGGTGGACGTGTTCCAGGGATTCTATTTCGCCCGGCCCGCGCCGGGGCTGGACGCGGTGCCCGGCATGGCCACCAAGGTGGACGCTCTGGCCGAGCGGCACCGCGAGAACCGCACCCAGCAGATCGCGGACGACAAGCGGCTTTATTCCAGCTACGACCTGACCGTCCTGACCATGTGCCAGGAGCTGGCCGAGACCCTGGCCAAGGACATGGGCCAGGCCCTGTCCAGCTTCGTGGACACCTACGACAGTGTGGAGTGTCTCTACGTCCTGGACATGCGCGGTAATCAGATTTCCGACACCGTGTGCGACCCGGACCGGCTCAAGACCTGCAAGCGGTTCCTCTACGAGCCCGCCGAGGTGGGCGCGGACCACTCGCTCAAGGAATATTTTCTGCCCATCCAGGCAGGGCTGGAGAAGTTCACCACCCGGCCGTACATCTCGCTCGCCTCGGGCAACCTGTGCATCACCATCTCCCACGTCTTTTACCATAAGAGCAGCGGCCGTCATCGCATCCTGTGCGTCGACATGTCACGGGCCGAAGAGGGAGGCCCCCGATAGGGTTGGCCGCGCGCTCGAAAAAGGAACCGCCCGGTTCGGCATATGCCGGACCGGGCGGTTTGTCGTCGAAGGGGGGCGCGGAGCTAGATCTTGCAGGCGGTGCGCAGATCGTCCACGGCGTCGGTGGCTTCCCAGGTGAACTCGGGCAACTCGCGGCCGAAGTGGCCGTAGTTGGTGGTCTTCTGGAAGATGGGACGGCGCAGCTTGAGGCGCTCCTGGATGAAGTAGGGGCGCATGTCGAAGACCTCGGTAACGGCCTTGGTCAACTGCTCGTCGGACACCTGGCCGGTGCCGCGCGAGCTGACGACCACGGACACGGGCTGGGCCACGCCGATGGCGTAGGCGATCTGGACTTCGCAGATATCGGCCAGGCCCGAGGCGACCACGTTCTTGGCCACGTAGCGGGCCATGTACGCGCCGGAGCGGTCCACCTTGGACGGGTCCTTGCCCGAGAAGGCGCCGCCGCCGTGCGCGCCCGCGCCGCCGTAGGTGTCGTTGATGATCTTGCGTCCGGTCAGGCCGCAGTCGCCCACGGGGCCGCCGATGACGAACCGGCCGGTGGGGTTGATGTAGGTCTTCAGCTTGTCGTCGATCAGCTCCTCGGGAAGGGTGTGCATGATGACTTCCTTGAGGATCGCCTCCTTCAGGTCGGAGTAGGCGATGTTCTCGTCATGCTGGGAGGAGACGACCACGTTGTCGATGCGCACGGGCTTGCCGTTGTCGAACTGCACGCAGACCTGGGTCTTGCCGTCCGGGCGCAGGAAATCGAGGATGCCCTCCTTGCGCACGTAGGTCAGGCGGCGGGACAGCTTGTGCGCGTAGTAGATGGGGGTGGGCATGAGCGTCGGGGTTTCGTTGGTGGCGTAGCCGAACATCATACCCTGGTCACCGGCGCCCTGGTCCTCGGGTTTGACCCGGTCCACGCCCTGGGCGATGTCCGGAGACTGCTTGTCGATGGACGAGATGACCGCGCAGGTCTGCCAGTCGAAGCCCATGGTGTCGGAGCTGTTGTAGCCGATGCCCTTGATGGTGTTCCGGACGATGTCCGGAAAATCGGCGAACGCGGTGGTCGAGATCTCGCCGGCGATGAAGGCCATGCCGGTGGTCACCAGGGTCTCGCAGGCCACGCGGGCGTTCGCGTCCTGGCCGATGATGGCGTCCAGGATGGCGTCGGAAATCTGGTCGGCCACCTTGTCGGGGTGGCCTTCGGTCACGGACTCGGAAGTGAAAAGGTATTTGCCTTCAATCTGCATCGGACCCTCCTTCAGGGATGCTGCTTGATGTCGTCTAGAAATCCGGGTTGATGAGCTCGCACTCGAGGATTTCGTCGACGGTATTGTTCTTGCCGGCGATGACGACCCGGGGCTTGCGGGTCTTCGCTTCATTTTCGTCCAGCCACATGTATGCGGCGATGATCACGCGCTGTCCGACGCCGCCCTTGTGCGCGGCGGCGCCGTTCAGGCAGATCTCGCCCGGTTGGCCGGGGATGGCGTAGGTGGTCAGCCGCTCCCCGTTGTCCAGGTTGTACACGTCCACCTGTTCGTAGGGCAGCAGGCCCACCGTCTTCATCAGCTTGGTGTCGATGGAGATGCTGCCCCGGTATTCCAGGTTCGCGCAGGTAATGGTCGCGCCATGAATCTTGGCGCTCAAAAAACATCGTTGAGCCACGGGTCTAAACCTCTATCAATATATTATCTATCAGCCGGGCCTTGCCCATGCGCACGGCCACGGCGGCCAGGGCGGAGCGGGCAATGGTCTCAAGCGGTGAAATTTCGTCCGGGTCCACGATCTCGATGTAGTCCACCTGGCCCATGGGCAGGGCGGCGGCGTACTCGTCGGCCAGGAAGCGCTTCAGGGCGGCGCAGTCGCGCTCCCCGCCCCCGGCCTTGTCCGCGAGCTTGAGCAGCCCCCGGCGGATGTTCGGGGCGGCGGCGCGCTCGGCCTCGGTCAGGTAGGCGTTGCGGGAACTCAGGGCCAGGCCGTCCTCCTCGCGCACGATGGGGTGCCCGATGAGCCGGACCGGCATGTTCAGGTCGCGGACCATGCGGCGCAGGATGGCGAACTGCTGCCAGTCCTTTTCGCCGAACACGGCCACCTCGGCCTGGGTCAGCATGAACAGCTTGGTGACCACGGTGCATACGCCCCGGAAATGGATGGGCCGGGTGGCGCCGCAGAGGTTCTCGCCCAACCGGGGGACCTCCACCCAGGTGGCGTGGTTGTCCTCGTACATGGCGCCGGGTTCGGGCGCGAAGAGCAGGTCCACGCCGTGGGCCTCTGCCTTGGAGCAGTCGCTTGCAAAGTCGCGCGGGTAGCTGTCCAGGTCCTCGTTCTCGCCGAACTGGGCCGGGTTGACGAAGACCGAGACCACGAGCCGGTCGCACTCGGGCCGCGCCCGGTCGATGAGGGAGGTGTGGCCGTGGTGCAGATAGCCCATGGTCGGCACGAGGCCGATGGAGTGGCCCTGGCTGCGCCAGGCCAGGCACTGGCGCTGCAATTCTGTCGGATCGGTGATGATATTCATGGTTCGCCTCGAAGCTTGGTGAACACCTGACAGATTTACTGGGGGGAGTCAAACAAAATGTTTATATCTGGATGTATTGATATAGTTCGCCGGGCAGGGAGCGGAGGTGCCCTTGGGAGGCCCAAAAAACCGGTGTTGTCACGGACCATTACCCAAACTTTTGTTTGAGAAAAAACGGCCCTCGTTGTACCCTGCCGCATTATGAGGACAAATAAGGACATCTTCTCGGACAGGGCCGTGTCGCTCACTCCCCAGGAGCTGATCGATTTCGAACACACCATCAAGGATTGCATGGCGGAGTTCGTTCCCTTCACCTCCTACAGCCTGTTCTTTCCCAGGGAGAAGTCGGCCGAGATTCCCGAACCCGAGTTCCGGGCCGAGGACAGCGAGTTGATCCTGCCGCTGGTCTTCAAGGGCGAGATGATGTGTTACTTCATCGCCAAGGGCGTACGCCTCAAGGCCCCGGCCACGGCCCCGAAGTACCTCATGGCCCTGGCCGCATCCGTGCTCGAGAAGCTGGCCCTGTACAAGAAAGCGGTCACCGATCCGCTGACCGGCCTGTATTCGCGCAACTTCTTCTTCGAGGAACTGGAGCAGGCCATCGACCAGGTCCAGGGTTGCCTGGCCACGGGGTCCTGCCGGGCCGGAGTGGAGGCCCGCGAACCCGAGATGGCCTTTTCCGGGACCTTCGGGGTCATCTTCCTCGATCTGGATACCTTCCAGCCCGTGAACGAGCGCTACGGCTACCTCAAGGGCGACGACATCCTGGGCGAGGTCGGGCGGCTGCTGGGCCTGGTCTGCCCCAAGTACACCACCGTGGCGCGCTTCGCCAACGACAAGTTCGCCATCCTGGTGCCCGACGCCAAGCCCCACGCCTGCTTCCAGCTGTCCGAGGTCATCCGCTCGGGGCTGAGCAAGCTGTCCTTCACCGACGACATCACCAACGACACCATCACCATCACCGGCAGCCTGGGCTACGTCTGCTATCCGCAGGGGCTGGAGGGCGCGCAGTTCCGGCGCACCCCTTCCGAGCAGGCGCGCATGATCGTGCGCAAGGCCCGCAAGGGCGTGGCCGTGGCCAAGGACCAGGGCCGCAACCGGGTCTTCGGCTACGCCGACATCCTGTCCAAGGGCGGCCGGGTCCTCGAAACCCTGCCCATGAACCGCATGGTCGTGTCCCTGGGCGAGGCCTCCGGGGCCAAGGTCGGCCAGCGCTTCCTGGTCCGTTCGCCCAAGTCCGGCGGCATCGCCTCGGCCTCTCTGACCGAGGACGAGCGCCTTTCCGGCCGCTACCCGGCCATGTACAAAGGGGAGGTGGTCCTGGTCGAGGTCCAGGACGACATCGCCTTTGCCGAGGCACTGCATCTGGGCGACGCGGCCTGGGCCGTGGAGCCCGGAGACCGCCTGAACCTCATCGAGGGCGACGAAAGCCTGTTCTCGCCCGAACAGGAAATAAAGGACGACACCATGCCGAGCCACGACGGCGCGACCCAGCTTCTTCGATACGGCGAATTCGTCTCCTGGTTCGCCAAGGCCCGGCTCAAGCCCGAGTCCTTCGGCCTGTCCCTGATCCGCATCCTGGACCAGCCCGAGGAGAACGACCGCTACCAGGACGGCATGGACCACATGGCCCGCGACGTGGCCAGACTCGCGCGCGGGGTGTTCGGCGACGCGGCCACCGGCGGGCGGTTCGGCCTCAACGGCATGATCTTCTTCAGCGATGGCGTGGACCGGCAGACCCTCATGGACCGCACTCTGGAGCTCGAACGGGCCGTGGCCCGCAATCTCGGCCTCAAGCTCTCCGTGGGCTCCGCCCGCTACCCGTTCCTCAATTTCGACCGGGCCGACATGCTCGAAAACTGCCGCAAGGCGTTGGAGCACGCCCTGCTTTTGCCCGAACCGAGGGTGGCCGTGTTCGACTCCATCTCGCTCAACCTGTCCGCCGACCGGCGGTTCATGGACGGCGACATCTATGGGGCCATCGAGGAGTTCAAGCTGGCCCTGCTCGACGACGGCAACAACCTCCTGGCCCGCAACTCGCTCGGCATCTGCTACGCCCAGCTCGGCCGGTTCGAGGAGGCCCGCCACGAGTTCGAGCGGGTGGTGGAGCTCGATAAAAAGGACGTCCTGGCCCTGTACAACCTGGGCTGGGCCAACCACCGCCTGGGCGACCTCAAGTCCGCGGAAAAGGCATACCGCCAGTGCCTCAAGGCCGAGCCCGGACACGTCTATTCGCTCATGCGCCTGGGTTCCATCGAGGAAAAGGCCAACCACCTCAAGAAGGCCGCCAACCTCTACAAAAAAGCTGCCGACCAGCCCGGCGGCGAGCGCATGGTCCTGCGTCCGCTGGCCCGCGTAGCCTACCGCCAGGGCGACATCGAAGGCACCCGCGAATACCTGCACCTGGCCCTGAACGCCGACCACAACGACCACCAGGCCATGCACATGCTCGCCAAACTCTATCTCGACCAGGGCGAGGACCCGCAGATCGCCGAGGTCCTGGCCCGCCAGTCCTCGGCCCTGGCTCCCGGCGTGAGCGCCTATTGGGACACCCTGGTCGAAGCCCTCGAAGCCCAGGGCAAGGGCGAGGAAGCCGCCATCGTCGCTGCCAGGGCAGCGGGCTAGCCTGAATTCCTGCCACTTTTCCGGGGGTTGCCGCCCGGCTTCGGCGCACCGTGTCCGACGCGGTGCGCTTCGAATTGATCGCTCAGTCGATTTATAATGGACTGGTCCTACCGCTTGCATCATGCTCTCCGAAGCACAACCCTAATCGCCTGTATTTTATTGATATTTTACTATCATGAAAAATGCGGCGCTGTTGTTTTAGAGTTATCAGGTATGATTCCGAGGAGATGCAGATGTTTAGTTGGATCGCAAAAAGTTTGGCCCGAGCCATCATGTTGCCGTGCATAGCGGCGATCGTGATCGGGATTGTGGCACTGGTGTATTACGTTAACGTTTCAACCTATGAAATGGCCCTGCGGAATGCGACCGGCAAGGCCGATACCCAGGCGCGAAGCATTGCGGATGCCTTGCACCTGTTCATCGAGGACAGCATGACGGCCACCTCCGCCATGGCCGACCGGTCGGCTATCAAGGCCGCCCTGCAAGGGGACCCCGAAAAGGCGGACGAATTTATCAGGCAGTACGTGCGCGACAACGAGAACCTGCAGGGGGCGAGCGTTTTCAACCTTGAGGGGAAAACCGTGGCGGGGGCGAGCTCCACGGGGGCTTCCATGTCTGGCCTGGATCTGTCCGAACGGGAGTACGTGAAGAACGTGATCGCCAGCGGCGAGGCGCAGGTTTCCAGCGGCGTTTTCAAGGTCAAGGGAGGGGAGACGATCATCTTCGCGGTCGGTGCGCCCGTCCGGGGCCCGAATGGAGAACTGCTCGGCGGTGTGGCCGTCTATTGCGACTGGGACAGGTTCTGCAAGACCTTCATCGACCCGGTGACCATCGGCGAGCACGGATACGGCTTCATCCTGAACGGTGCCGGGCGGTTCATCTATCACCCCAAGGACCGGTCCCTGATCATGCAGGACTACGCGCAGAACGACTTCGTGCGGCAGGCGCTCGACATGAAGAACGGGGAGGTACGTTACCAGTGGAAGGGCATGGACAAGGTCATGGTCTTCCACTCCGAGCCCTCGACCGGCTGGATCGTGTGCATGGCGGCCAACGAGGCGGACCTTGCCGCCGGGGCCATCCATCAGGCCTATGTCCTTGCCTGGATCGGCCTGGCCATCGTCCTGCTGGTCGTCGGCCTGATCGTGTTCTTCCTCAGACGGCTGATCATCAAGCCGGTAGGCGACGGCATGGTCCTGGCCGCCGACATGTCCAAGGGCGACCTGGTCAAGGACATCGAGAGCAATTCGCCCAATGAACTCGGCAATCTCATGCGCTCCCTCGGGAGCATGGTCGCGGCCCTCCGGAATGTGGTCCACGACGTCAAGAGCGCGGCGGAGAACGTGGCCACGGGCAGCAACGAGATCGCCTCCTCGTCCACCCAGTTGAGCGAAAGCGCAACGGAGCAGGCCTCGGCCGTGACCGAGATCACCGCGTCCATGGAGGCGATGACGACCCGGATCCACGAGAGCATGGAGGCCGCCCAGGAGACCGAAGACACCGCGCTCAAGACGGGCGAACACGCCCGGAAGGGCGGCGAAGCCGTCAGGCAAACCCTGGGGGCCATGCAGGACATCGCCCAGCGGACGTCGATCATTGAGGAGATTGCCCGGCAGACCAACCTGCTCGCCCTGAACGCGGCCATCGAGGCCGCCCGCGCCGGGGAGCACGGCAAGGGGTTCGCCGTGGTGGCCGCCGAAGTCCGCAAGCTGGCCGAGCGTTCCGGCGTGGCCGCCTCGGAGATCGGCGACCTGACCGGGCGCAGCCTGGCCGTGGCCGAAAATGCGGAGGCCATGCTCGAAAAGGTGGTCCTCGACATCCAGCACAATGAGGAACTGGCCCGGAAGGTGGCCGAGGCCAACAAGGAACAGTACGCCTCGGCGGAAGAAATCGCGTCGGCCGTCAAGCAGCTTGAGGTCGAGACCCAGCGCAGCGCGGCATTTTCCGAGGAACTGGCCGCCACGTCGGAGGAGTTGTCCGGGCAGGCCGTCCAGTTGCAGCAGTCCATGGAGTTCTTCCGAGTGGCGCAGGACGGGCGCGCAATGGCCGCTTCCCTCGGGGCGCAGGTCATGCCTGCGCTGCCGGGAGGCGCAGGCGGCGAGTCCGGACGGGTATAGCCGCAAACGGAGGATAACGGGGCGCGGCCTGACCGGCTGCGCCCCCTTCGTTCGTTCGGCGCCTAACGGCCTGCGGCCAGGGCACGGATGCGGGCCAAAACCGGGGGATGGCCGTATTCGAGCCAGACCGTGAGCGGGTGCGGCGTCAGGTTGGACAGGTTGGAGGCGGACAGCTTTTTCAGGGCCGAGATCATGGCGTCCGGGCGGCCCGTGGTCCGGGCGGCGAAGGCGTCGGCTTCGAACTCGTGTTTGCGGGAGACCGCGTTGGCGACCACGCCCAGGGCCAGGGAGAGCGGGGTGTAGAGCAGCACGAAAAAGACGAGCCCCGCGTAGAGCGACATGTGCTCCATGCCGAAGGCCGCGAACAGCCCCGCGGAGTCCAGGAACAGGGACATGAGGTAGAAGACCGCCCCGGCCTTGAGGATGCCGGTGGCCAGCCGCTTTTTGATGTGCCCGAGCCGGGCGTGGCCCACCTCGTGGGCCAGCACGGCCACGATCTCGTCGGCGTCCATCTCCTTGATGAGCGTGTCGAACAGGGCGATGCGCCGCCGCTTGCCGAACCCGGTGAAAAAGGCGTTGCCCTTGGTGGACCGCTTGGAACCGTCCATGACGAAGATGCCGGACAGCTCGAACCCGGCCTTGTCCGCGAAGGCCATGAGCTTGCCGCGCAACTCGCCCTCCTCCAGAGGGGTGAACTTGTTGAACAGCGGCAGGATCCAGGTGGGGGCCACGTAGGTCAGGCCAAGGGACAGGAGCACCGCGAACCCCCAGCACAGCAGCCAGGCGTACGGTCCGGTCTCGCGCAGGAAGAGCAGCAGGCCCGCCACCAGCGCGCCGCCGATGACCGCGCCCAGGACCAGCCCCTTGATCCGGTCCAGGACAAAGGTGCCGGGCGTGGTGGTGTTGAAGCCGAACCGTTTTTCCAGCACGAAGGTGTGGTAGATTTCGAACGGCAGGCCGATGACCCCGCTGATCAGGGCCAGGGCGGCGATATAGGCAAGCCCGGTGGCGAGCGGCCCGAACCCGGCGGTCCGGACCAGCACATCCAGGAGGTTGAACCCGCCCGCCAGGATGGCGAGGACCAGGATCAGGGTGTTGAAGGTCTCGGAGACCGTGGAGAATTTCATGGACGCCAGGGTGTAGGCCTGGGACCTGGCGTAGGTCTCGGCGTCGAAGACGTCGGCCAGTTCCTCGGGCGGGGCGGGGCGCATGGCGCGGGCCGACAGCCGGTCGGACAGCACGCCCAGGAACCAGGCCGCCAGCAGGGAACCGATGATGATCGCGAGATAGATGTTCACGTGGCACTCCCGGAGTAGGTGGACGGACCGCAACGAGTGGGTACGCTATACGGTTTGGCTTGCGCGCGTCAACCAAAGCGGGTGCCTGGTATGGTCTAGTGGTCCGAAAATGCGGGATAATCGCGTCGATGCTTGCCAATTTTTCGTGCCTGTATTAATTTACCGCTGTCGTTTAGTGTTTTTTTCGAGACAAAGGACGCCATGCCAACCAGTCCCATGACCGCCAAGGAAATCCGCGAAGACATCGCGCGCGCCCGCGCCTATGCCAAGAAAAACGATTACCTGCGGACGCTCAAGTATCTGGCCAGCGCCATCCGGGGCATGGTCACCAGCCAGGTCTTCGGGGCGGAGAAGTTCGAGATTCAGGCCCACCTGGACGAGGCGCTGCGCGACCTGAACAAGATGAAGATGATCAAGAAGCTCTTTCCGGACGGGCTCAACTGCCGGAAGGGCAAGGAAAAGGCGTTCTTCCAGACCCTCATGCGGCTGCACAAGAAGCTCGGCGAGGCCATGGAAAAGGCCCGCGTGGCCAAGCTGCGCAAGCGCCTCGGCGTGTTGGACGACAACCTCATCAAGGCGGCCAAGCTGATCGACGCGGGCCAACCCCTGGAGGCCCGCAAGCTCTACAGCAAGATTGCCGAGTACTTTCAGGACATAGAGGGCATCCACTCGGACATCGGCAACCGCATGGCCGCCTTCGGCCTGTTCGCCGAGGCCGTACCCTACCTGAACAAGGCCCTGGAGACCCAGAACAACGACGCGCGCGCCCACAACGCCCTGATCCTCTGCTACGAGGGGCTGCACGAGCCGGACAAGGCCATGGCCGCCATCAAGGACGCCATGCGCTGGCTCGGGCCCAGCGAGAACCTCTATCTCCGCCTGGCCAGGCTGCACCTGCAAAAGCGCGAATGGGGCGAGGTCTTCAACAACGCCAAGGCCGCCCACGACCGCAACCCCCTGAACACCGAGGCCGCCAAGCTCATGAAGCAGGCCGAGCCCAAGATATTCACATCCAAGGGGGCCCGCACGAAAAAATCCCACGACCTGAATTTCTAGCCGGCCCGCCGGAATCGTTTCCCCGCTCCGGTCCGTCCGGGACGGGGTTTTCGCGGCCTGCCGGACGGCCCGGACACGGCAAGGCGGGCGGGTCGGGGCCGCTCATCAGGGACGCCCCCGGCCCCGCCCGGTTGTGGAGGACTAGTCGGAAAAACGGAAATCCTCACGTGCCACACGCAGGATCTCGCCCTTGCCCGTGGCCGCGAGCAGGTTGCCGTCACGGTCGATGCTCAGCCCGGACACCGGGCTGCCGCAGCGGAAGACCCGGCTGACCGCACCGTCGAGCGTGACCGCGAAGATGTCCCCGGACGCCGTGCCCACGAAGAGCGTGCGCAGCCGGTCCACGGCCAGGGCCGTGGGACCGTCCACCCGTGCGTAGACCATGGGCTCGCCGTCCGGCGGCACGCAGAGGATCGTTCCGGCCGCGCGGTCCATGGTGTAGGCGTAGCCCCGGCAGTCCAGGACCAGCCCGGCGGTCTTTGGCAGGCCTGCGCCGATGACTCGCGTCCCTTCTTCCGCCCGGCCTGTGCCGCCCGTCCCGGCCAGGAGTGCGGCGGTTATGATAACACCCAGAAAATACGTACGAATACGCGAATAACCCTGCATGTCGTGCCTCCTTTGTGTTGGAGGACACGGTAGAAATGTGGTATCAATATGTCCAATACATATTTACACGAAGATCAATATGTATTAGCTCTGAATCATGGAACTGAGACAGATCAACTATTTCATTGCCGTGGCCGAGGAGCTGCATTTCGGACGGGCCGCCGAGCGGTGCCACATCGCTCAGCCGCCGCTGTCGCAGCAGGTCAAGCGTCTTGAAGAGGAACTCGGAGTGACGCTTCTGGAGCGGACCAGCCGGAGGGTCGCCCTGACCCCGGAGGGCAAGGAGTTCCTCAAGCGTTGCAAGGATGTGCGCGACCGCCTGAACGAGGCCGTCATTTGCATCCAGGACATGGCCAAAGGGCTCGAAGGGCAGCTCCGTGTCGGGTTCATCGGCCCGGCGTCCCTATCCAAGCTGCCCCAGGCCATCCGCTCGTTCCGAGAGCGCAACCCCAACATCCGGCTTGATTTTTCGGCCCAGTCCACGACCGAGCAGTTGCCGCTGTTGCGCGGGGACCGGCTGGACATCGCCTTTGTCCGCCTGTTCGGGCACGACACGTCCGGCCTCAACTCACTGCTTTTCCTCCGTGAGCCTTATGTCCTGGCCGTGCCCGAAGGACATCCTTTTACCGAGCGCGACTCCCTGGACCTCAAGGACCTGGAAGGTGAACCCCTGGTCTTCTTCCAGCCTATGAATCAGCCTGCACTCTACCGCTCGCTCATAGGCGCTTTCCACAAGGCCGGGTTCATGCCCAATATCGTCCAGGAAGCCAATACCGAGCAGTCCATCATAGCCCTGGTCGCCACAGGCATGGGCTGTGCCCTCGTGCCCGCCTCCAGCGTTGTCGTCAATCGAGGCGGGGTCGTCTTCCGTCCCCTGACCGGCGACCTCCCCCAATGGGAGATCACCGCCCTCTGGAAAAAGAAGAACCAGTCCGTCATCCTCCAAAAGTTCCTCGACGTCGCCCGCGAGTTCCGCGAGGTGCATTGAGGGAAGGCATGCCTCCGGCGGCCGGAGGCAGGGAAAACCCTTTGAGAAAAGGGTTTTCCTCCCTTCCCCGGACCCATCCCTCCTTTTCCTGAACTTTTTGAGTGCCTTCGGCAGGGATGCGCGGGCGCGGGCGGCCGGGATGTTTTGCGTGTGGGCGATTGTGCGCGGGGTGGGTGGTATGATAGTGGTTTTGCTCAGTTAAGTGATGGCAATTCGACCAACCACAGCAAAAGGCAGAATACCATGGGATTTCTTGACGGCTTGATGGGCAATGCGACCGAGGTTTCACTGGAGGACGTGCAGGCGGAACTGGCTCCTATCCTGGGCGACAACGAGTATATCGAGCGGGCCTTCAAGGTCATCCGCGACATGTACATTTTCACCTCGGGCCGTTTGCTGCTCATCGACAAGCAGGGCATGACCGGCAAGAAGGTCGATTACCTTTCCCTGCCCTACGGCTCCATCAAGGCCTTTTCCGTGGAGACCGCCGGACACTTCGACCTCGACTCCGAACTGACCCTCCACGTCACCGGCCTGCACGAACCCATCAAAAAAGAACTCAAAAAAGGCAGCGACGTGGTCGGCATCCAGAAATTGCTGGCGAACAAGGTGCTATAATAATGATATATTCCCTCCCGCGAAGCGGCGCTGAAAAGTTCAGGAGGGGAGATCGGATGGAGGTCCGGGGAAGGGAAGAGGGAAGCCCTTTCAAAGGGTTCCCTCTTCCCTTCCCCGGCCGCCGGAGGCCGAGTTACTCCGGTTCGTCGGCCTCGTAGCGCAAAATGTCGCCGGGTTGGCAGTCGAGGGTCCGGCAGATGGCGTCCAGGGTGGTGAAGCGGATGGCCTTGGCCTTGCCGGTCTTGAGGATTGACAGGTTTTGCGGAGTGATACCCACGGCGGCGGCCAGTTCCTTGGAACTGGTCTTTTTCTTGGCCAGCATGACGTCGAGATCGATGATGATGCCCATGCCGCCCGCCTAGACCGTCAGTTCGTCGGTTTCGCGCAGCTTGCGCCCCTCGTCCATGATCCAGCTGACCAGGATGATGATCCCGGCGACGAGCAGGTCGCGGGCGTCGCCCGATTCCAGCGAAATGGTGATCAGCCGTTCGCCCGGGGGGTTGTGGATGGTCAGGACCAGGGTCAGCAGGGCCTCGTGGATCGGCATGAGGATCACGCCCGCCAGCATGGTCCAGCCGGTCCGGCGGATATACTTGACCGTGTTGCCGGTGAAAATCTCACCCGCGGTAAACAGCCCGAACAGGCGCGCCAGCCACCACAGGCAGAGCATGGTCGGCCCCAGCGGGATCAGGCTGACCGCAAGCCCCAGCCAGCGCTGGCTCCAGGGCAGCGGAAACGCGGGCGCGTGCGCTGCGTCCAGGCTGACATTGTCTCTGACCAGCCCGATGATCGTGGTGGACCCGCCGTCCCCGAGCAAAACCTCTCCCCCGGAAAACCACAGGGTGGCCACTATCACCGGACTCAAGACGAATGCCGCTACGAAAATGGCCCGGAACACCCGGGCAAACCGTTGTATACGCTGTTCCATGGGAGACTCCTTGTGTTTGATAATCCCCTTTTGCGATGATTAATCATCGTTTGTCAATAACTATTTTGCGCAAAACAGTGTTGTGAGGAATTGAAAGCCGTTGGATGGTGCGGAGCGCCATCTGCGGCGGGTACGAAAAAACCGGCCCCGGTCAATGAAGACCGAGGCCGGTTGATAATGGCTAGGTTAGAAGCGCGGGGAGGCTTAGTACATGCCGCCCATGCCGCCCATTCCGCCCATGCCGCCCATGCCGCCGGGCATGGCCGGGGCGCCGCTGTCCTTCTCGGGCTTGTCGGCGATGGCGCATTCGGTGGTCAGCAGCAGACCGGCCACGGAGGCGGCGTTCTGCAGGGCGGTGCGAGTGACCTTCTTCGGGTCGATGACACCGGCCTTGATCAGGTCCTCGTAGTTGTCGGTCGCGGCGTTGTAGCCGAAGCCGCCCTTGCCTTCCTTGATCTTCTCCACGACGATGGAGCCTTCCAGACCGGCGTTGGCCGCGATCTGGCGCAGGGGTTCTTCCACGGCGCGGGCGATGATGTTGATACCGGCCTGTTCGTCGTCGTCGGCGGCCTTGACCTTGGCGCAGACCTTGCCGGAGCGGGCCAGGACCACGCCGCCGCCGGGCACGATGCCTTCCTCGACGGCCGCGCGGGTGGCGTTCAGGGCGTCTTCCACGCGGGCCTTCTTCTCCTTCATCTCGGTCTCGGTGGCGGCACCGACGTTGATGACGGCCACGCCGCCCACGATCTTGGCCAGACGCTCCTGGAGCTTCTCGCGGTCGTAGTCGGAGGTGGAGTCGGCGATCTCGGCGCGGATCTGCTGGATGCGGCCCTTGATCTCGGCGGGCTTGCCGGCGCCGTCGACGATGACGGTGTTTTCCTTGTCCACGACGATGCGCTTGCAGGAACCGAGGTCGTTGACGGTCAGGTTCTCGATCTTGATGCCGAGGTCTTCGGAAACGACCTGGCCGCCGGTCAGGGTGGCGATATCCTTGAGCATGGCCTTGCGGCGCTCACCGAAGCCGGGGGCCTTGACAGCGACCACGTTCAGGGTGCCGCGCAGCTTGTTGACGACCAGGGTGGCCAGGGCCTCGCCCTCGATGTCCTCGGCGATGATGACCAGGGGCTTGGACATCTTGGCGCACTGCTCGAGCACGGGCAGCAGTTCCTTCATGTTGGAGACCTTCTTCTCGTTGATGAGAATCAGGGGCTCTTCCATCTCGCAGGTCATGCGCTCGGTGTTGGTAACGAAGTAGGGGGAGAGGTAGCCGCGGTCGAACTGCATGCCCTCGACGACGTCCAGGGTGGTCTCGAGGCCCTTGGCTTCCTCGACCGTGATGACGCCTTCCTTGCCGACCTTGTTCATGGCTTCGGCGATGATGTTGCCGATGGTGGCATCGTTGTTGGCGGAAATGGTGCCGACCTGGGCGATCTCTTTCTGGTCGCGGGTGGGCTTGGCGACCTTTTCGAGGTCTTCGACGATGGCTTCGACGGCCTTGTCGATGCCGCGCTTGATGGACATGGGGGAGCGGCCGGCGGCGACCAGCTTCACGCCTTCGGTGAAGATGGCCTGGGCCAGGACCGTGGCGGTGGTGGTGCCGTCACCGGCGACGTCGGAAGTCTTGGAGGCGACCTCCTTGACCATCTGGGCGCCCATGTTCTCGAACTTGTCTTCCAGTTCGATTTCCTTGGCGACGGACACGCCGTCTTTGGTGATGACGGGGGAGCCGAAGGACTTCTCCATCACGACGTTGCGGCCCTTGGGGCCGAGGGTGACCTTGACCGCATTGGCCAGCTTGTCCACACCCGCTTTCAGTTTTTCGCGGGCCTTGGCATCGAAAAGAATATCTTTCGCCATGGTGTGTACTCCTTAAAGAATTTAGAAATGGTGTTTGTGTTGGAATGTGCCGTGGGGGAGCTATTCGACGATGGCGAGGATATCGTCCTCGCGCATGACCAGGTGCTCTTCGCCGTCGATGCTGATCTCGGTGCCCGCATACTTGGCGAAGAGGACGAGGTCGCCCGTCTTGACGGTGGGCTTCACGCGCTTGCCGTCTTCGTCCAGCTTGCCGGGGCCCACGGCCACGACTTCACCCTTCATGGGCTTTTCCTTGGCGGAATCCGGGATGTAGATGCCACCCGCGGTTTTCTCTTCCATTTCAAGACGCTTGACCAGGACGCGGTCATTCAGCGGTTTCAATTTCATCCTCTTATACCTCCAAAATGGATTTTTGAATTTTTGCGCCGGGCGACAGGTGCCGCCCGGCTTGCTGTTACATAAACACGGCACCGCGGGTGTCAACCCGGACGGATAAAAAAAAACGGACTCACGGCCGGTCGGCGGTACGGATGGTTTAAGAGGCGGCGGGGGAGTCTTACTTTGCGGATTCCTTGCGGAACTTCGCGAAGTGGAGGTCCTTTTCCCGGATGTGCTCGTCGAACCAGTCGGCCAGGAATCCGTGGATTTTTACCAACGGGACGGACGTGCCGTTCATCAGCTCGGCCTCCACGCGGGTGAGATCGTCCAGGAAGCGCTCGTGAGCATCCTGCTGGTCATCCAGCCCGGGGTAGTCCGCCTCGTCCATGAGGTTCTCCTCGAAGCTGAAGTGCTGCATGGCCGAGTCCTTGAGGTCGTTCATGATGTCGAGCATCTCGTCGGTCTCGTCGTCGTCGAGTTGGCGGTACATGTCCGGCGACACCGCGTCGATGCGGCCGAGCATGTCGAAAAGGGCTTGGTATTGGTCGTCGAGTTCGGGAATTCCCAGAGCGAGTTCGGGCAAATATCCGGCCGGGTTCGGTTTGGCTGACATGCGTTTCTCCTGTAACGCTGGTTGCTTTTTTAGGCATCATATACCGGGAATCCCGATGCATGTCACGCCCCGGCCGAAGTTTTTCATCGAAATCGCGACCGGCCCCGCGGTCGGGCAACCTGCGTCACACAGTCGCCAAGCGGGCGTCACCGAAAATCGCGAAATCGTCATGGAGGCGGCGCGAAGGAGGAGGGGGAGCGGGCGTACAGTCCGGTAACCATATCAGGAGGAAGGAAATGGAAGATCGCCTTGCCGGTCCGCTGTTCAATCTGGATTCGCCCTTCAACGACCCCGTCCGCCACACCCTTTTTTCCATGGTCAGGCGCCCCCTGGCCAAAGTGCTCAGACTCGACACACTGAACTCGCTCTACTCGATCCTGCAGGCAGGGGAGTGCGACGGCTGTTTCGTGGACAAAGCCCTGGACCTGCTCGGGGTACGCTTCTCGGTGCACGGCCAGCCCGTCAGCCGGGTACCGCGCACCGGGCCGCTGGTCGCGGTGTGCAACCATCCCTTCGGCGTGCTCGAGGGGCTGCTCCTGGTGCGCATCCTGCGCGAGGTCCGTTCGGACATCAAGATCATGGCCAACTTCATGCTCGGCATGATCCCGGAGATGGACGACCTGATCATCCAGGTGGACCCCTTCGGCGGGGCCGGGGCCTCGCGCAAGAACATCGCCGGGCTCAAGGCCTGCATGCGCTGGCTCAAGAACGGCGGCATGCTGGTGGTCTTCCCGGCGGGCGAGGTGTCCAGCCTGAAGGTCAAGAAGCGCCGCGTAGGCGACCCGCTCTGGAGCCCCATGATCGGGCGGATCATCCGCAAGACCGGGGCCGCGGCCCTGCCGGTCTTCTTCGACGGGCGCAACTCCGGCCTGTTCCAGACCCTGGGGCTCATCCACCCCCGGCTACGCACCGTGCTTCTGCCCCACGAGAACCTGAAGCACGCCGCCCGCGACGTCATCGGCGTGCGCCTGGGCACGGTCATCGGCCAGGACAAGCTGGCCGAGCTTGACGGCGACCAGGCGGTGGTCGACTACCTGCGCTTCCGCACCTACCTGCTGCGCCGCGAGCGCAAACCGCGTTTCCACTTCAAGGGGCGCGAGGCCAAACGGCGCATGGACCCCATCGCCAATTCGCGCGGCAAGCACATCCTCGCCTCCGAGGTGGCCAGCCTGCCCGACGAAAACGTCCTGCTGCACAACGGCGAATTCACCGTGTTCCACGCCGCGGCCGACGAGATACCCAGGCTGCTGCGCGAGATCGGCATCCGCCGCGAGGAGACCTTCCGCCAGGTGGGCGAGGGCACGGGCCGGGCCATGGACATCGACCGATTCGACGACGCCTACCGCCACCTGGTGCTCTGGAACCACAAGGAGCGCGAGGTGGCCGGGGCGTACCGTTTCGCCCTGACCGACGAGATCATGGCCGAAAAGGGGCCGGACGGGCTGTACACCTCGACCCTGTTCAACTACCGCCCCGGTTTCCTGGAGGGGCTCGGGCCCGCCCTGGAGCTGGGCCGATCCTTCGTGGTCCCCAAGTACCAGCGCAGCTACCAGCCGCTCCTGATGCTCTGGAAGGGGCTGGCCGAATACGTGGCCCGCAATCCCCGCTACCACCGCCTCTTCGGCTGCGTCTCCATCTCCAGCGAATATTCCGTGGTCGCCCGCGAGCTCATCGTCGGCTTCATGGAGCGTCACTGCTCCCTGCCGGAGTTGGCCCACATGGCCCTGCCCAAGCGGCCACCCAAGGTCAAGCGGTTGAAGCGACTGGATTTCTCCCTGCCTGACGGGGTGTTCGACGACCCCGAGGACGTGGCCGACTTCGTCCGCGACGTAGAGGACGGCCGGTCCATTCCGGTGCTGCTCAAGCAGTACCTCAAGCTGGGCGGCAAGATCATCGGCTTCAACATGGACCCGGATTTCGGCAACTGCATGGACGGGCTTATCCTGGTGGACCTGCTCAAATCCGACCCCAAGGTTCTGTCCCGGTTCATGGGCCGCGACGGGGTAAGCCGTTTCCACGCCGCCAACCGCAGCGCGGTCGCCGCGCCGGCGGAACCGGTCCGGGTCGGCGACGCGGCCGCCTGAGCGCGGCGCGGGCGGGGGGAATCCTCCCCGGTCCGCGCCGGGCTTGGCTTTCCGGCGCGAAGAGCATATGTTGCCCCATGCGCAAGAATCTGATCCTCCTGCCCCTGCTGATCGTCGCTCTGGCCCTTTTCGCCGGTTGCCGCCAGGCCGACGACACGTCGTCCGAGAAGGCCAAGCCCGCGCCCGAGTCCGGCCAGCATGGCTCGGCCTCGGCCCCGGCCGAGCCCCGCATCCCCAACGGCTGTTCGCCCGAGTTTCGGGCCCTGTACGACAACGCGGTGGTCGAGCTGCACGGCCAAGGCACCCTGGACGTGGTCGTCGTCACCGACCCCCTGTGCTGGCACTGCCGCCTGGCCGACAAGCTGTTGCGGGAATACCCCAAGCTGTACGGTACGTTGCGCCTCTCCTTTTTCCCGCGCCGCAGCTTCATCGGTTCGGACATGGCCGCCTGGGTCCTGGAGGACGCGGCGGGCACGGACCGTCTGCCGAAGCTGGCCAAGTTCGCCT
The DNA here is from genome assembly GCF_037094465.1 of Pseudodesulfovibrio sp. 5S69. Lineage (NCBI taxonomy): Bacteria > Pseudomonadati > Thermodesulfobacteriota > Desulfovibrionia > Desulfovibrionales > Desulfovibrionaceae > Pseudodesulfovibrio > Pseudodesulfovibrio methanolicus. The sequence goes on from NZ_CP146609.1 coordinate 1,739,753, forward strand.
ACCACGACCTGAAGCAGCCCAAGACCCAGGACCTCATGGAGGCGCGCATGCTCGTCCTGGCCCAGTTCACTCGGGCCTTCCCCGAGCTGCTCAAGGGCACGACCATCGAGAAGCTGTACGTGCGCCTGCAAAAGAAGCGCGAGCCCCACGTGCTTGAGAGCGCCATGCTCGCCCGTACGGCCCATCTGCCCGGCACGCCCATCCTGGTGGCGGGCGACAAGGTGGTCCTGGGCTTCGGGCCCGAGGTCTGGCTCAAGGTCCTGGGCGAAGCCCAGATGTGCAAGTAGGCGTCCCTGGGCGCGGCCGCGTGTGACGCGGTCTTCTCCATTCGCGTTTTCCCTGTTGCACTTGCTTGCAGGTTCCACGGCATTCCCCTATTAGGAAAAACCGTCGGACCACCCGAGGAAGCGAAACGGCGTTGTGATCCAGGGATTAACTTTCTGTCATCAATAACGATTCCATGGCCGCAATCCTCCAGGCAGGTCCGCCGTCACAGCGTTGAACCGCCCAAGACCAAGGAGAAAGCCCCATGGCCTCTTCACATATTCCCTGTCCCACATCGCGCCGCGTGCGCCCGTTGGCCGCGCTGTTGTTCGCTGTCGCGGGCCTTGCTCTGTTCGCCGTGTCCGGAGCCGCCTTTGCGGAGCCGCCGTCCGCCGAACCCTTTGACTACGCCGTGCTCAAGGGCCGGGCCCGCGCCCTGGCCGGGCAGCCGTATGCCGACCACGAGGGCGAGATTCCCCAGGCGGTCGCGAGTATGAACTGGGACCAATACCAAGCCATCCATTTCAACAAGGCCCACGCCCTGTGGCGCGGCGGCAGGTCGAAATTCCAGGCCACGCTGTTCCATTTGGGGCTGTACTTCAAGCGGCCCGTGGCCATCTATGAACTCAAGGGCGGCAAGGCCGTCCGGGTCGCCTACGACGCCGGGCTGTTCGACTACGGCACGTCCGGCATCGACCCGGCCGGGCTGCCTGGGGACATGGGCTTCGCGGGTTTCCGCCTGCAGTTCGCCCCGGACTGGGAGCGTGACGTGGTCGCCTTCCTGGGCGCGAGCTATTTCCGAGCCGTGGGCAAGGAGATGCAGTACGGCCTGTCCGCGCGCGGCCTGGCCGTGGACACCGCCCTGTCCCGGCCCGAGGAATTTCCGGTCTTCACCGCCTTCTGGCTGGAACGCCCGAAACCGGGCAGCAACACGGCCACGGTCTACGCGCTGCTCGATTCGCCGAGCGTGGCCGGAGCCTACCGTTTCGACATCACCCCCGGCGACACGCTCGTGATGCGCGTGGACGCAGCCCTGTATCCGCGCAAGCCCATCGAGCGGCTGGGCATCGCCCCGCTGACCAGCATGTTCATGGTCGGCGAGAACGACCGGCGCACGGGGTACGACTGGCGGCCGGAAATCCACGACTCGGACGGCCTGGCCCTGCACACCGGCGCGGGCGAGTGGCTCTGGCGGCCCCTGAACAACCCGCGCTCCCTGCGCTTCAACGCCTATGTGGACGACAACCCCAGGGGCTTCGGCCTGCTCCAGCGCGACCAGAACTTCGACCACTACCAGGACGACGGCGTGTACTACGACAAGCGCCCAAGCCTGTGGGTCGTGCCGCGCGGCGACTGGGGCAAGGGCGCGGTGGAGCTGGTGGAGATTCCGGCCCTGGACGAGACCTTCGACAACATCGTGGCCTTCTGGCACCCGGCCGAAGCCGTGGTGCCCGGCAAGGAAATGCTCTTCAGCTATGACCTCTTCTGGGGCACGGCCTCGCCCGGCCCGAAGGACCTGGCCCGCGTGGCCGATACCTTCACCGGCCTGGGCGGCGCGGTCGGCAAGCGGCGCACACATTACAGCAAGCGGTTCGTGGTCGATTTCACGGGCGGCCCGCTGGCCGGGCTGGGCAAGGACGCCCAGGTCAAGGCCTCCATCAAGACCACGGCGGGCGAGGTCGAGTTGGCCTCGGTCCTGCCGCTTGATTCGGTGCACGGCTACCGCGTCCGTTTCGACCTGGTCCCGCCGGACGAGAGCGAGCACCCGATCAACCTGCGCATGATCCTGACTTCGGGCGGCCAAACCCTGTCCGAGACCTGGACCTACCAGTGGAGCCCGCCACCGGCGGACCAGCGGCGGTTGCACAACGCCGGACACCTGCAATAGCGTCGTCCAGGCGGTTTCAATGTCATGATAAAGCCCCGGACCGGAGAGGTTCGGGGCTTTGCGTTCATTGGCCAGCACAACGGAGTGCGGTGCGGTATGGCTAGACCAGGATGTCTATGGCGGCGGGTATGGATTCAGGTAGCATGGAATCGGCCGGATTGTAGGGCGGCTGCGACCCCGCGTCCGCCGATTGGTCGGAAGCGGTGACGGTTTTCTTTTCTCCGGACGGGGTTGCCCCGGTCGGGTCGGCCTGCGTTTTGCCGTCCAGACTTTTCTCAAGCTCCTCCCGGGGAGCGGTGGTATTTTCCAACGCCTTTTCGCTTTCCGGTTTCACGGCCTCGTCGGCCTTTTCCTCAATTTCTTCGCGGATATCCTCGAGCTTTTCGTTGTTGGTGTCCGAAACCTCGTTGTCGATGACCGTCTTGACGTGGTCGGCGGCCTCCTCGCCTATGCGCTCACGGTCGATGTTGTTGATTTTGTCGCCCGCAAGGGCTTTGGCCTTTGCGGTCAGGTCAACGAGGTTGTTGTATCCGGCCACCACAGAGCGCATCTGATTCGAAAAGGTCTTTTCGAGTTCAAATCCCATCATGAGGCCGGTGATGTATTTCGACTGTTTCCTGCCTGCATGCACGAAGTGCCCGGTCATCGTGTTGTCGGCGGCCAAGGCCTTCTGTGTATATGCGGCGTCGGGAATCGGGGCGGAGGGGGGCGCCTCTGAAGAGGCTCGCTGCCCGCCGATGGACATGGAGAGTCCGGTTTTTTCCTGCGAAGAAAGGTCAATGCCGAAGAGTTGCATAGTACCCATCCATTGATAGAGTGCATGAATTGTATCGACGCTTCTTTGGTTTTCTTGAGGTCGAAGGCGCAAAAAAAAGAGCCTCGTCTAGAGGCCCTTTTTCAATTCAATCCATTTGTCCACATGCGGCGGATCGTACTCGGCGAACAGGTCGATCAGCTCGCCGGGGTCGGGGCTGGTCAGGACCATGCGCCGGTGGTCGGCCATGAGGAAACCCTCGGCGACCATGCGATCCATGTGCTCGGCCAGGCAGGTGTAGTAGCCGTTCACGTCCAGCAGGCCGCACGGCTTGGCGTGGTAGCCGATCTGATTCCAGGTCAGGACCTCGAAAAACTCCTCCAGCGTGCCGATGCCGCCGGGCAGGGTGATGAACCCGTCCGAGAAGTCGGCCATGAGCTGCTTGCGCTCGTGCATGGAGTTGACCACGTGGGACTCGGTCAGTCCCTGGTGGGCGATTTCCTTCTCGACCAGCCGCTTGGGGATGACCCCGATGACCTCGCCGCCCTCGGCCAGGCAGGCGTCGGCAAGGCGGCCCATGAGCCCGGTGGAGGACCCGCCGTAGACCAGGCCGATCCCGCGCGCGGCCAGCTCGCGGCCGACCGATTCGGCAGCGGCCACGTAGGCCGGGTTGTTGCCCGGATTGGACCCCAGGTAGACGCAGAGGCGTTTCAGTTCCCGGCTCATGCTACCGCCTGCATGGCCTGACGCAGGTCGTCCACGAACTCGTCGACCATCGCCTCGGTGGTGGCCCAGGAGGTCATCCAGCGCACGGTCTGATCGTGCTCGTTCCATACGTAGAAGTAGTATTTCTTGAGCAGAATCTCCGTGGCCTCGGGCGGGATGTGCGCGAACAGGGAGTTGCAGTCCACGGTGCCCTTGATGGTCACGCCGTCGATGGCCCCGGCCTTTTCGGCCAGCCGTTTGGCCATGGCGTTGGCGTTCTGCGCGTTCTTGAGCCACAGGTCGTCCTTGAGGTAGGCCTCGAGCTGGGCCGAGACGAAGCGCATCTTGGAGACCAACTGCATGGCCTGCTTGCGCAGGTAGGGAAAGCCCTGGCCGATGTCCGGGTTGAGGAAGATCACGGCCTCGCCCATGAGGCAGCCGTTCTTGGTCCCGCCGAAGGAGATGAAGTCCACGTCCAGGGCGGTGGTCATGTCGAAGAAGGAGCAGTTGAGCGCCGCGCAGGCGTTGGCCAGGCGCGCGCCGTCCAGGTGCACCAGCAGGTCGCGGTCGTGGGCGAATTCCACCAGGTCCTCGATCTCCTTGAGGGTGTACAGCTTGCCCACCTCGGTGGGCTGGGTGATGGAGATGACCTTGGGCTGGGAGGCGTGCACGAAGCCGACGTGCCCGAGGTAGGGGGCGACCATGCCGGGCGTGAGCTTGCCGTCCGGAGACGGGATGGGCACCAGCTTGATGCCGCCGAAGGCCTCGGGCGCGCCGCACTCGTCGTTGTTGATGTGGGCCTGCTCGGCGCAGAGCACGGAGTTGTAGGTGTGGGTCACGGAGCGCAGGCCGAGGACGTTGGCCGCCGTGCCGGTGGTCACGTAATGGATGCGCGCCTGGGACCCGAAGTATTCCTTGAACACCTCATCGGTGTGGATGGACAGTTCGTCGTCGCCGTAGGACTTGAGGTGCCCGGTGTTGACCCGGACCACGGCCTCCATGACGGCCGGGTGGGCCCCCGAGTTGTTGTCGCTGGCAAAGGATTTCAAATCGCTCATTACTTATCGCTCGTTTCCTGTTGTTCGATTCTTATCGTTCAATTTTTAGTCCAGCCCGAGGAACTCCCGGGCCGCGTGGGTTTGCATCAGGTACTCGGCCAGGGTTGCGTACCCCTTGGCCGCCGGATGGACATTGTCGTAGGCCTCAAGGGCCGAGGCGTAGGCGTCGGATTCGCGCAGGAAGCCGATCACCGGGACGTGGGGCACGCCGAGCCGCTCGCACACGGACTCGAACCCCAGGGAAAGCTGGATGATGCGCTCGGTCCTGTCCTGGTCGCCCACGGGCATGGGGCCGATGAACAGGGTCGGGCCCAAGGCCTTGGCCTCGGACAGGATGGCCTCGGCATTGTCGAAGGAGGCCTTGGCGGGCACGTCGTTGGAGATGTCGGCCACGCCGAAGGAGAAGACCAGCCGGGTGTTCTGGCCCGGCAGGAAACGGCGCGTGACCTCCTCCTTCCAGCGCTCGCGGATCTTGGTCGTGGTGTTGGCGCGCACGCCGAGGTTGTACCAGGTCAGGTCCTGGCCGTGGTGCATCATGGCGGAGGCGAGCCGTCCGGGCCAGCCGAGCCCGGCCTCGTCGCCGCAGCCGAGCGTCAGGGAATCGCCGATGAAAAAGGTGATCATGGTGCCCTCCTATTCCTTGATCCGCGCGGTGGCGGAATGCATGTCGATGGCGTATGCACCGGTAATGGCCAGGACCTTTTCGTTGTAGGGCATGGCGCGGCCCGCATACTTGAGGGTAATCAGGTCCAGTGCGCGCATCTTTTCGTCGCCGGTAAGCCGGCGCGGCACGCCGCGGCCCATAACCGAGCGAAAACGATAACCCAACTCGCAGGCGTTGTCTTCGCTGGTCTTGAGTTCCATGTCCACGGCAGCGGAAAAGGCCAGGGGAGCGCCCGAGTCCAGGCAGGCGGCCTTGCGGCCCCTTTTGCCCGAGTGGACGAACAGGGTGTCGCCCTCCACCGCGAAATTCACGGGCACGCAGTGCGGGCCCTCGTCGTCGACCAGGGCCAGCCAGACTACCTCGGCCTTGTCCAGGATGTCGGCCAGCACGCCTTTGTCTTCGGTCACGCCTTTGCGCATCGCTCCCTCCGGTCTTTATTAAAAACGGCAAACAGTCTAGTAATCCCCCATGGACCCGATGGCAACCTCCGCACGTTCCATTTCCGTGATCATCCCGGTGTACGGCGAGTCCGCGATCATCAATCGGACGGTCCGGCAGGTGCGCGCATCCGCTTTGGACCGGCCGGTGGAGATCGTGGTGGCCGACGGCGGACCGGGCCACACGACCCTGAAGACTCTGCGCGAACCGGACGTGGCCGGGGTGCGTTGCCCGCCCGGCCGGGGCGTGCAGATGAACGCGGGCGCAGCCGTGGCCGGAGGGGACGTCCTGCTCTTCCTGCACGCGGACACCCGGCTGCCCGAGGGGTGGCCGGAGGCCGTGGACCGCGCCCTCGTCAGGGACGGCGGCCGCGTCCGGGCCGGGGCCTTTTCCCTGGCCATCGATTCCCGCCGATGGGCCCTGGCCGTGGTCGCCCGGTTCGCCAACCTGCGCTCCCGCTTGGAGCGCGTGCCTTACGGCGACCAGGCCCCGTTCCTCGATGCGGCGCTGTTTCGCGAACTGGGCGGATTCGCGACCATCCCGATTATGGAGGACGTGGAACTGTTCCGGCGGCTCAAGCGGCGGGGCGAGCCGGTCGCCATTCTCGGGGAGCGCGTCCTGACCTCCCCCCGGCGGTGGGAGCGCGACGGCGTGGTCCGGCGGACGCTCGGCAACTGGCGGCTGCGGCTGCGCTACGCCCTGGGCGCCGCGCCCGAGGACCTGGCGCGTTCCTACCGGCCCGGCAGCGGGGAGGATTGATGCGCGACTGCCTGCTGTTCTTCGTCCGCCACCCGGAACCCGGACGGGTCAAAACCCGGATGATCGGCCCGGCCCGGCCCGAACTGGTGGCCGACTTCTACGCGGCCATGGTCGAGGGCATGCTCGATCGACTCGATAACGGGCTCGGCGCGGACCTGATTGTCTGTTTCACGCCCGCCACGCGGGTCGAGGTCATGCGGGCGTGGCTCGGCCCGAACCGCCGCTTCCTGGCCCAGCGGGGCAGGGACCTGGGCGAGCGCATGGCGAACGCATTTCGGGACGCCTTTGCCTTGGGCTATGACCGGGCGGTCCTGACCGGCAGCGACATCCCCGGGCTGACGCCGTCCATCGTCCGCCAGGGGCTCGACGCGCTTGCCCCCGGACGGGCGGCCCTGGGCCCGGCCGAGGACGGCGGCTACTTTCTGGCGGGCTTTTACCGCGACGGGTTTGTCCCGGCCCTGTTCGACGAGGCGCAGTGGGGGGGCTCCAGGGTGTACGCGCGGGCCCTGGAGCGGCTGGCGGCGGCGGATATGGACGCGGCCGTGCTCGACCGGTTGGCGGACCTGGACACCGTGGACGACCTGCGGGCCATGCTCGATTCGCCCGGCTGCCCCCTGGCCGGAAGGGCTCTGGCGCTGGCCCGGAAGCTGGTTGGGCGCTGACCGGACGCGGCGAACCCACGGCATTCCATGGCGAAAAGCGGCAGATGTTGCCCTTCATGGGGATACTGGTATACTCGCTCCAGTCATCCCCAAAAGGAGCATCCCATGACCCGACCCGAGGACAGGCCGCTGCCGGTTCACTACGTACTCCATTCCTTCGACAAGTTCTTCCGCATGGAGGCGGCGGGCGGCATCGCGCTCATGGCCTGCACCATGGCGGCTCTGGTCTGGGCCAACTCGCCGTGGGCCCCCTCCTACGAGGCGTTGTGGCAGACCCGGCTGACCGTGGGTGTGGGCGGCTGGGTCCTGTCCAAGCCCGTGCTGCTGTGGATCAACGACGGGCTCATGGCCATCTTTTTCTTCCTGGTGGGGCTGGAGATCAAGCGTGAACTGCTGGTGGGCGGGCTGTCCACCCCGAGCCGAACCATCATGCCCGTGGCCGCGGCCATGGGCGGCATGGCCGTGCCCGCGCTGATCTTCTTCGGCCTGAACGCGGGCCACGAGTCCATCGCGGGCTGGGGCATCCCCATGGCCACGGACATCGCCTTCGCGCTGGGGATCATGTCCCTGCTCGGCAGTCGCGTGCCCGTTGGGCTCAAGATATTCCTGACCGCCGTGGCCATCGTGGACGACATCGGGGCCATCCTGGTCATCGCCATCTTCTACACCGCCTCCCTGAACCTGACGGCCCTGTTTGTCGGGCTGGCCGGGTTGGCGCTCATGGCCGTGCTCAACCTGCGCTGGCGCATCCGCCATTCCATCCCGTACCTGGCCCTCGGGGTGATCGTCTGGTTCGCCTTCCTCCTGTCCGGCATCCACGCAACCATCGCGGGCGTGCTGGCGGCCATGACCATCCCGGCCGGGACGCGCATGAATTGCGCCACCTTCGTCGCCGAGTTGCGCGAGGCGGCCGAGGTTTTCGAGATGGCCATCACGCCGGGCAAGAGCGTGCTGACCAACAAGGAGCAGCAGATGGCCCTGCACGCCATGGAGCACGCCTACGAGGCGGCCACCACGCCCTTGCAGAACATCGAGCACGGCCTGCATCCCTGGGTCTCCTTCTTCATCATGCCGGTCTTCGCCCTGGCCAACGCGGGCGTATCCCTGGACGCCGAGGTCTTCCGCGAACTGTTTAGCCCGGTCTCGATCGGGGTGTTCGTCGGCCTGGTCGTGGGCAAGCAGGTCGGTGTGACCGGGGCGTGCTGGCTGGTGAACAGGCTCGGCCTGGCCGCCTTCCCGGACCGGACCACACTGGTCCACCTGTGGGGCGCGGCCTGCCTGGCGGGCGTGGGCTTCACCATGTCCATCTTCATCGGCAACCTGGCCTTCGACGAGGGCTCCTCCCTGGTGGCCCTGGCCAAGATCGCCATCCTGTTCGCCTCCCTGGTCTCGGGCGCGCTCGGTTTCGTGGTCCTCAAGTACGTGGCCCCGGCCAGCCCGGCGGGCGGCGCGGAGACCAACTCCCAGGCGTAGGCCCCGTGCGGATGACGGCAAAGCCCCCGCCGGTCGATGACCGGCGGGGGCTTTTGTCCATGGAGAGTCGGCTAGAAGTCGATCAGCCCCAGGGGGTCGAGCTCGGAGACTTCCACGCGCACGAAGGTGGCCACGTCGAAGAAGAGGTCCGAGCTGATCTCGGTCAGTCGCCATCGGCTGCCCGTGCCGAAGGAGTTCCACAGCTCGGTCTGGATGCCCTGGCGGACCTTGAAGGACACGGTGTCCACCTCGGGGTCGGACCCTTCCAGGTGGGTCTGCATGAGCGGCACCAGGCCGCAGGTGACGTGCTGCACGTCGATCAATTCGGGTTCCTTGGTCATGTCATTTTCCTATGCAGAACGAGTCGAAGATGGTGTTGAGCACGTCGTTCGCCGCGATCTCGCCGGTGATGCCGGAAAGCACGTCGCAGGCGGTTTCCAGGCGCACGCTCAAGAGGTCGTAGGGGATGCCCGCGTCGGCGTCGGCGGCCAGGTCGTCCAGCTCGCGGTCGGCCTCGGCCAGCACGGCGGCCTGCCGGGCGTTGGGCGCCAGTTCGTCCGGGTCGGGCTGGCCCGCGTCCTTGAGGATGCGTTCGCGGATGCGCGCGGCCAGGGTATCCAGGCCCGCGCCGGTCTTGGCCGACACGGCCACGGTCTCGAAGCCGAGGGCGGCGAGCGGCGCGCCGTTGGCCTCGTCGAAACCGTCGAGGTCCGCCTTGTTCAGCACGGCCAGCCCCTTGTCCGGGCCGGTGCGCCGGGCGGCGTCCAGGGTGTCGTCGTCCACGGGCACGGTGCCGTCCATGAGGACCAGGACCAGGTCGGCCCGGTCCATGAGTTCGCGGCCCATGGTCAATCCGGCGGCCTCCACGGCGTCGTCCGTGGCCCGGATGCCCGCGGTGTCGGCCAAGCGGATGGACAACCCGTCCAGGTTCAGGGTCTCCTCCAGGTAGTCGCGGGTCGTGCCCGGCTGGTCCGTGACGATGGCCCGGTTGCGGCCGAGCAGCGCGTTCATCAGGCTCGACTTGCCCGCGTTGACCCGGCCCGCCAGGACCGCCAAGGCCCCTTCGCGCCAGGCGCGGGTGCGGTCCACGGCCCGGAGCAGGGCGGCGATCTCGCCGCGCACGGCTTCCACGGTGCGTATCAATTCCTCCGGGGAGAGGCACTCCAGCTCCTCATCCGGAAAGTCCACGGCCACGGCCAGTTGGGCGCGCAGCCCTTCGAGCCGGGCGCGCAGGTCCGCGATCTTGCGCCCGAGCAGGCCGGACAGCTTGACCTGGGCAAGGTGCATGGCCGCCTTGGTCGGGGCGTGGATCATCTCGGCCACGGCCTCGGCCTGGGACAGGTCCATGCGCCCGTTCATGAACGCGCGGTAGGTGAATTCGCCGCGTTCGGCCAGGCGCGCACCCCGGTTCAGGGCCTCCTGGAGGACAGCGCCGAGCACGGCACGGCCGCCGTGACAATTGAGCTCGACCACGTCCTCGCCGGTGTAGGAATTGGGGCCGGGCATGCAGGCGCAGAGTACGTCGTCCAGGTCCGCACCATTGGCGTCGACCACGTGGCCGTAGTGCAGGCGATAGGGCTTGAAATCGGTGAAGGCCGCGTTCGCCGGGCGGAACAGGGCGCGGGCGATGTCGCGGGCGCGCGGGCCGCTGATGCGGATGATGCCCACGCCGCCGTCGCCGGGCGGGGTGGCGATGGCCGCGATGGTGTCCTGTGCGTGCCTGGGGTCGAGCATGAGGATTCCTTACAGGAGCTTCGGTTGAATGGCAAAGCCGTTTCCAGCAATAAAAAGGCCGCTCCAATGAGCGGCCTTCCTAAAATCACAAGGCTGTCGAGAGCGGTGCGTATGCGCCGCTCTTGAAAGTCGCGTCCTTAGTAGCGGGCGCGGCCGTTGCCGTTCTTGCGGCTCTTGGGGACGATGAGCACGCGCTTCATGGGGCCGTCGCCCTTGGAGCGGGTGAAGACCGTCTCGTTGTCCTGCAGGGCCAGGTGGATGACGCGGCGGTGGTAGGAGGACAGGGGCTTGGTGGACTGGGTCCGGCCCAGGCTGTCCGCCTTCTCGGCCAGGTGCCAGGCGATCTGCCTGAGCTTGTCGTCCTGGCGCTCGCGGTAGTCGCCGGTGTCGACCTGGATGCGCACCGAGGCCTCCATCTTGCGGGAGACCAGCCGGTTGACCAGGTACTGGATGGAGGACAGGGTCTGGCCCTCGCGGCCGATGATCAGGCCGGAGTTCTCCTCGTCGTCGATGAAGACCTTGACCCGGTCGGATTCCAGGGTGATCTCCACGGTGGTCTCGCCCACGATGGGGGTCAGCAGCTCGCCCATGACCTCGCGCACGGCGTTCTCGAGGAGCGTCGGGTCGAACTCGGACATGTCGGTGCGGGGCCGTTCCTCACGCGGTTCGCGCGGCTCACGGGGTTCACGCGGCTCCCGGGGCTTGCGTTCGCGGGGCTTGCGCTCGCGGCTCTTTTTCTCGCCCTTGGGCGGACGGGGCTTTTTCTCGCGGGGCTTGCGGGCCGGGGGCTCGTCGGTCGGCTCGGGCTCGACCACGTTGCCGTTGATGTCGTTGTATTCCTCCACGGGGATGACGTTGCCGTTGGGCTCCTCGTCCGGGATTGTCTCAACGATCGCTTCCACGGTCTCTTCCACGATCTCGACGACCTCCTCCACGGCAGCCTCGGGTTCGGCCGGGGCCTTGGCCTCGCGCTTGGGTTTGGCCTCGCGCTTGGGCTTGGCGGGCTTGCTCTCGCCGTTGAGGATGTCGGAAGCGTTCACCTGGGCGCGGGGGCGGGCCTGAACCTTGGCCTTTTTGACGCCCATGATACCGAAGATGCCGGAGGATCCTCCGGACAGGATTTCGATTTCCAGCCGGTCGCGCTGCAGATTGAAGTAGTCACATGCGCTTTCGATCGCTTCGTCCAGGTCCTTCCCCTGGAATTCTTTGAAGTCACTCATTCTCGTATCCTTCTCAAGCCGGGGTGATGAAGCCCCCCGGTGGCGTTAGTCGTTGCTCGCGGCGGCCGGGGCCTTGGATTTCCTGGCGATCATCAGTTGCTGTCCGATGGACAGGAGGTTGTTGAAGAGCCAGTAGATGACCAGGCCGGACGGGAACTGCAGGAACATGAAAGTGAAGACCAGCGGCATGAAGAGCATGATCTTCTGCTGCGTGGCATCGCCTGTGCTCGGGGTCATCCGCTGCTGCAGGAACATGGACGCGCCCATGATGATCGGCGAGATATAGTACGGGTCCTTGGCGGACAGGTCGGCCAGCCAGGGCAGGTCGGTGAAGGGCAGGTGGGCGATGAACGGGGCATGCCGCAGCTCCACCGCGCCGAGCAGGGCCTTGTACAGGCCGAAGAAGACGGGGATCTGGACGACCATCGGCAGACAGCCGCCCATGGGGTTGACCTTGTACGTCTTGTACAGGGCCATGGTCTCCTGGTTGAGGCGTTGCTTGTCGTCGCCGTATTTCTCGCGCAGCTTGGCGACCATGGGCTGGAGCTTCTTCATCTTTTCCATGGAAGCGTAGCTCCTCTGGGATAGGGGCCAGAAGATCAGCTTGATGATTATGGTCAGGATGATGATGGCCACGCCGTAGTTGCCGATGTAGCCGTAGAAGAAGTTCAGGGCCACCAGCAGGGGCTTGGCCAGGAAGTCGAACCAGCCGAAGTTGACCGTGTCGCTCAGGTCGTTGGGCATCTGGGCCAGCATCTTGCGGTCCGTGGAACCCACGAAATAGGAGGTCTTCAGGGTCTTGGCCACATTGGGCATGAACGTGGCCTTGTCGGACACGGCCATGCGGAAGATGTCGCCCTGCATGCCCGCGGACAGGGAGGCGTTCTCGGTCCTGGGCATGATCGCGAACAGGAAGTAGTTGGACTCGATGGCGCCCCACTTGAGGTCGCCGGGCGCGGACAGCCCGTCCTTGCGCAGATCGTCGCGGTCGCTCAGCTCCTTGCGGGTGTCCTTGGTCAGGTAGACCACGCGGGTGGGGTTGTAGCGGTCGCTTTCATCGGACATGGACTTGGCCGCGGCGGTGAAGGACAGGGCTCCCTCGGCGCCGGTGCCGGTCAGGTTGGTGACCGTTGCCGCCTCGTCGATGAGGTAGGAATCGGGATGGAAGGTCAGCACCCGTTCGATGCGGTAGCCGTCCACCTGGCCGGTGAAGGTCAGGGTCTTGGTCCCGTCGGCCTTGGTCAGGGTCAGGTCGGAGCCGGAGAAGGCCCACTTGCCGCGACGCCAGGTGTGGTATTCCTTGTCGTTCAGGGTCAGGATCAGGCCCAGCGGGCCCTTGGCGAAGGCATCGGCGCCGACCAGGTCGACGAACGGGGAGTCCTTCTCAATGGTTTCGCGGTACTTCTTGAGGATGAACTTTTCGAGTACGCCGCCCTGGGAATTGAACACGGCGGTGTACAGCGGGGTGTCCACCGTGACGGACACGCCGTCGGTGGGGACGAATTCGGGAACGGGAGCAGCTTCCGTGGCGGCTTTGGCTGCGTCTTGGGATTTTTGGGTGAGGGCGGCCGTCTTTTGCTCGGCCTCGGCGGCCTTGCGGGCCATTTCCGCTTTTTGTTCCGCCGAGGGACCCGTGATGTACTGCCATCCGAAAAGGACGATAGCGCTCAGGACCAGGGCAATTACAAGACGGATTTGCTCCTTCTTCTCCATGGGGTGAATCTCGCTTTGGTTTTGGAATCGGGCCAAACGGCCGGGACGGGGTCAAATCCCCCGCGGCATAGAGGCTGGCAACGAAGGAGACGCCAAAGCGCAAGAAGGCTCCCCTTGAAGGCGCCATGGCGGATCAGGGCTTCCTTCGCGTACTCGGAGCACGATGGATAGAACCTGCAGGCCGGAGGCAGCAAGGGGGAGATGAGTTTCTGGTAAAACCAAATGAGCGCCAGGAATAATGAGCGCATCATTTCCTCTCTAAGAGGCCGCCGCTTCCGAACGCAAACGGCTCAAAAGCGGGGTAAACTCTTCTTTGGCGAGGGCGAGGGTCAGCTGCTTGGCCTCAAGGTTCCGCTTCGGAACAACGACGATATCCAGAGGCAAATCAAAATCGAATTGATGCAGCCTGAAATACTCGCGCACCACCCTCTTTATACGGTTGCGCGCCACTGCGTGTCCCATCTTTTTACTGACAGTCAGCCCCAGGCGGATGCCGCCGTCAGGGTCGCTGCGCTTGCGCATGAACAGGATGAAACTCTTCGTGAAATGCTTCTTGCCCTGCTCGTAACAAGCGGTGAATTCAGGGCTTCCGAGCAGCCGACGCTCCTTGTTCCAAGCTAGACGGCTAATCTCTTACGCCCTTTGGCGCGACGGCGGGCGAGCACCTTGCGACCGTTTTTGGTGCGCGAACGCACCAGGAAACCGTGGGTTCTCTTGCGGCGGCATTTGCTGGGCTGGTAAGTACGTTTCATATCTGTGATCTCCTGAAGAGTAAAATTTGCTGGAAGTTGCGTTGAACGGAAGCATATAACCGCTGGCCCTGAGGCCGTCAAGCGGTATTTTCTCCGGGTTTCGGGGACTCCGCTTCCGGCCGGGCGGGTTTTCTGCTACAAGCTTTTTCACCGCTTGGCGAGCGAAAAATCGAGCGTTTTCCAAATTGCCGCAGAACACGTTATTAATGAATTATATACCGGAGGCCATATGGACAAGCCCGTGGACAACTACTGGAACCTGCACCTGACCGATCTCAAGGAACAACTCGAAAAGAACGGCTTCGACGTGTACATGGCCGACTCCCTGGCCGAGGCGCGTGACGTCGTGGTCAACGAGATCCTGCCCGAGCTCAAGCCGAAGACCGTGTCCTGGGGCGGGTCCGCCACCCTGGCCGCCTCCGGGCTCTACGAATACCTGCGCGACAACCCGGACTATGAGGCCCTGGACACCTGGGACGGCTCGCTCTCGGCCGAGGAGAAGCACGAATTGCGTCGTCGTGCCCTGCTTACGGACTGCTTCTTCGGCAGCACCAACGCCGTCACCAGCGAAGGGCACCTGGTCAACCTGGACATGATCGGCAACCGCGTGGGGGCCATCAACTTCGGCCCCCGCGACGTGGTCCTGCTCGTCGGCAGGAACAAGCTCGTGCCCGACCTGGAACGGGCCATGGAGCGCATCAAGGAATACGCCGCCCCGGTCAACGCCATGCGCCTGGACAAGAAGACCCCCTGCGTCAAGACCGGCTACTGCATGGACTGCTCGTCCCCGGACCGCATCTGCAACGTCTGGACGATCACCGAAAAATCGCTCCCCAAGGGACGCATCAAGGTCGTCCTCGTCAACGAGGACCAGGGCTTTTAGCGGGAGGGATCGGTGCCTCGGCGGCGGGGAAGGGGAAAGGGAACCCTTTGAGAAAAGGGTTCCCTTTCCCCTTCCCGGACCTCCATCCCCTTTCCTTCCTGAACTTTCGTGCCGCCTTCGGCGGGTGCGGTGTGGAAAAGGGTGTTCGTTGGTTGTGCGTTGTGGGGGCGGGTGTGGATAGGGTGTTCGTAAACGTGTTCGTATGCTGTTCCGTATTCGGAACATCGGCGGGGAGGGATTGGTGATGGCCGGGAAACATCTTTCCACAGAGCGCGGGTACCGGCGCATGGTCCGGTCCCGGGAGGGCGAGGTCCGCTTCCAGGTGGCCGTGGAGCAGACCGACCTGCTCGTGGTGGCCGAGCTCGACCTGCGTGACGAGATAGCCGCCTTTGTCTCCACGGTGCGCGGCGAGATCAAGAACTGGATCATGTTCCACCCGGAGTTCGCCGAGAGCCTCGTGCCCGTGGCCGTGCCGGACAGCGCGCCGGACGTCGTCCGGGCCATGGCCGCCGCGGCCGAGCCGTGCGGGGTGGGGCCCATGGCCGCCGTGGCCGGGGCCGTGGCCCAGGCCGTGGGCGAGGCGTTCGCTTCGCGCAGCCCGAATATTCTGGTGGAGAACGGCGGGGACACCTACCTGCGCTCCACGCGCGAGCGGGTGGTGGCGCTGCTGGCCGATCCCGGGTCCGGGGCGTCCGTGGGACTGCGCATAGAGGCCGGCGCCTTCCCGGTGGCCCTGTGCGCCTCCAGCGGGACCATCGGACACTCCCTGAGCCTCGGCTCCGGCGACCTGGTGGCCGTGCGCGCCAAGGACGCCCGGCTGGCCGACGCCGCGGCCACGGCCCTGTGCAACATGCTGGGTTCCGAAAAGGATATGGACCGGGTGCTCCGGCGCGCCAGGGAACTGGCCGCCCACGGGTTGGACGGGGTCTTCGCCCAGTACGACGCCAAGGTGGCCGCCTGGGGCGACCTGGAGCTGGTGGCCCTGGACTAGAGCAGCAGGCCGTATATCCACAGGTCGGTGAGCTTTCCCCATTTGCGGACCACGCCCCGGCGCAGCCCTTCCTGGCGGAAGCCCGTCTTTTCCAGCACCCGGCGCGAGGCCGGGTTCCAGCCGAAACAGACGGCCGTGAGCTGCTCGATGACCGTCTCGTCGCGCATGTAGCGGACCAGCTCGCCCACAATCTCGGTGGCCAGCCCCTTGCCCCAGTGGGCCGGGTCGAGCCAGTAGCCCACTTTGGCGGTGTGCGCCTCCACGTCCGTGCCCCGGATGGTCCCGCAACTGCCCACGAGCTTCCCGCCGAGGAAGACCGCGAACTGCCACTTGTCCCCGCCCGCACCGTCCCGCGACCAGTGGACCAGCCGTTCGGCCGCGGCCTCGTCAAAGGGGTGGGGGAACCGGAAGGAGGTGTTCCAGGATATCTCCCTGGTGTTCGCCACGGGCGGGATCAGGGGGATGTCCTCCATCCGCCAGGGGCGCAGCCGACAGCGCGCTGTCTCCAGTCTGGTGTCCAGAAAGTCGTTCATGCCCTTTACTCCTGCTTCTGCATGACCGCGGCGAGCATGTCCCGCTCGCGGATGCGGATGATCCGGACGTCGTTTTCGTCCCGGCCCACGGCCAGGAGCCCCTGGTCGGCCAGGCCGTGGATGTATTGCTCGATCCGTTCCGGGGTGCTCACGAAGGTCTCGGCCAGGGCCTTGACCGTGGCCCCGTATTTCAGTTCGAACTTGCCGCAGGTGGAGAAGAGGTCGAGGATGCGGACCACGCCCAATCCCACGGACGGGGCCTTCATGGCCTTGCGCGTGGTGGATTTCAGGCGGGCCACCAGGACGGTGATGATGGAGGCGATGACCTTGGGGGATTCGCGCATGAACTCGTCCAGGTCGTCGCGGGTGACCACGATGACCTTGGAGTCCTCCAGGGCGATGGCCGTGGCCGTGCGCACGCCGTCATCCAGGAACAGGGCCATTTCGCCGAAGATGGAGATGGGCTTGAGGATGGCGAAGACCTTCTTGCGGTCCTCGAAGTTCTTGGAAATCTCGATCCTGCCCTCGGTCAGGATGTACGCTGCGTCGCCCTTGCTGCCCTCGCTGAAGACCATGTTGTGCCTGAGCACGTTGCGCATCAGGTAGTTTCCGCGCGAGACCGGTTTCAACTGCACGTTCTGCTGGGTGATCATGGCCACGGCCGTGTTCCTCCGTTTCGTTTATGGATGGATCCTGTCCTAAAGCCGGCGAGGGTCACAGCCGGACCACCGAGTTGCGGCCCGACTGCTTGGCTTTATACAGGGCCTCGTCCGCGCGCTTGAGCAGGTCGTTGATGGAGTCCTCGGCGGTCATGGCCGTCACGCCTATGGACACGGTCACGACCAGGTCTCCGGCTTCGGTGGGAACGGGCCGGTTCGCGGCCATGGCCCGGATGCGTTCGGCCGCCTCCACGGCCTGCCCGGCCCGGGTCTCCACCAGCAGGGCGGCGAACTCCTCTCCGCCCATGCGGGCGAAGATGTCGCTCTGCCGGAAGTCGGCCCGGCAGCGCAGGGCGAAGGTGCGCAGGACCTCGTCCCCGGTGGCGTGGCCGTGGGAGTCGTTTACTTCCTTGAAATGATCGAGGTCGAACATGAGCACGGTCAGGGGGTGGCCGAACCGCTTGGCCCGCGCCAACTCGCTCTTGGCCCGCTGGAAAAAGGCGTGCCGGTTGTGGGCTCCGGTCAGTTGGTCGCGGGTGGCCATGCGTTGCAGCCGGGCCTCCAACCGCCGCTTTCCGGTGACGTCATGGACGATGGAGTAGTGGAGTTGGCGGTGCCCCAGTGAGACCGGCCCGGTGAAGACCTCCACGTCCCGACGGGTGCCGTCCTTGAGGGTGTGCACCTGCTTGAAATAACTGCGCCGTTCCTCGGCCGCCTCCTTGAGTTCCCGGTACATCTCCTCGTCGGTCATGCAGTCCAACTGGCGGATGGTCATGGAGGTCATTTCCTCGTTGGTGTAGCCGTAGTATTGGCAGGCCGCCGGATTGACGAACTGGATGGTCGAGTCCAGGGGGTCGTGCAGGAGCATGACCGCCTTGTTCTCTTCGAAGAAGGCCCGGTGCAGCTCATCGCGTTCCTCCACGGCCCGGGCCGCCTCCACCAGGTCCGTGACGTCCTGCAGGATGCCGTTGAAGGACCCGTCCGCGTTCAGCCGACCCGAGAGCTCCGCCCACATGGGCGAGCCGTCCACCCGGCGCAGCTCGGTGCGGAAGCGGGAGATCTCCCCGTCGCGGTGCAGGGCCTCCCACAGGCGGTCCCGGTCCTCCCGGTGCATGTAGTGGTTCAGTACGTTGACCTTGGCCGTCGCGGCCGAGGAGGCGTAGCCCATGATGTCGGCCACGGTCCGGTTGGCCTCGATGACGATGCCCTCGGCGCTGATCAGGTAGATGCCCACCAGAGCGTTCTCGAAGAGCTGGCGGTAGCGCTTCTCGCTGTC
Source organism: Pseudodesulfovibrio sp. 5S69 (assembly GCF_037094465.1). NCBI lineage: Bacteria > Pseudomonadati > Thermodesulfobacteriota > Desulfovibrionia > Desulfovibrionales > Desulfovibrionaceae > Pseudodesulfovibrio > Pseudodesulfovibrio methanolicus. Next base: position 1,758,179 of record NZ_CP146609.1, read on the forward strand.
GGCCAGGGCCGCCTCCTTGCCCGCGATGTGCCGGAGCATACCGTTGTGGGCCTCGATGACCTCGCCGATTTCGTCGTCGCTGCGCCAATCGGCCTCGGTCCAGCGGCCGGTTTCTCCGGTGGTGCGGATGGCGCCGAGCAGCGCCTTGAGCGGGCGACTCACGGTCCGGTTGAAGGCATAGGCCGCGCCGGACAGGGTGACGGCGACGATCAGCAGGAACTGGAGCATCTGCCACAGGAATTGCTGGCGGAATTGCTTTTCGGCAAAGGTGTGCGTGTAGTAAATGGCCAGCCTGCCCATGTCCGCGCGGCTGCCGTCGGGCATGCGCCTGTATATGTCGCGCCGCAGGGTCTTGAGGCCGCTCACGTGGTCCTCGGGGGTGATCCCGTAGGACAGGAAGAGGTCGCCGTTCTCGTCGTATATCTCGGCCCCGAGCATGGCGGGGTTGCTCGAAATGGTGGCCAGGGCGCTGACCATCTCCTCGGTCTGGTAGTTCCACAGCAGGCCGTCCAGCACGCGGCTGGTGGCCGTGGCGAAGATGCCGACGTCGGTGTCGATCTTGTTCATGATGTCGCGCCGGGTGAAGTGCCCGACTGCGAGCATGAACAACAGGATGCCCACCACCAGGGGGGGCAGGATGCGCACCAGGAACTTGAAGATCAGGGACCTGCTGGCCCGCACGCCGGGCGGCCTGGGCTTGTGCTCTTCGGCCTCTGCGGCCTGTCTGTCCGGTGGTGCGTCCATGGGCGGTCGGTCCTTACGCCAGCTTGCTCTCGACGCTCTGGAGCTTCTGGCTCATGCCGTCGCGGCGGCCCTTGCGGGCGTCCACCTTGATGGTCATGTACAGGCGGTCCGAATCCTTCTCCAGCTCGCGGTAGCAGGCGTCGACCACCCCCATGACGTCGGCCCATTCGCCTTCGATGCTGGTGCCCATGGGGCAGAGACGGTATTTCAGGCCGGATGCCTTGATGACGTTCAGGGCGCGGGAGACGTAGGCGCTCAGACCGGAGCCGCCCTTGTCCAGGGGGAAGATGGAAAGGTCAATGATGACGGCCATGGGAAGGTCCTCCTTGGGATTGGTGATTCGTCTCCTGTTTTAGCGGAATTGTAGGCGGAGTGGAAGAATGGAATCAATTATTGTTTCGGCACGTACAGATATTTTCGGCGGGCGTCCGGGAGGGCCGGGCGATCGGCACGGCGTTCGGGGCCGGACCGGATTGTCGACCGCCGATGCCCGTGGGCGGGGCCTTCTGTGATTTTTGTCACGTGTTCTCGCCAAGTCGCCTAGCTTGCCGATTCGCTTGAAAGTTTTTTAAAGTTGCCTATTGATTTTGTTTGTAAAGCGCGATACGACTTTGTTAATTAATTTTTCCGGGGGGTTATAGCACGAACTCGGAAAAAGAATGTTAATCGTGTCACGTTTTTGTTAATCGTGACAAAGAGACGGTTTAGGTCCGAGTTCGGGCTTGTGCCCGACGGTTATGGGGGGAATAACGGTGTTCTCCTCATAACAGACTCATTTTATTACGGAGGTGTTCTATGAAATTTTCCGTAGGTCATGGCAAGGAAGGAGCCGTGGAACGGCTGGAAAAACGCGGCGTCTCTCGCCGTGATTTCATGAAGTTCTGCGGAACCGTGGCCGCAGTGATGGGCATGGGGCCGGCTTTCGCTCCGAAAGTCGCCGAAGCCCTCACAGCTGACAACAGGCCCGACGTCGTTTGGCTGCACAACGCCGAATGTACCGGTTGTTCCGAATCCATCCTGAGGACCGTCGAGCCCTACATCGACGCCCTCATCCTGGACTACATCTCGCTGGACTACCATGAGACCATCATGGCCGCCGCGGGTCATGCCGCAGAGAAGGCTCTGTGGGATACGGTCAACGCCGGCAATTTCGTGGCCGTCATCGAAGGCGGCGTCCCGACCGCTCCGACCGGTACCGCCAACGAGCCCGGCGCGTACGGCAAGGTCGGCGGCCACACCATGCTGGAGACCACCACCAAGGTCGTCAACGCGGCTGCCGCCACCATCACGTACGGCACCTGCGCGTCCTACGGCGGCGTGCAGAAGGCCGCCCCGAACCCGACCGGTGCCAAGGGCGTCGGCGAGCTGTTCCCGGACAAGACGTTCATCAACGTCCCCGGCTGCCCGCCCAACCCGTTCTCCCTGGTCGGCACCATCGTGCACTACCTCACCAAGGGTATCCCCGAACTCGACGACGTCGGGCGTCCGATCCCCTTCTACGGCGAGACCGTGCACGACAACTGCCCGAGGCAGGAGCATTTCGACATGGACGAATTCGCGCCTTCCTTCGGTTCCGAAGAAGCCCGCAAGGGCTGGTGTCTGCGTAAGCTCGGTTGTCGTGGTCCCGAGACCTTCAACAACTGCCCCACTGTCAAGTTCAACCAGTACAACTGGCCTGTCCAGGCCGGCCATCCCTGCATCGGCTGCTCGCAGCCCGAGTTCTGGGACGGCGCCGACTGGGATGGCGAAACCTACTTCTACACCGACCTCACCAATCTCTAATTGGTGGTCGGAACGGGTTTCGTTCAACTAACGCAGACAGAATCAGAATTCTTAAGGAGGATACAATATGTCTGGTTGCTCCCCTAAAGCCGCCCCGATGGCGCATGGGAAACACGATGTCGTAGTTGATCCGGTCACCAGGATCGAGGGTCACCTGCGCATTGAGGCCGTGGTCGAAGATGGCAAAATCGTGGACGTCCGCAGCAGCTCCCAGCTGTTCCGCGGTCTGGAGATCATCCTGAAAGGCCGTGATCCCCGCGATGCACAGCACTTCACCCAGCGCTCCTGCGGCGTCTGCACCTACGTGCACGCGCTCGCTTCCGTCCGTTGCGTCGACAACGCCGTCGGCGTGGACAAGGTACTGCCCCACAACGCCACCATCATCCGCAACCTGGTGCTGGCGGCTCAGTTCATGCACGACCACATCGTGCATTTCTATCACCTGCATGCCCTGGACTTCGTCGACGTCACCGGCTGCCTGTCCGCCGACGTCAACAAGACCGCTGAAATCGCCGCCGCCGTCGCCAAGACCGTGCGCCCTGATCCCAAGATCGTCTCTTCCAAGGAAGACCTTCAGAAGACCAAGGACACCGTCAAGAGCATCGTCGACTCCGGCCGCCTGGGCATCTTCACCAACGCCTACTTCCTCGGCGGCCACCCGGCCTACGTCCTGCCGCCCGAGGTCAACCTGCTGGCCACCAACCACTACCTGAACGCCCTGCACCTGCAGGTCAAGGCCGCTCGCGCCATGGCAGTGTTCGGTGCCAAGAACCCGCACACCCAGTTCACCGTCATGGGTGGCGTGTCTTGCTACGAAGGCCTGACCGACAAGTACATCAATGACTTCCTGGCCCTGTATGCGGACATCAAGGACTTCATCCTCGACTGCTACATCCCGGACCTCATCGCTGTTGCCAGCTACTACAAGGACTGGGCTTCCATCGGCGGCACCACCAACTTCATGAGCTTCGGCGAATACCCGGCGCAGGGCGGCGAGGCCGACCTGAACTCCCGGTACATCAAGCCCGGCGTCATCTTCGATCGCAAGATCACCGACGTCCAGGCCTTTGACCCGACCAAGATCGAGGAGCACGTCAAGCACTCCTGGTACAAGGACAGCTCTCCGAAGCATCCCTACAACGGCGTCACCGATCCCATGTACACCAGCCTGGACGACAAGGCGAAGTACTCCTGGATGAAGGCTCCCCGCTACGAAGGCAAGTCCACCGAAGTGGGCCCGCTGGCCACCTGCCTGGTCAACTACGGCCTGGGCCATCCCGAGTTCGTCAAGTACGTCAACTTCGTCCTCGGCAAACTGGAAGTCGGCCCCGAGGCCCTCTTCTCCACCCTGGGCCGCACCGGCGCCCGCGGTATCGAGTGCCTGATCACCTGCCTGAAGACCGAAGACATGGTCAACGATCTGAAGGAGAACATCGCCAAGGGCAACCTCGATATCTGCAAGGATTGGGACATGCCCGCCGAAGCGCAGGGCGTTGGCTTCGTCAATGCTCCCCGCGGCGGCCTGAGCCACTGGATCGACATCAAGAACAGCAAGATCGACAACTTCCAGCTCGTGGTCCCGTCCACCTGGAACCTCGGTCCCCGCTGCGACAACAACCTGCCCGGCCCCACTGAAGAGGCCCTGCTGGACAACACCCCGATCGCCGATCCGGAACGCCCGGTCGAGATCCTGCGTACCGTCCACTCCTATGACCCCTGCATCGCCTGCGGCGTGCACGTCATCGACAACAAGACCGGCAACGTCAAAAAGTTCCGCGTTTTGTAAGAGTGCAGGCGCTGACGCGCAAAAAAACAGAGGCCCGGCTTATGCCGGGCCTCTTTTTTTTGCGCTGGCGCCTGCGGCGGCTTCGGATAGCGGGCCATCCGCACATTTTCCGAGGGGGGATTTGATCCTCACGCAGGCCCACTACGCTGCGGTCAAATCCGCCCTCGAAAAATGCACGGCTGACCCACTCTACGAAGTTTCGCTCCGTGCGTGCTCGGGGGTGGAGGGTTGCGGGAGTGGGGGAAATCTGCGCGGTGAGGTGGTGCGTGGGCGTCGCTGTTGGGTGGCGTTTCCAACCAAGGCGCTGGAGGCGGTTGGTGGAGGGGAGAGGCGGGCAGTATCGGGTGAACGCTGTTGGGCGGCTGCGCACCCAAGGCGCTTGTTGTGAAGGGGGGATGAGGCGCACGGAGAAAGGGGCGGTTTGACCTTTCGGGGGTTGTTGGCTACGGATTCGGGTATGCGGAGAGAAGAGGAAAGAGTGGGCGTTGTCGGGCGCGGGGCGCGGTATGTGAAGGCCGCGCCGTGGCCGTATGTGACCGGGGCCTTGGCGCTGCTGGCCGCCTTCGTGTTGAAGGGGGCCGGGGCGGCGCAGTGGGCCTCGGGAGATGCGTCCGGGGGCGCGGTCTTGTGCTGGTGGGGCGGGGGCTGGCTGGTGGTCGCCTTTTTCGCCCTGGCCGACGGCGTGTCGCGACACCGGGAGTACCGCCGGATCAAGGCCATGCTGCTCAAGTACGGGTTCAGCGAGCGCATTCTCAGGCCGCTCGCCCGGTCGCGTTGCCAACGGGACGCCGCCCTGCACGCCGCCCGCGAGACCGGGCACCTGGACCGCGCCCGCGCCTATTTCCACGGACTCGGCTACCGCTGGTACCACATCCTGCCCGACATGGTGGTCCGCAATCCGCTGGCCTTCGCCAGCCCCGCCTTCCTGCGCACCTCGTTCCTGCCCGGCAAGAAACAACAGGTCTGATCTCGGGCCCCGGCGGCATCATGGGATACGTCCCTCCGGCCCTGACCATTGTCTGCGGCATCGTCTGCACCACCGCGCTTCAGGCGAGCGACGGGTTTTCCCGACTCGGGCCGAGCCTGCTGGTGGTCGCCGGGTACGGGCTGGCCTTCTTCCTCCTGGCCCTGGTCTTGCGGGCCATCTCCCTGGGCGGCCCACGCCATCTGGGTGGGGTCGGGCATCGTGCGCGTCGGCTTGCGGGGAGGGCCGTCACAAGCAAAGTCCGGACTTCCCGGCCATGCCCGGCATGGGCTTCATCCTGATCGAGGCGGAGCCTGGCCGCCGGAGGCAGACGGCAAAAAGGCCCGGAACGCCAAGCGTCCCGGGCCTTTTCCCATCCGTTGTGCGGGGGTTAGAGCATCTCGTGCTGGTACGCTTCGCCGCCCAGGAGTTCGACCATGTCGCGCAGGATTTTCAGGGTCTCCTGGGCCTCCTTGGGGTCGAGCTTGCGCAGGGCGAACCCGGCGTGGATGATGATATAGTCGCCGATGGCAACTTCCTCGTCCATGAGCATGATGGACGCCTGGACCGTGGTGTCGCCTTCGCCCACTTTGCAGGTGGCGACGCCGTCACTGATTTCAAGAATTTCTGCTGGTATCGCGAGGCACATAGATCTTCTCCGTTGCGGGGTTGTCGTCCGTCCGAAGGGCGTAGGAAGCGCCGGCGGCCTTCACTTCCTCGAGGACCAGGGCTTCCATCTCGGGCAGCTTGGCTTCGAGTTCCGGTGACAGGGCGGCGGACATGTCCTTGTAGTTGACCGGCTCGATGCCGTAGAGGATCACGTCGTCCGGCACACTCCCGATGATGCTACACTGGGCCAGCGTATCGAGCAAGTCGGTCTGGTGCATGGAATTCTTGAAGGCGCATGCCTTGTTCAGGTCCTCGCCCAGCAGGCGGAAGATCTCGCCCGGCTCGCCCTCGTTGAGCACGATGTCCACGATGATCAGATAGTCCGACTCCATGATCGGGCCCATGAGCTTGAGCCCCAGCGTGCCGCCGTCGAGCACGGTGACGTTGTCGGAAAAATGATATTTCTGTTCGAGTTCCTCGGCCACGCGGACGCCGAATCCCTCGTCGGTGAACAGGATGTTGCCGACGCCCAGAATGAGAATGCGTTTGTCTTTTTCAGGCATGGCTTTCACTTAGTAGAGAGCCAAGGTTTTCGCAAGGTCTAAAACGGAAATCCGTTTCCGATATCGGGGCTGTGCGCGTGAAATGGACTCACCGCGTGGCGTAATAGGTCGAACTGACCTGGCCGCCGGGCAGGCTTTGGTTAGATTGTACCTCGACCATGCGCCCGCCCGCCATGGACACCACCTGCTCCACGGTCTCCACCGGGATGGCGTGGGTCTCGCTGTAGGGCCGTTCGGCGGCCAGCGGGGCGTCTGTCCCGGGTTGTTCCGATGCGGGGACGACCAGAACCGGTATGACGCATTGAGCCTCGTCGGGATTGATCATGGGTTTGCCGAAATAGTCCATTGCGGTGATGGCCAGGACGAAATTGCCCGGTACTGCCGGAGAGGCCGCGAGGTAATCCATCTCCACAGAATCGCCGGGTTGGAGCACGGTTTGCGGCAAATTCAGGCGGCCGTGGTTTTGTGCCATCTCATCGGTGTCGATATTGTACCAGTGATGGATCAGGCGCACGGGCGCGTTGGTCTGTTGGTCCATTCCTATGGGATGCGTGCCGGTATTGGTCGCCTTCACGCGTATGGTCAGCTTGGAGCCGCACTCAAGGAGCATGGCCTCCGTACCGGCAGAAAGGGCGCAGGCCAAGCCTTCATCGGGATAGGCGAACACAGCCTTGGCGCTGGGGCAGTGGAAAACGGCCAGCCCGCCCGGTTTGAGCACGCGAATGAACTCCGCGATGTACCGTACGCCCACATGGGGCCGGATGTGTTGGAGCACATGCGCGGTGAGGACCATGTCGAAGCTGCCGTCGCGGAACAGCGAGAGGTCGTCGGTCTCGTTCAGCCGGTATATGCAGTGCATGCCGAATTGGTTGAATTCCCGGGCCTTGGCCAGCATGGACGGGGCGATGTCCACACCGACGCAGGTTTTGAAATGATCGCACAGGGCCTGCGTCAATCTTCCGACTCCGCAGCCGAAGTCCAGCGCGGAGGTCCTCCCCTCGGGCAGGCCGTTGGCCTTCATCCAGGCGGCGATGTGGTTGACGTGGCCGGCTCCCGTTTCAAAGAACTCTTGTACGTCCCACGCATTGTTCACTTTATCCGGTGAAGAGGCCACGGCCCAGAGCGGGTCTTCCCGGCCGAAGGTGTTCCAGTTTCTTTGCAACTCCTGCAGATACATGCGCGCTCTCCTTTTACGCCCGGAAGATCGGGACGGCTTTGTCAAAGAGGTTTGCAGGTCTTATGCCAGGCTTTGTGGAGAGGAAACGGAAAATGGACGGGCCGGGGCGTGCAGCCCCGGCCCGCCGGGGTTGTACTAGATGACGGCCTCGATGAGCCGGGGGCCCTTGGCGCTCAGGGCGGCGCGCAGGGCTTCGGCAAAGTCCTGGGTGGTGTCGACGCTGACGGCCTCGACGCCCATGCCCTCGGCGATGCGCACCCAGTCCAGCGATGGGTCGTGCAGGTCGAGCAGGGACACGGCCTTGTCGCCTCCGGCCGCAGCCCGGACCATCTTGAGCTCCTGGTTGAGGACAGCGTAGGAGCGGTTGGCATAGAGCACGGTGACCACGTCCAGGTTCTCCCTGGCCTGGGTCCACAGGGCCTGCACGGTGTACATGGCGCTGCCGTCGCCCTCCAGGCAGACCACCTTGCGGTCGGGCGCGGCCACGGCGGCTCCGGTGGACAGGGGCAGGATGCCGCCGATGGCGCCGCCGGTCAGGGCCAGGTAGTCGTGGGGCGCGGCCGTGGCGAGCAGGTTCGCGTAGGGCAGGGTCGAGGTGATGCCCTCATCGGTGACGATGGCGTTTTCGGGCAGGAGCGCGGCCACGATGCGCAGTGCGGCCTCGGCGGTCAGCGGGCCGTCGCCGGGCAGAGAGGGCGGATCAAGCGGATACATGGCGCAGTCGGGCGAGGCGTCCACGGAGGAGGCCAGGTCGATGAGCGCGGCGTTGCCGTCCTCGCTGGGATGGGCCAGGGTCAGGATGGCGCAGTGCGGCGGGGTCAGCCAGCTCTCCTGCCCGGGATAGGCGAAGAAGGAGACCGGCGGTTCGGCTCCCACCAGCAGGAGCTGCTCGAACTCGTCGAGCCGGGCCAGGACGTCCTTGCCCCGGTAGGGCAGGCGCTCGACCACGGGCGTTCCCGCGCCGGAGCGCATGCGCGGGGTGAAGGTATCGCAGAACAGGGTGGCCCCGGTTTTGGCCGCCACGCATCCGGCGGCGTTGAGCCCCTCACCGTAGAGCACGGACCCGCGCATGAGGATGGCGGTCTTCTTGCCGTTGGTCAGGGCCTTGGCCGCGGCGTCGATGGCGTCCGGGAACACCGGAGCGGGTTTGGGGGCCTCCAGGGCGGGCGCGGGGCGCTCGGCCGGGAGCCAGGCCGTGTCCGCGGGCAGGATCAGGGTGGCGACCTGGCCCGGGGCCACGCGCGCGGCGCGGACCGCTTCGGCGGCGTCCAGGGCCACGGTGCGGGGGCTGCGCGGGCGGCGGACCCAGTGAGAGATGGCCTCGGCAAAACCCTCCACGTTGGAGGTCAGGGGCGCGTCGTAGCGGACGTGGTAGGTGGCGTGGTCGCCGACGACGTTGACCACCGGGGACTGGCCCTTGCGGGCGTTGTGCAGGTTGGCCATGCCGTTGGCGAAGCCGGGCCCGAGGTGGAGCAGGGTGCAGGCGGGCTTGCCGGTCATGCGGGCGTAGCCGTCCGCCGCGCCCGTGGCCACGCCCTCGAACAGGCAGAGCACCCCGCGCATGCCGGGGATGCGGTCCAGGGCGGAGACGAAGTGCATCTCCGAGGTGCCGGGGTTGGCGAAGCAGACTTCCACGCCGCTGGCCACCAGGGTGGCGAGCAGGCTGTCCGCGCCGTTGCACTCGGTGCACTGGCCGGTTTCACTGATTTCAGGGGTATGTTGAGGCATGATTCGACTCCTTTTTGCAGGTGTTGTGGAGTATGCGGTTCCGGGCGGGGCCGGAGGCGGGAATCCGGAGGGTCGGCGTCTCGGGGCGAGACGGGCGATCGGTGGCGGGCACGGAGCCCGGCGGGACCGGACCGTGCGGCCCGGCCGGAAAAAACAATTTCCGCCATGAACGAGGGTAGCCAAGAGAGGGGTGGGGGTCAAGCGGGGGAGCGGGAAATTCCCGGCGTCAAACGGAACGGCGGGCCGCGACGCATGGTCGCGGCCCGCCGGGAATGTTTTGGAACGGAAGGTTACAGGTTGGCCAGCAGGAGTTCGCCGAATTCCTTGCAGCCCACCTGGGTGGCGCCGTTGATCTGGGCGGCCAGGTCTACGGTGACCTTCTTGGCGGCCAGGGTCTTCTCCACCGAGGCGTGGATCAGCGCGGCGGCATCGGTCCAGCCGATGTGTTCCAGCAGCATGGCCCCGGACAGGATCAGGGAGCCGGGGTTGGCCTGGTCTTTGCCCGCGATGGTCGGGGCGGTGCCGTGGGTCGCCTCGAAAAAGGCCAGCTTCTCGCCCATGTTCACACCGGGGGCCAGGCCGAGTCCGCCCACCTGTGCGGCCAGGGCGTCGGAGATGTAGTCGCCGTTCAGGTTGGTGGTGGCGAGTACCGAGTACTGCTCGGGGTACATGAGCACGTTCTGGAACATGGCGTCGGCGATGCGGTCCTTGATGATCACGCCCTCGCCGTCCGCGCCTTCGCGCACGACCTTGCCCTGGTATTCCTCGTCCGCCAGTTCGTAGCCCCAGGCGCGGAAGCCACCTTCGGTGGTCTTCATGATGTTGCCCTTGTGGACCAGGGTCACGGACGGACGGCCCTCGGCGATGGCGAAGTCGATGGCCTTTTTGACCAGCCGCTTGGAGCCCGCCGGGGTGATGGGCTTGATGCCCACGCCCGCGGTGATGTCGATGTTCGCGCCGAGTTCGTCCACGAGAAATTCGATTAATTTCTTGGCTTCCGGGGAGCCGGACTGGTATTCAATACCGGCGTAGACGTCCTCGGTGTTCTCGCGGAAGACGACCATGTCGACCAGGTCGGGGCGCTTGACCGGGGATTCTATCCCCTTGAAATACTTGATGGGACGGATGCAGGCGTAGAGGTCGAAGACCTGACGCAGGGTGACGTTCAGGCTGCGGAAGCCCTTGCCCACCGGTGTGTTCAGCGGGCCCTTCATGGCCAGGTCTGCCTGGGCCAGGGCGTCCATGGTCGCTTTGGGCAAATGTTCGCCGGTCTCGGCGAATGCCTTCTCGCCCGCCAGCAGCTCCTGCCAGTCGAGTTGGTTGGCCTCGCCGTAGGCCATCTCCACGGCCTTGTTCAGGACGGGGCGCGCGGCGGCCCAGACTTCGGGGCCGATGCCGTCACCTTCAATGTAATAGACAGTTCTAGTAGCCAATGGGGTCCTCCTCGGGCGATCTGGTCGGGACTGTTGTAAAATGAAGTAGCGGACTATGACGTTTATTCGGCCGGATTGCAAGCGGCCCGGCGGCGGAAAACCGGGCCTGGCGCGGTTTCCGGCGGACAACATGACAATTTGACGGATGGTTGGAGATATCGTGCAGGCTGAATTGGAGATGGTCAAGGCGTTGTTGAGCGGGGACAGGCGGGTGGTCGTTCTGACCGGGGCGGGGGTGTCCGCCGAGAGTGGGGTGCCCACCTTCCGGGGCCGCGACGGGCTGTGGAAGCACCATCGGGCCGAGGACCTGGCCCGGCCCGACGCCTTCGCCGCCCACCCGGAGCTGGTCTGGGAGTTCTACAACTGGCGGCGCAAGCAGGTGGGGAACTGCTACCCCAACGCGGCCCACCTGGCCCTGGCGGCCATGGAGCGGCAGATTCCGAATTTTCTTCTGATCACCCAGAACGTGGACGGCCTGCACGTCCGCGCTGGCAGCCGCAAGGTGGTCGAGATGCATGGCTCCCTGTGGCAGGTGCGCTGCACGGTCTGCACCCACGCCCGCGAAGATTTTTCCGAGTTGCCGGCATTGCCGGACTGTCCGGTCTGCGGCCACCTGCTGCGTCCCGGCGTGGTCTGGTTCGGCGAGCCGCTCACGCCCGGCGTGCTCAAGCTGGCCATCGAGCAGATCGGCAAGACGGACGTGTTCCTGTCCGTGGGCACCTCCGGCCTGGTCCAGCCCGCCGCGTCCTTCTACCAGTTGGCCAAAGACCACGGGGCCGTGACCGTGGAGATCAACCCGGAACCGACCCCGAACACCGGGTTCATGGACTTCGCCCTGCACGGCCCGGCCGGGGAGATCCTGCCCGAGCTGGCCGCCGGGCTGGCCGAGTAGGATTCCTTGACATTGCGGGCTGTTCCCGAGTAATCAACACACCTATGCAAACACCCATATCATACAACCATTTTTGTGGACGCGGGTGGCGTAACGTCAAGCGGCCCGATTCCTAGACGCGCGCTGAAGCGATCCGCCGCCGGTCCCGGTGGCGGCGTGCTTGCGCGCGCGTTTGGACATCGGAAAGCCGCTGGTTCGTCGCCAGCGGTTTTTTTTCGTCAACGCGCACCGGATCGGGGAGCCGGGAAGCTTCACCCGATCCGGCCTACAACGCGCAACCGTTCGGAGGAACACCATGTCTGTGAAGAAGATCTTTCTACCCCAGGACCAGATGCCCACCCAGTGGTACAATCCCATGCCGGATTTACCCACGCCCATGGCCCCGCCGCTCAACCCGGAGACCATGGAGCCGCTCACCCCGGACATGCTCTCCCCGATCTTCCCCGATTCACTCATCGCCCAGGAGATGAGCACGGACCGGTTCATCGACATCCCCCAGGAGGTCCAGGACGTCTACAAGATCTGGCGCCCCTCGCCCCTGGTTCGCGCCGACCGGCTGGAAAAGGCCATCGGGGCCAAGTGCAAGATATTCTACAAGGACGAGTCCGTGTCCCCGGCGGGCTCGCACAAGCCGAACACCTCGGTGCCCCAGGCGTACTACAACAAGATCGAGGGCGTGACGCGGCTGGCCACCGAGACCGGCGCGGGCCAGTGGGGCACGGCCCTGTCGTTCGCCTGCGCCCAGTACGGCATGGAGTGCGTGGTCTACATGGTCAAGGTCTCCTACGAGCAGAAGCCGTACCGCAAGATGATCATCAACACCTACGGCGGGACCATCTATCCCTCGCCCTCGGACCAGACCCGCACGGGCCGCGAGATGCTGGCCAGGGACCCGGACTGCAAAGGGTCGCTGGGGCTGGCCATCTCCGAGGCCGTGGAGGACGCGGCCACCCATGACGACACCAAGTACGCGCTCGGCTCGGTGCTCAACCACGTGCTCATCCACCAGACCATCACCGGCCTGGAGGTTCAGAAGCAGCTCGAGATGATCGGCGAAAAGGCCACCCACCTGGTGGGCTGCGTGGGCGGCGGCTCCAACTTCGGCGGACTGGTCCTGCCGTTCCTGCCGCAGAAGCTCGACGGCGATCCGGTGAAGTTCATCGCGGTGGAGCCCAAGGCGTGTCCGACCCTGACGCGCGGCGAGTACCGCTACGACTTCGGCGACATGGCTCGGTTGACCCCGCTGGTCAAGATGCACACGCTGGGCCACGACTTCATGCCCGCACCCATCCACGCGGGCGGCCTGCGCTACCACGGCGACGCGCCCATCGTCTGCAACATCGTCAACGAGGGGCTGTGCGACCCGGTGGCCTACTTCCAGACCGACTGCTTCGAGGCGGCCAAGCTGTTCATGCAGACCGAGGGCTTTTTGCCCGCTCCCGAGACCTCCCACGCCATCAAGGGGGCCATCGAGGCGGCCAAGACCGCCGGACCGGACGACGTCATCGTCTTCCTGTACTCGGGCCACGGCATGCTCGACCTAGCCTCGTACGATGCCTTCAACCAAGGGCTGCTGACCAACTTCGAGCTGCCCCAGCGCGACATCGAGGAAGCGCTCAAGGCCTGCCCGGTCGTGAAGTAGCGGTCCGCGATTCCGCGAAATCCCGCCCCCGGCCCGGACCTCCGCGCCGGGGGTTTCCGTGTCTCCTTGCAACAGGGCCGGGCCCCTGTTAATCATGGTCCCCGTAGTCATTGATCAAGGAGACGAATCATGTCGACCCTATGGAAGAGAATGTGTTGTGCGGCGCTGCTTTTGGCCGCCCTGGCGAGTCTCGGCGCGTGCGGAAGCCATGAAGCCCCGGTCCTGAACGAGAACGCCCTCCGCCAGTCCCTGGTCGGCAAGACCTGGACCCTGCGCACGATCGTGTCCCGGGATTTCGACGACGATCCGGCGCTGACCATAAAGTTCAACGCCGACGGCACGGTGGAGGGATTCGGCGGGTGCAACGCCTTCACGGGCACCTATACCCTGAAGGACGATTACCTCGAGTTCGGCCCGCTGGCCGCCACGCACAAGTCCTGCAGCCCGGTCGCGGACGAGCGGGAGTACACCTACCTGACCTACCTGGCCACGGTCCGCCGTCTGGATACCCAGACCGGACCGGACGAACTCGTCCTGCTGACCGAGAACCAGAGCGAACTCAGGTTCACTTCCGGCGGATCCGGCGGCTTGTTCTGGTAGCCGCGGCCCGCGCCGGGATGCAAAAAACCGCCGGTCGCCCGCAAAGGGCGCCCGGCGGTTTCGTTTGAATCGGTTGGCCGCGCGCAAGTAGGCAGCCTCCGGCCTCTTCTAGCCGAGCGATGCCTTCAAACGCATGATCCGCTCGTAGGACCGCTCGATGCGTGCCACGGGGATAATCCCGTCGTCCACCAGGGAGCGGACGGTCGCGTGGACCTTTTCGACGATGTGCTCGTCATAGGCGAGGTTGTTGCCGAACAGGAGGATGTCGGCCCCCGCCTCGATGGCGCGGCGGATGGCCTCCCGGCGTCCGTACTCGTCGGCGATGGCCCCCATGTTCATGTCGTCGGTGACGACCACGCCCCGGAAGCCGAGCTTGCCGCGCAGCAGGCCGGTGATGACTTTTTTCGACAGGGTGGCCGGATAGTCCGGGTCGAGGTGCGCGTTGAAGATGTGGGCGGTCATGATCATGTCCACCCGGCCGCTCTTGATCAGCTCCCGGTAGGGGCTCAGCTCGGCCTCGGACCAGGTGTCGGTCACGTCGGTCAGCCCTTTGTGGGAGTCGGTCCCGGCCGACCCGTGCCCCGGAAAGTGCTTGAGGCAGGAGAGCACCCCTGCCCGGTGCAGCTCGCCCATGAAGACGGCGGCGCACCGGGCCACCTGCTCGGGGTCGCTGGAGAAGCTGCGGCCCAGCCGCCCGATGGCCGGGCTGTCCGGGGCGACGTTCACGTCCACCACCGGGGCGAAGTCGAGGTTGAAGCCCACGGACGACAGGGTGGAGCCGACCATGAACCCGGCCGTGCGGACCTTGAATTCGCCGCCCGCGCAGAGGTCGGCCGCGGACGGGGTCTCGTGGAAGCCGTACGCCTTCTTGAGCCGCTGGACCTTGCCGCCCTCCTGATCCACGGCCATGAACAGGGGGATGTCCGCGTTGGCCTTGAGATCGCGGATGAGTTTTTTGACCTGGTCCTTGGTCTGGATGTTGCGGCGGCCGGAGCCCCAGAACATGTCGTAGTCGAAGAGGATGATCCCGCCCAGGTGGCGCTCGCGGATGTCGCGGACGATGATCGAGTCCTTGTCCACGGAGAAGCCCCGGAACCCGGCCAGGATCATCTGGCCGATCATGGTGTCCAGGTCGGCGGCGCGGGCGGGCGTCGGGGAGGGGAGCAGGCAGAGGGCCAGCAGGAGCAGGACGGCAAGACGGATGCGCATGGAAGACTCGTTGGGTGTTGAGGGTTGCGGGATCGGGCCGGCATGGGGCGGGCGCGCGGCGCAAGGGTGAAACCGGTTTGCGGCGGGCTCGATTTGCTATACATTACGGCATGCACGCCCGAACCGTCCACCCCGGATTCTTCCGCCGCGTCCTGCGCCACGCCTGGGTCGATCTCGTCCCCCTGGTGCGCGGGCAGGCCGCCGCCCCCCTGTCCCGCCGGGAGGCCCAGCTATGGGCGCTGGTCCTGGCCTCGCGCCACGTGCCCCACCAACTGCGCCGCCTTCCGGCCGAGCGGGGCGACGGCTGGGCGGTCATGGTCCAGGAGTGGTTCGTGGACCGGGCCGTGCAGGAGATCGAACTCTATTTCGAGGAGAACCGCCCGGAACCGGCCGAGGCGGACCTGCCCGACCTGCGCCCCGTGGGCGGGCTGGAACCGACCCTGTTCGGCCTTGCCTTGCTCGTGCTTTTCTACTGGGCCTACTCCCGGACCTACCCGAGCCTGGGACTGTACCCCGACCTGTGGGTAAGGCTCGGCAGCGCGGACGCCGGGGCCATCCTGTCGGGCCAGTGGTGGCGGTTGTGCACGGCCCTGACCCTGCACGCCAACGGCCCGCATGTGGCCGGAAACGCGGTCATCGGCGGGGTCTTCATCTGGCTGGCCGCGCGGCGGCTCGGCTCGGGCACGGCCTGGCTGCTGACCATGGCCTCCGGGGTGCTCGGCAACCTGTTCAACTCCCTGGTCATGGGCATCCATCACGACGCCATCGGTTTTTCCACGGCCACCTTCGGCGCGGCCGGGGTGCTCGCCGGGATCACTCCGTTCGGCGTGGGCGGCGGGCTGCACGGGCTGGGCAGCGGCTCGTGGCTCCGGCGGTTCCTGCGCTTCACCCGCACGGCGCTCATCCCGTTCGGCGCGGGCCTCGGCCTGCTGGCCATGCTCGGCGCGGGCAACGGGGAGGGCAACACCGACCTGGGCGCGCACCTGTTCGGCTTCGCCTCCGGCCTGGGGCTGGGCGCGCTGACCGGATTGGCGGCCACCCGGCACGGCCTGCCGGGCAAGGCGGCGGACTTCAGGCTCTACGTGGCGGCCCTTCTGCTGCCGACAGCCGCCTGGGTCTGGGCGTGGCTGGCGTGATTTCCGGGCTTGTGCTAGGCTGCCTTGATCGGTAAGGAAGTCCATCCAACGCGTTTCATCAGGAGTTTCACGTGGCTGAGCCCGTTGTCGACATACAGGGTTTGAACTATTCGCCGGGCGGTCTGCCGGTGCTGGAGAACGTCGATCTGCGCATCGAGCGGGGCGACTACCTGGCCGTGCTGGGCCCCAACGGCGGGGGCAAGTCCACCCTGCTCAAGCTCATGCTCGGGCTGATACGGCCCGACAGCGGGACCATCCGCGTGCTCGGCCTGCGCCCGGGCGAGGCGGGGGGGCGCATCGGCTACCTGCCCCAGCACACCGTGGTCGGGAGTTCCTTTCCCATCACCGTGATCGAGGCGGTCTGCATGGGCACGGTCAAGCCCGGCTTCAAGGGCATGTCCGGCCGCCACTCCAGGATGGATCATGAAAAGGCGCGCATGGCCCTGAAGAAGGTGGGCATGCTCGACTATCAGGGGCGCGGCCTTGCCCGGCTGTCCGGCGGCCAGAAGCAGCGCGTGTTCATCGCCCGCGCCCTGGTGGACAACCCGGAGCTGCTCCTGCTCGACGAGCCCACGGCCAGCGTGGACTCTGCCAGCCGGATATCCTTGTTCTCCCTGCTCAACGAGCTGAACAAGGACATGACCGTGATCATGGTCAGCCACGACATCTCCTCCCTGGCCTCGGGGGTCAAGTCCGTGGCCTGCGTCAACCGGACGCTGCATTTCCACAAGGCCCCGGAGATCACCGACGACATGTTCGCCATGACCTACGGCGGGTCCGGGGACCAGTGCTGCCCGGTGGAGCTGGTCACCCACGGCCGCGTGCCGCACCGCGTGCTCGCGCCCCACGACAGCGAGGACGCGGCCCCCAAAGCGGACAAGGGCGGTGAGGCATGATGGACGTCCTCGGCTTCGATTTCATGCAGAACGCCCTGGCCGCCGGACTGTTGGCCAGCCTCATCTGCGGGATCATCGGCTCCCTGGTGGTGGTCAACCGCATCGTCTTCATCTCCGGCGGCATCGCCCATGCGTCCTACGGCGGCGTGGGCCTGGCCTTCATTCTCGGCCTGCCGGTCCTGCCCGTGACCTCGGCCTTCACCGTGTGCATGGCCCTGATCATGGCCATGGTCACCCTGCGGGCCAGGGAGCGCGTGGACACGGTCATCGGCGTCATCTGGGCCTCGGGCATGGCCCTGGGCATCATCCTGCTGGACTTCACTCCCGGCTACAACGTGGACCTGATGAGCTATCTGTTCGGCTCCATCCTGGCCGTGCCGCGCTCCGACCTGTGGCTCATGGCTGTGCTGGCCGCCATCGTCCTGGTCCTCGTTCTGGTCTTCTACCGGGGCTTCATGGTCATGAGCTTCGACGAGGAGTTCGCCCGCTCGCGCGGCGTGCCCGTCAATTTCCTGTACATCCTGCTCATCGTCATGGTCGGCCTGAGCGTGGTCATGATCATCCGGGTGGTCGGCCTCATCCTGGTCATCGCCTTGCTGACCATTCCGCCCTTCATCGCCGAGCGGCGGACCAGTTCGCTCAAGGTCATGATGGTCGTGTCCACCATCCTGTCCGCCATCTTTACAGTCACCGGGCTGATGTTCTCCTACGCGCTCGACATCACCTCGGGCGCGTCCATCATCGCCGTGGCCGCCATCGGCTTCTTTCTTTCCCTGCTTATCCCGCAGAAAACCGCCTAGCTCGTAAGGGGTTGTTTTTTCCTATGGAATGGCTTTTGCAAATTGTCGGCAGCGGGTGTACATCTTTTCCTGGCCCAAGGCCAAACAAACGGCCCGGCGCGTGACCATGGACTGCAAAGACAAACTCAAACAGGACGGATACACCCGGTACCGGGGCGCCGTGGACGCCTCGGTGTACGAGTACTTCAACTGCGACTGTTCGTGGAAGGCCCGGTGGTACCTGAAAAAGGGCCATTACCGCTGCTGCGGCTGCAAGGAGCGGTGCGAAACCCGCGATCCCGAAGGGTTCCAGCTCTTCCTCGATCTGGGATAAGGCAACCAAGGAAGGACAATGCGACGCATCCTCATCGCCCTGACCCTGGCCCTGACCCTGGCCGTCATTCCGGCCCGGGCCTCGGAGTTCCAGGACATGGACATCTGCCTTGGCAAGCAGGTCCTGGGACGCATCCTGTGCAAGGACCCCCATGAGATCAACTATGTGGCCAAGGTCAGGGACAACATCTACCTGTTCTCCGTGTTCTACGCCAAGCAGGAAGCCCGCTTCGTGGTCGGCATCTCGGACAGCAAGATCCGCGTCCAGGGCCGGGAGTTCCTCAAGCTTACCCGGACCATCCCCTACGATTTCGACAAGAACACCAAATGCGCCGTGGTCGAATACTCCTCTTCGGAATGCACCCGCACCGACCCCATCGTCTGCTGCTCCGAAAAGACCGAAGAGGACGTCAAGGAACAGAAGTTCTGGGACCGGCCCATCCCCGATCTGCTTGAGGAAGACCTCAAGAAGGCCCTTGAGGTCCTTCCCCCGGAAGGGAAGCCCGCCCAGGGCCAGCAGCCCAATGGACAGGGCGGCCAGGCCACCCCTCCCGGTCAATAGCCCCTGAGCGCAATGGAAAAGGCCTCCGCAGGAATGCGGGGGTTTTTTTATGGCTTCGACCCGCGAGGCGGCATCCAACCGTTTGGCGGAGGAGAGAGAACGGTGGGCCGGGGGAGGCCGCCTATACCCGCCGTAGCCAGAGCAGGAGGGCGATGAGGGCGACGGCGGGGTAGAGGGGCCACCATAGCCTGTAGACGATGCAGGCCGCGGCCACCCCGATGAGGATCAGGACGTAGGCCCAGGCCTCGAGCATGCGCTTGAGCGAGCGCATGAGGTCGCTCGGCACGCCATGGTGCCGGAACGGTTCGAGCGGCGTGTCGGCGGGGTCCGTCCGGCTCGGTGCGGCGCGGCGGGAGGATTGCAGCTTGTTGCCGCAGCGGGGGCAGGCCAGGGTGTCGTCGGAGTTCCTGGCTCCGCATTTGGTGCAGGTGATCACAGGCCCGTTATGGCCGCCGGAGAGGTGAAAGGTCAAGGGGAGGCGCGCCCCTTCCATCCCGGCGCGGTTGGTGATAATGCTTTTGCAGAAAAACAGGAGATGGCGTAGCATCACGCAACCATCAAGCGCCATTGAGGATAGTCGAACCCATGAGCGAAGCACCCGCCCGAGACAAAACGCGGCCGGACAAGGAAACGCGTCTTGCCGCCTATCAGAAGAAGCTCCGCGCCCTGAAGGAGCGATCTTCCCTGCGCGAGGTCACGGAGCGGGAGATGCTGCTGGCCATACTGGAGAACAACAGCCCGGCCATCAACGAGTATCCCATGCTCGAGGCGCAGCGGTGCAGCGTCATGGAACTACTCTGCGGCCGGGTGGGCCATCCGGGGTACGAATTCATCCACGAGCGGGTCGGCCGGTTCATCATTTTGCTGGCCCACTTCGAGAAGGCCGTCAAGACCGGGGACGCGGCGCGGCGCGACGAGCTGGAGGCGACCCTGCTCAACTCCGAGGCCGTGCTGGTCAAATGCGCCCAGGGCATCGTCTACGCCATGGCCCTCGTGACGGACAATTTCGAGGAGCTGGTCCTGCGTTATTTCGGCCAGCAGAGCCTGGAACAGTACAGCGCGCTCATCGAAAAGCACCAACTCGACCAGGCGTTCTGGAACGCCTTTGTAGAGGAGTTCATCGCCAACCGCGTGGAGGAGGCCCACCGGGAGATCCTGGAGGGCGAGAAGTACGAGATCGCCAAGGAGCGGACCTTCCTGGTCATCCGTTTTCTGTTCGACGACATCCTGTCCAAGCTCAATCCCACGGACCAGGCGATTTCCAAGACGCGCATCCAGAACAGCTACATAGAGGCCCGGGAGAACCCCGAGGGCAAGGAGCGGGCCAAGCTGGTCCAGGCCATGCTGGTCAAGGGGCTCAAACCCCTGGCCCAGTTCGACAGGCTGTCGCCGGGGGAACTGCTGCACGCGGCGCGCATCGCCTGCGTGGACACGGTGTCCGAGGAGTTCGAGACCCAGTACCGGGCCCGTGTGGCCGAGGCCGAGGCGGCCCGCAAGGGCGAGGCCGAAAAGAAGGACCCCGAGGAGCGGAACAAGGAACAGGCCTGGTTCAAGTTCGTGCTCGATCAACTGGTGGGGCTCGGCGTGGGCGCGTCCATCGCCTTCGGCGTGACCAGCGAGCATTTCTACAAGGCGCTGGAGACCGTGGTCCCGGACCAGATCAAGGGCATCCTGCCGTTCAAGAAGGATTTCAGCCTGCCGGTGCTCGAAAAGATTCTCTTCTTCCTGCTGGAAAACCACTTCATTCAGATCCTCAAGGAGTGCGGGCGCGAAGAGGGCGGCAAGATTCAGGTCCGCAGCGGCCGGGCCCGGCGGGTACCCGCTTCGGCCGTGAACGAGCTGCCCGGCATGTCCAAGATCCGCAAGAAGCAGTTGTTCGGCAACGATGTGACCAGGGAAGACACCCTGCTCTTCAAGCCCAAGACCGCGCAGCAACTCAGCGAGGCCATGTCCATGCTCTCGCTCGAACCCGAGTTGCAGCGGTCCCTGGCCGAGCTGTGGAAGCGGGCCGTGTTCCGGGTGGACATCATGGTCCTTATCAACCTTGAGCTGGTGGCCAGGGGAACGACCAACCTGACCGTCCGGCTGACCGAAATCCTCCAGAAATACGGCGTGCAAAAGACCGCCTGACCCGTTGCCGGGCGGCGGTCCGCATGGGTGCATTGTTTCCGGGCGCGGCTAGCGGCGGAAGACGATGGTCTTGTTGCCGTCCACGATGACGCGGTCTTCCAGGTGCCACTTCACGGCACGGGCCAGGACGTGGCGCTCGATGTCGCCGCCCAGCCTCTTCAGGTCGTCCACGGTGTGGCTGTGGGTCACGCGGATGACGTCCTGCTCGATGATCGGGCCCTCGTCCAGTTTTTCGGTGACGTAGTGGGCCGTGGCCCCGATGAGCTTGACGCCGCGTTCGTAGGCCCGGCGGTACGGGTCCGCGCCCACGAAGGCGGGCAGGAACGAGTGGTGGATATTGATGATCCGGCCCGCGTAGCGTTTGACGAAGTCCGGGGTCAGGATCTGCATGTACCGGGCGAGGACGATGAGGTCGGCCTGGCCGTCCATGAGCTCGATCATGGTGTCCTCGGCCGAGACCTTGTCGCGGAGGCTCGGTCCCACGGGCACGTGGTGAAAGGGGACGTCGAAGTTTTCGACCTCGCGCCGCAGGGTCGGGTGGTTGGAGATGACCATGGCCACCTCGGTCTCCAGGTCGCCGCGTTTGGAGCGCCAGAGCAGCTCCATGAGGGCGTGGTCCACGTGGGAGCAGAGGATAACCATCTTCTTGGGCACCCACACGGGGTTCAGGGACCAGTCCATGACAAAGCCGTCCGTGACCTCCTCGGCGAATTCGCGGCGCAGTTCGTCCAGGCCGTCCATGTCCAGGCCAGGCAGGAAGAACTCGTTGCGCATGAAGAACCGGCCGCCCTCGGGGTCGGTGGAGTGCTGATCCGAGTGGATGATGTTGGCGTTCTTGCGGTGCAGGTATCCGGAAACCGCGGCGACGATGCCGGGCTGGTCCGGGCAGGTGATCAGCAGCCTGACGGTGCTTTCCTTGGATTCGGTCATGGTCTTGGTAGCCTTGATGTATGCTGAAAGATGTTCGGTCCGGCCGGGAAACGGTCCCGCGCCGGGCGCAAGGTTGCGCTGTACCGCAAATGGCGGTCGAATAAAAGCCTTTTCCGCGCCCGCCGTCCGGTAGGGGTTGGCAAGGACGGATTTCGGCAGTATAGGCATGGCTGACTATTTTTTGACGACAACCACAAACGAGGAACGCATGTCTGAATCCGCTTTGCAGAAAGTGATGGATCACGCCTCGGCCGGACTGGCCGCGCGCAAGGCCTTCTTCGACACCAAGGCGGAACTGGTGGTCGAGATCGCCCGGGCCATGGCGGTGTGCCTGGCCGGGGGCGGCAAGGTCATGTTCTGCGGCAACGGCGGGTCCGCCGCCGACAGCCAGCATCTGGCCGCAGAATTTACCAACCGGTTCCGCATGGAGCGGCCGCCCCTGCCGGGCCTGGCCCTGACCACCGACACCTCGGCCCTGACCGCCATAGCCAACGACTACAGCTTCGACGAAGTCTTCTCCAAACAGCTCCTCGCCCTGGGAAGGCCCGGCGATATCCTGGTGGGCTTCTCCACCTCGGGCACCAGCACCAACGTCATCCGGGCCATGCGCGAGGCCAAGCGCAACGATATCGTCACCGTTGGCATGACCGGCCAGAGCGGCGCGGAGATGGCCTCCGTGTCCGACTTCCTGGTTACCGTGCCTTCGGGCGACACCGCCGTCATCCAGGAAATCCACATCGCGGCCGGGCACATGCTTTGCCACCTGGTGGACCATTTCCTGTTCGAGGCCGTGGCCGAACTGACCCCCTACCTGCCGGAATCCAGGTGATAGGCACGAACCCCTATCGACCCAAAAGCCCCCGCGACGTTTCGCAGGGGCTTTTTTACGTCCTGTAAGCTCTCACCGGAATCAGTCCCCGGTTGTCCCGGTGTGCTCTGCGGCCAGCATCTTGCGGAATGTCTCGGCCGCGTCGCGGTCAAGCCCGGCGCTCGCGAAGATGGCGGCCGCGAAGCCGACCGGGGCCGTGCCCGGCGCGGTAATCACCCGGTTGTCGGTGACCGCCTCCGGCTCCGGTCGAAAGAATTTGGAACCGGCGTAGCCCGGCGCGTGGCGGTGGAGATAGTCCGCGTCGTTGGAGGTGTGCCGGACATCGTCCAGGAGCCCGGCCCTGGCCAGGGCCAGGGTGCCGCCGCAGATGCCCGCGACGATGCCGCCCTTGGAGTGGTGGGCCAGGAGCAGGCCGTCGAGGACCGGGGCGTCGTCGGTCTCCCAGATGGTCCCGCCGATGACGGCTATCACGCCGGGCCCCCATTCCGGGATCGACTCCAACCCGTCGGGAACAGCGGCGGACAGGCCGCCCATGGAACGGATCTCGCCCGGAACGGGCGTGAAAAAACGGATATCCAGGCCGTAGAACGGCCCGCCCGCTCCGGCAATGAGGCCGTATTCCCAATCCGCGAACCCCTGCGTGAGGATGATGGCCACTTTCTGCATGTCGGAAATCCTTGCGGTGGGTTGGGGGCGTCTGCCGGCCCGGTCAGAAGTCCTCCCGCTTGATGCGGATGGTCAGCCCCTTTTCACGGAGCTTCCGGGCCAGGATGTTGGCGCGCTGGATGGAGGGAACCGTGCTGACGACCAGTTGGGCGGTGCCGTGCTCGTCCCAGACCCAGATATTCTCGGGCAGGACCAGGCCCGCCTCGCGGGTGGCGGCCAGAAGCCGCTGTCGGGCCTGTTCACGCTGGCCGAAGGATTCCTGGTCCAGCGATTCGCCGCAGGCCAGGACCCACCAGCCGCGCGGCCGCAGGTTCGGATCGGTTTCCTCGCCGAAGCTCTTGGCGGTCAGTGCGGCCTGCTTGGCCCGCACCACAGCGGTCATGCGCAGGATGCTTTCTTCCAATTGCCTGATATTATTTGGCATGTTCGTCGTTTCCCTCAAGGACGGCAGTAGCCGGTTGCCTCAATGTATTGTTACTCCGGCCATCAGGGAATGGCAAGTAAAGCCGCAGTGGGGGAGCGTGATTTTTCGGCCCCTTGCGCCGGGCCGGGCGCGGATGTATCGTGTGCAATATGGTCTATTTGTCCGGTTCCACTCCCAGACGATCACCCGCACGGCGGCTGGCCCGAATCCTCATCGGGCTCGCGGCGGTCTCGCTCATCGTCTGGGGGCTGGCCTCCATCCCGTACGACATCCTGCGGGCCGAGCGGTCCCGGCTGTTCGGCGAGGAGGTCACCTCCGGCCTGGTGCTCAAGCTGCGCACGGACCAGGACCCCGACCATCCCCACGCCAAGGTGGTCATCGAGTACACCTACGTCGACCCGGACGGGTACGCGCGGCGCGCTGAGGCCCGCCTGCCGGACAGCCTGTGGCGGCAGTACCGGCCCGGCACGGTCATTAAGGTCCTGCTCGTCAGGGGGCGCCCGGATATCGCGCGTATCCCGGACGAAGTCGAACCCGCCTTCCAGGTCTGGCTCAGAAATCTGATGAATTGAGCGGCCGGATCAGCCGCCGTATTGTTTGGGAAACTTCTCGCCCATGAGGTATTCCATGGCCTCGCGGTCCACGGTGCCCGAGGCGATCAGGAATTCCAGCCCCGCGACCATGGGATGGTAGGTGATCCCGTGCGGCAAATCGTCCGCCGGACCGTACAGATACCGCTCGGCGGGCACGGCCTCGTCCACCTCGACGAGCCCTTCACCGGCCAGGATCGAAGGCAGCACGTGGTCCAGGATGACCCCGTCGGGCAGGGTGGTCCACAGGTGATAGGTGCCCAGCGCGTCCTCGCCCGATTCGTTTTCGACCATCTTGCGGAAGTGCGCGGGCGTGACCGGGAAACGCATCTCGCCGTCCACGGCCACGTTGCCCATGGTCAGCACGCCGCCCGGAATGTGGAATTTCTTGGCCAGCATGTGGAACATGCCGAAGTTCACGTTCAACCCCTGCACCGCCCGCTGGCGGAACGGAATGTGCCCGGTCTCCTCGATGGCGTTCAACACGGTCTGGTCCAGCGCCACCGCCGTCCCGTTAACCGCAACATCCCCCAAACCCAGCTTTTTGGTCCGCGATACCGCGCCCTTGAATTCCTTGAGATACGTCATACGCAAGCCCTCTATCACCTCGCCCGGTACCGGGCAAGCGGGGAAATGGGCATGCCTCCCCCTTCCCCCGGCCGCCGGAGGCGTCTTTCAAAATGCGTAATGCCCGCTGCGGGGGGCAGCGGGCATTACATTCCACTATCCTCAAGCCCCTTTCCTCAAAGGGGCTGTCGGAACTCGATTAGTTGCACAGGCAGTCGCTGAAGACCACGCGGTCGGTGTATTCCGCCTGTTTGCCCTTGTTCCACCGGGACACGGGGCGGTAGTAGCCCACGATGCGGGTGTAGACCTCGGCCTCCTGGCCGCAGGTGGGGCACTCGAAGTGTTCGCCCAGGATATAGCCGTGCTCCTTGCAGATGGAGAAGGTGGGCGTGATGGAGATATACGGGATCTTGGTCTTGGAGAAGGCCTTGAGGATGAAGTTCTTGAGCGACTTCGGATCGGTCACGGCCTCGCCCAGGAAGGTGTGGAACACGGTCCCGCCGGTGTACAGCGGCTGGAGCTGGTTCTGGTGTTCCAGGGCGTAGAGCACGTCCTCGGAGATGCCCACGGGCAACTGCGTGGAGTTGGTGTAGTAGGGGGTGCCGTTGCCCTGGGTCTTGATGTCGGCGTAGAGCGACTTGTCGATCTTGGCCAGCCGGTAGCTGGTGCCTTCGGCGGGCGTGGCTTCGAGGTTGTAGAGATTGCCGGTCTCCTCCTGGAAGCGGGCGGTGACGCGGCGCAGGTGGTTGAGGGTGCGGCGCATGAGGCGCACGCCGCCCTCGGTCTGGATGCCCTTGCCGATGAGGTTCAGGCAGGCCTCGTGGCCGCCGAGCAGGCCGATGGTCGAGAAGTGGCCCTTGTAGCCGTTCTTGAGGTAGCGGCGGGACCAGGGGAACATGCCCGCTTCGAGGTTGTTGTTGATGATCTTGCGCTTGTATTCCAGGGAGTCTTTGGCCAGCTCGGCGTATTCCTCGACCAGATCGAGGAAGTCGTCCTCGCTTTGTGCCAGGTAGGCGAGCTTGGGCAGGTTCAGGGTGACCACGCCGATGGAGCCGGTCAGGTCGCCCGCGCCGAACAGCCCGCCGGTCTTGTTGCGCAGTTCGCGCAGGTCCATCTGGAGGCGGCAGCACATGGAGCGCACGTCCTCGGGGTTCAAGTCCGAACTGATGAAGTTCTGGAAGTAGGGCACGCCGTACTTGGCGGTCAGCTTCATGAGCTTTTCGCCGATCTCGGATTCCCAGGGGAAGTCCTCGGTGACGTTGTAGGTCGGAATGGGGAAGGAGAAGATGCGGTCGGAGTGGTCGCCCCCGAGCATGACCTCGATATAGGCCTCGTTGATCATGTCCATCTCTTCCTGGAAGTCGCCGTAGGTCAGTTCATCGTCGTACTTGCCGCCGATGATGGCGGGCTCCTTGGCGATGTGCTTGGGGGCCACCAGGTCGAAGGACAGGTTGGTGAACGGCGACTGGCCGCCCCAGCGCGAGGTTGTGTTCAGGTTGAAGACGAACTTCTGCATGCACTGGAGCACCTGGTCGTAGGACAGGCCGTCCTCGCGGACGAACGGGGCCAGGTAGGTGTCCACGTTGTTGAACGCCTGGGCTCCGGCCCATTCGTTCTGCAGGGTGCCCAGGAAGTTGTTCATCTGGCCGAGCGCGGTGTCGAAGTGCCTGGCCGGACCGGCCGAGGCGCGGCCTTCGAGGTTGAACCCCTCCAGGAGCAGGTCGCGCAGGGACCAGCCCGCGCAGTATCCGGCCAGACCGAAGGAAAGATCGTGGATATGGAAATAGCCGTGCTCGTGGGCCAGGCGGATTTCCTCGGGGTACTTCTCCAGTGCGTAGCGGGCCTGGACCGTGCCGGACAGGTGCAGCATGAGCCCCTGGAAGGAGTGGGTCATGTTGGCGTTTTCGTTGACGCGCCAGTCGGCCTGGTCGAGATAGGTGTCGATGACGTCCTTGATGTCCAGGTAGGCCTCTTTCTGGGAGCGGAGTTGACGGCGCTTCTCGCGGTACAGGATGTACTTCTTGGCGATGTCGTACTGCCGGCCTTCCATGAGCACCTGCTCGACCATGTTCTGGACGTGCTCCTGCTCGGGGATGTCCATGCCGTCGAGCTTTTTCTCGACCTTGCGGGCCAGCCGCTTGGCGAGGAGCGGGTCCTTGATCCCGCTGGCGCTGAGCGCCTTGAAAATGGCCTGTGCGATGCGATCAGTCGACCAGGTTTCCAGCCGGCCGTCTCTCTTCATGATTTGGCTTGGCATGCTCCGGCATCCTCCTTGGGGGCACGTATTTCTGGATTGTCAGTTCGTGGTTCGGGGGCAGATAGCTCTGGGCGACGGCGATGTCGGCCTTGGTGATGCCGGGCACCTGCGTGATGCGGAAATAGAAGGCGCCGGGCCGGGCTTTGGCCATCTCGAAAATGCGCGCCATGTTCGCGCGGGCCGCTATCTCGGACACTGCGTTGCCGGTCAGGGACGGGTACTTGGCGTACGGGCCCTTGACGTCCACGGCAAAGGTATCCACGAGTTTTTCCTCAAGGAGTTCGGCGACCACTTCCGGGCGCATGCCGTTGCTGTCCATCTTCACGGGCAGCCCGGCCTTCCTGATCTCGAAGGCCAGTTCGCCCACGCCGGGCACCGTGGTGGGCTCGCCGCCGGAGATGGTCACCCCGTCCAGCCAGCCGGCACGGTCGCGCAGGTAGGCCTTGACGCGCTGCGGGTCGATGACGGGCAGGGAGTGCATGTCCCAGGCGAGCTGGAAGTTGTGGCAGGTGGGACAGCGCAGGTTGCAGCCGCCCAGGAAGATGATGCAGGAGGTCCTTCCGGGCCAATCGCACAGGCTCAAATTTTCAAACCCGCGGACATAGTTCCAGGCCCCTTTCGGCTCGTTCATCTCGGCTCCTCAAGAAATGGCGCACCGCAGCGGGCGGTTGCACATGGCGTAAGTGATAGTGATGTCCGGGGATGCTGTTACCGTCACCGCTCCCGGAGCGTACGCGTACGCTTTTTTGGATGAAAAAAGGCGTGAGCGCGTGAGGGCAACCCTACCTCAGCACCAAAATTTTGTACAGGGGGGATTGCGAAACCATTTGGCTAGATAAGTGAATTTTGGCGGTTATGCAGTGTTACTCACGATTAGAGAGAATGTAGAAAAGTTTTCCACTGTTGTTAAACGATGAACACGCCAAAATAGTTACCTTTTTTCTAGAGTAAGTTTAGAAAAAAGTTTTTTCGATTTCAGAGGGATTGGTTTTCGACAGACGGGGAATGTGACGGGCGGGAAAAGATCGGCCCTGAGGCGCTGAAAAGTGCTTACCACAAGGGTTGCCGGTTGGGAACAGAAAAGAGGTTGTATTCCACAGGAAAAAGAACACCCGATTCGGGAGTTTTTCCTGGCTTCCGGCAAAGCCCCGCCTGCCGGGGGCCAGCGCCTGTCAACGCGATTGTAGCCCGTTCCGGGATGGAATTCCGGCACGGGATTTGCCGCCGGCCGCGCCGCTCTCCGCCGGCCCGCGTCCGTCACTCCGCGCCGCGCGTGTCCACCAGGGCGTTGCGCTGGTAGGCGCGCAGGCCGAACTCGGGCAGGGCGGCCAGGAGGTGGTCCATGATGTCGGACTTGATGTCCTCGTGCAGGGCCCAGGCGGTCTCGCTGGTGAAGCAGTATATCTCGAGCGGCAGGCCGTCGTCGGCATGGGGCTGGAGCTGGCGCACGAGCAGGGTCATGTCCTGGCGGATCTTGGGGTGGGAGCGCAGGTATTCGAGGGCGTAGTGTCGGAACAGCCCGATGTTGGTCATGCGGCGGCCGTTGAGCGGCGAGGAGGGGTCCGCCCCGCTGGCCGTGTTGGATGCGTCGATCTCCTTTTGGCGCATCTCCATGAATGGGGCGAGATGCTGAACCTTCGCGAGCCGGGCCTTGAGTTCGGGGTCCGCGAACCGGATGGACGACTGGTCGATCATGATAGCCCGCTTTATCCTCCGCCCGCCGCTTTGGGTCATGCTCTCCCAGTTCTTGAACGGGGTGTCCAGGAACTTGAAGGTCGGGATGGCCGTGACGGTCATGTCCCAGTTCTGGACCTTGACCGTGTTCAGGGCGATGTCCACGACCGTGCCGTCCGCGTTCATGGCCGGCATCTCGATCCAGTCTCCGGCGTGGAGCAGGTCGTTGGCCGACATCTGGATGCCCGCAACCAGGGAGAGGATGGTGTCGCGGAAGACCAGCATGAGCACCGCGGTCATGGCGCCGATGCCCGAGAGCAGCCCCCACGGCGATTCGCCGAGCAGGATGGACACCACCGAGATGGCCCCGAGCATGTAGATGAACAGCTTGATCAACTGCACGTAGCCCTTGATGGGACGGCGGTTGGAGACCTCGAAGGTCCGGTACAGGCGCGACAGGGCGTCCAGGAGTCTGGCCAGGATCAGGACCACGGCCACGGCCAGGTAGGCGAAGATCAGATGGTCGAGGACCCCCTTGAGCCCGGAGAAGAATTCCATGCCCCAGAAGAAGACCAGGGCCGGGGCCAGGAGCGCGGCCCTGGAGAAAAATCCGGATTCGAGCAGGATGTCGTCGAAGCCGCTGCGGGTCCGGTGGGCGAAGGCGCGGGCCCCGCGCACGAGCAGGATGCGGGCCAGGAGAAAGGCGAGCAGCCCGGCCACGAGCAGGATGCCGGTCTTGGCCGCGAGGTCCAGGAACGGGTCCTGATGGATGAGCGTGATCGGGAGGTTGAAGGACAGGTCGAGATTCACGTCGGGCGGCTCCTTGTGCGCTTGGTCTGCACCGTGTCTAGCAGATTCGTCCGAACTTGAGAACCTCGGTGCACATCTCGGACCGCCTTATGCACCGGTTTGACAACCTGCGCAATGTCCTCCATGCTTTTCAGGAAAAAATCCCGAAGGAAATCATACATGGGTTACTGGTTCATCATCGTCATGACCGTCTCCACCCTCCTGGTCCTGTACCTGGGGTGGCGGCTGATCAATCCGCTGCATGTCGGGCTCAAGCGCAAGATCACCCTCTGGTTCCTGCTGGCCCTGCTCCTGTTCGGGCATCGGCTGACCTGGGTCCTGCATCGGACCGAGCGCCTCCAGTTGCTGGCCTGCGACACCATCGACTGGGTCGGCTTCACCTTTCTCGGATTCATCTCCATCCTGGTGGTCTTCATGCTGGCCCGGGACATCCCCAGTCTGTTCGGGCGCGTGGCCTCGGGTGTGAAGCGGCTGTTCACCCGGCGCAGCAAGCTCCCTTACTTTATCGGCCCGGACCGGGAGCGCCGCCGTTTTCTGCTCAACGCCTCCAACGGCGTGATCATGGCGGCGGTCCTGCCCATGGCCGGATTCGGGGTCTACAACGCCCGGCGCAAACCGTCCGTGCTGAAGAACGACCTGCGCCTGCCCGGGCTGCCCGCCGGGCTGGACGGCTTCACCATCGCCCAGATCTCCGACACCCACATCGGCCCGACCATCCGGGGCGACTGGGCGCGCAAGGTGGTGGCCGAGGTCAACGCGCTGTCCCCGGACCTCATCGTGCACACCGGCGACATGGTGGACGGGGCCGTGGACGGGCTCAAGGCGGACGTCCAGCCCTTCGGCGAGCTGCATGCCCCGCACGGGGTCTGGTTCTGCACCGGCAACCACGAGTATTATTCCGGGGTCTTCGAGTGGCTGGCCGAGGCTCGGCGCCTGGGCATCCGGCCCCTGGTCAACGAGCACGCGCTCATCGACACGGGCAAGGGCAGGATTCTGCTGGGCGGGGTCACGGACCTGCGCATGGGCCATACCGTGCCGGGCCAGGCCTCTTCGCCGGCCAAGGCCATGTCGGGCGCGCCGGAACACGACGTGTCCGTGCTCCTGGCCCACGAGCCGGACTCCGTGTACGCGGCCGCCGAGGCGGGCTTCGACGTCCAGTTGTCGGGCCACACCCACGGCGGGCAGTACTTTCCGTACAATTACGCCATCCATCTCTTCCAGACGTATGTGAGCGGTCCGTACCTGCACGAGGACACGCATCTCTACGTGAACATGGGCACCGGCTACTGGGGCCCGCCCATGCGCATCGGCACCCGTCCCGAGATCACCCTGCACACCCTGCGCCGCGCCTAGCGCCGGTGGCGAGGTGGATTCCCCCGCCAGCCTCTGCGAAGCGGCCGTTACCACCTGATCAATTTGCCCCAAAAAGAGCCGACGCACGCAAACGGCGCGCGTCGGCTCCTTTTTCTTGTCGTGGCCCGACTAGGCCTGCACGCGGCGGCGGTTCTGCGGCCTCTTGCCGTGCATGAGCCAGACGCCCGCCACCAGGATGAGCAGGGACAGGACCAGGAAGTGCAGGAACATGTCCTTCTGGATGGCCCCCCAGATGATGTACAGGGAGCCGGCCCCGGCCAGGCAGGGGCAGGCGTAGCGGCTGAAGCCGCCGAGGTCGGTGAAGGTCTTCATGACCCAGACGTAGAGGGAGATGTAGATGACGTACAGGAAGGCGATGGGCAGTTCGGAGATGTCCATGAAGCTGCCCCACCAGCCCGCGAAGTTGCCGTACCAGACCAGGAGCCAGAAGCAGGACAGGAGGTAGCCGATGACGGCCGAATGGGTGGTGCAGTTGTTCACCGGGTTGACCCGGCTGAACAGGTCCGGCCTCGGGCCCATGCCGCGCGAGGCGATGGAGAACATGCCGCGCGCCGAGCCCATGATCAGGCCATTGAGGGTGCCCAGGCAGGAGATGATCACGAAGACCGTGAGCAGGGTGCCGCCGAGCCGCCCGAAGATGATGGAGATGACCCGCACCGGGGCGGCGTCGCCTTGGGCCAGGACCTGCTCGTTGGTCAGGACCCCGGAGATGCCCAGGTAGTAGAGCATGTAGATGCAGACCACGCTGATGGTCCCGACCACCAGGGCGCGGGGCAGGGTCCTCTTGGCGTCCTTGAGTTCGGCGTTGATGACCGTGGCGATGATCCAGCCTTCGTAGGCGAAGGCCGTGGACAGGGTGGCCAGGGCCAGGCCACCGCCCCCGTGGGACACGGTCCTGGCCGCGACCGTGAAGTTCTCCACGGTCATGCCGTTGGTCAGCCCGACGATGGTTCCGACCACGGCGACCAGGCCCAATGGAATGAGTTTGACCACGGTGGAGGTCACCTGCCATCGCCCGGCCAGGACCGGCGAGAAGTAGTTGAGCAGGAAGAAGGCCGTCAGGTAGCCCCAGGCAAACGGCCATAGGGCGCTTTCGGCCCCGATGAGCCCCTGGGTGTAGTTGGCCGAGACCCAGGCCAGCACGGCCACCAGGGTGGGGTAGTAGATGAAGGTCATGAACCAGGCCACCAGGTATCCGGCCGTCTTGCCGTAGGCCTGTTCGAAGTAGTCGACCACGCCGTTGACCTTTTGGATCCGGGTGGCGATTTTGGAGAAGACGTAGGCCGTGACGACCATGATCACGCCGCCGATGAGCCAGGCGAACAGGGCCGTGGGCAGGCTGCCCGCTGAGGCCTCAAGCACGTTGTCCGCCTTGAAGAATACGCCTGAGCCGATGACGATGCCCACGACCATGGCGGTCGCGGTCCAGAATCCGTACTTTTTTTGTAGATTGTTCATGATGATATAGGGTCGCCCTGTACGGGCCGTATGTGGGGTTTCGGGAACGGTCCGTCCTTCCCGTGTACCGCACCTCCTGCGGCGACGGACCACGGACCCCTTACCGCCCGGGGGGCGTTACGTCCAGCCCTTTCCCCTGCTTTTCGACCGGGCGGCGCTTCCCTTTGCCTTTGGGGCTTGACTCGTTGGTCAACATATCTTAAATCTGATTGGTCCAACCAATTCGCATGGGGCAGAGAATGGAAGCGAGACCTGTCAGCAGAAAATGCATATCCGACGAGATCGTCACCCAGATCCGGGAGATGATCGACCACGGGCGGTTGCAGCCCGGAGACCGGCTGCCCGCCGAGCGCAAGCTGGCCGAGCAGTTCGGCGTGTCCCGCACCACGGTGCGCGAAGGGATCAAGATATTGTCCGAGTCCGGGCTGCTGACCAGCCGCCAGGGCGCGGGCACCTTTGTCAGCCACCCGGACGACGGGGCCAGGGGCGGGTCGCTCATCGAGGCGGTCCTGGCCGGGAACCACGCCCTTCAGGACGTGTTCGAGGTGCGCAAGATGCTCGAGCCGGAGATCGCGGCCTTGGCCGCGCGCAACGGTTCGCCGGATGCCAAGACCCGGCTTGAGGCCATTCTTATGGAGCAGGAACAGGCCATCGCAGGCGGCGAGAGCGGGGCGGGCATCGACAACCGCTTCCATCAGGCCCTGGCCGAGGCCTCCGGCAACCCGGTGTTGCGCGAGATGGTCACGGCCCTGCACGAGGGATTCTCCCGCAGCCGGGCCGAGGAAGTCCAGTCCCCCCAGCGCCAGAAGGCCTCGCTGGCCGCCCACCGGGCCATTGTCGAGGCGGTCAGAAACGGCCACGCCATGCAGGCCGAACGGGCCATGCGGGAACATCTCGATGAAGTTGAAAGAATCATCTTTGATAATCAAAGAGGAGCATACTCAAGGAGATAGCGATGAAGGAAATCAAAGACAAAGCACGGGAACTGATGAAAGGCTTCTGCCGGGTCTGCAAGGTCTGCGACGGCAAGGCCTGCGCGGGCGAGGTGCCGGGCATGGGCGGCCTGGGCACGGGCACGTCCTTCAAGGCCAACGTGGAGGCCCTGGAGGGTTTTCGCCTGAACATGCGCCTGCTGCACGACGCGGCTGAGCCGGACACCTCCACCTCGCTGCTCGGCATCGACATGTCCATGCCGGTCATGGCCGCGCCCATCGGCGGCGTGTCCTTCAACATGGGCGGCGGCGTGTCCGAGGAGGACTACATCGACGCTGTGGTCGGCGGCTGCAAGGCGGCCGGGGTCATCGGCTGCACCGGCGACGGTGTGCCGCCCTTCATCCACGAGGCCGGGTTCGCGGCTATCGAGAAGAACGACGGGCGCGGCATCCCCTTCATCAAGCCCTGGGAGGGCGACGAACTCGCCGAGAAGCTCGAAAAGGCGCGCAAGACCGGCTGCACCGAGTTCGGCATGGACGTGGACGCCGCCGGGCTGATCACCCTGCGACAGATGGGCCGCCCCGTGGCGCCCAAGCCCGTGGCCGAGCTCAAGAAGATCATCGACCTGGTCCACGGCTGGGACGCCAAGTTCATCCTCAAGGGGATCATGACCCCGGACGAGGCCGAGCTGGCCGTCGAGGCCGGCGCGGACGCCATTATCGTCTCCAACCACGGCGGGCGCGTGCTCGACCACACCCCCGGCACGGCCGAGGCCCTGCCCGACGTGGCCGAGAAGGTCCACGGCCGGATCACCATCCTGGTGGACGGCGGCATCCGCACCGGCGCGGACGTGCTCAAGATGCTGGCGCTCGGCGCGGACGGCGTACTCATCGGCCGCCCGGTGTCCGTGGCCGCCGTGGGCGGCCTGCAGGAAGGGGTCGAGAAGTACCTCGCGACCATCAAGGCCCAGCTCTCCGGAGCCATGGTCCTGACCGGCTGCAAGGACATCGCCTCCATCGACACCAACGTCCTTTTCTAAGGAGCGCCGAACCTTGATCACCACGTATATCCTGTACATCTGCCTGGGGGCGGTGGCCGGCGTCCTGGCCGGGTTGCTCGGCATCGGCGGGGGGCTGGTCATCGTGCCCATGCTCAACTTCGCCTTCGAGTGGCAGCACTTCCCGGTGGAGCATATTCAGCACATCGCGCTGGGCACGTCCATGGCCACCATCATATTCACCTCGCTGTCGTCCATGCGCGCCCACCACAAGCGCGGGGCCATCAACTACACCGCCTTCTGGCGGCTGGCCCCCGGCATCATCATCGGCACCTACCTGGGGTCCTGGATCGCCTCGCTGCTGTCCACCATGTTCCTGAAGATATTCTTCGGCCTGTTCCTGTACTACGTGGCCACGCAGATGCTTCTGAACATCAAGCCCAAGGCCGCCCACGAGCTGCCGGGCCAGGCCGGGACCTTTGCCGCTGGCAGCGGCATCGGCGTGTTCTCGGCCCTGGTCGGCATCGGCGGCGGCACCCTGACCGTGCCGTTCCTGTCCTGGTGCAACCTGACCATGCACGCGGCCATCGCCACGGCCGCGGCCGTGGGGCTGCCCATCGCCCTGGCGGGCACTACCGGGTACATCGTCAACGGCTGGTCCGTGGCCGGCATCCCCGGTCCGCACATCGGCTACGTTTACATCCCGGCCCTGCTCGGCATCATCGTGACCAGCACCCTGACCGCGCCGTTCGGGGCCAAGCTGGCCCACAGCCTGCCCGTGACCAAGCTCAAGCGCATCTTTGCCATCCTCCTCTATCTTGTAGGAACGCGCATGCTCTGGAACGCGTTTATGTAAGGGAATAATACGGCGGGCGGCTTGCGATAGCGGGCCGCCTGCACATTTTTAGCCGGGGGCTTTCATCCTCACGTAGGCCCACTACGCTGCGGTGAAAGCCCCCGGCGAAAAATGCACATTCGACCCACTCTCCCAAGCCTATTCCGGGCGCGGGGGAAGAGCCGCTGTCGGGCGGCGCTGCCGCCCGATTCGCTCCATAGAAAGTACGATGCCCCCTTGGTGGGGTTTTCTGCCCGGCTCGATGAGAGACGCAAAAAAAGGGACTGCGAACGCAGTCCCTTTTTTTTGTGTCGACAGAGAGGTAAAATTCGACTTCTTACAAGCCATTCTCTCTTTGGTGGGCGTCCAGGACGTTGTCCACGCGGACGAGCTTTTCCTCGATCTTGCCGGGCTTGATGGTGTAGCGGGTCACGGTCCATTCGAGCTGGTCGATGAACTCCACGTGGCCGTAGCCGTTTTCGGGCAGCAGGTCGCGGATGGCCTCGATGAAGTCGTCGATCAGGATGTAGTGGCCCTCGTGGTCCACGCGCAGGACGTCGCCGTCGTAGGCCACCTGCTCGAAGGGGCAGAGGCCCTTGATCTTGTCGAACATTTCCTGATTGACGCGGTGAAAGTCACCGTAGACGCGGACATCTTCCATGGTTTTCTCCCTTTGCGGAACGTGATGGGCGTGAATTAGGCTTTCAAGCCCAGGCGGTCAACCAGGAAGCGGGACTTTTGTTCGAGGTCGTGCCACAGCAGGGCGCGGTTCTCCCGGCCCAGGCGGATGAGCTCCTCGTCCGAGTACTTGGTGTCCAGCTTGAGCTTGTTGCCCATGACCTGGCCGATCTGTCGGGCGGTCTTGGATTTGGCCAGGGACGAGTGTTGCACGTGACGCACGGCCAGACCGCCCACGTACAGGGCGGGCGTGCCGTCGAGGCCCGCGCGCAGGTCACGGTCCAGGTCGTCGAACTGGGACGGGGTGTAGCGCAGGTCGAAGGGGCCGGTGCGCTCAATCGAGCGCAGGTTGACCAGGTGGCAGCAGCCCGACACGGACAGGCAGGCCCGGGTGTAGGTGAACATGCCGGTGTCGGTGGTCCCGGCGCAGTTGTCGTAGACCGGCACCCGGCTGGGCAGGGCGCCCGGCTCGGGCTCGCGCGGGGGCACGGGAAAGATGTTGTAGTCCGCGGACTGCATGCCGTAGGGCGGGACGGCGGCGGTGATCCGGCAGCCCACGGAGCCGATGTCGTCGCGGCCGCGCACCGGGCCGAGCAGACGCAGGAGCCAGTCGCCCGGCAGAAAGATGTCGTCGTCCAGGAAAGCGGCCCAGCGGGCCTCGCGCACCCCGGGCAACGACAGCAGCCAGTTGCGCGCGGCGGGCGCGCCCACGTTGATCGGCAGGGTCTCGATGCGGAAGCGGTCTGCGCCGAACCGCTGGGCGGCGCGGGCCAGGACGCGGTCCGTGTGGTCCGTGGACCCGTTGTTCAGGGCGAACACGCGGGCCCGGCCGATGTCGCTCGCCAGCACGGATTCCAGGGTCTCGGCCAGGAGGTCCGCCTTGTTCCAGGAGTAGACCAGCACGGCCGCCTCGGCGCAGTCCTCCGGTTTGGCCACGGGCGTGGGACGGAAGAGGTCGTGCAGCTTCAGGGTCAGGTTGACGTGCCAGGGGATGGCCTGCCACAGCCCGGCCAGGGCCCCCTTGGCCTCGCCGACGCGGCCCATGCGCAGCAGGGTCTCGCCGCCAGCATACGCACGCCACAGTCCCCAGACCGCCGGGTCGAGTCCCTCGATGACCGGCAGGGCCTCCTCGGGCGGCAGGCAGTGGAAGGCCCGGTCCGCCTCGAACCGCGCCTTGAGCGGCAGGCCGGCCTCGGGCCATTCGATCATGTCCAGGGCTGCCTTGGCGATCTCCGGCCTGCCCAGGTGGATGAGATCCTGCCAAATGAAGTGCAGCCAGCCCAGGCCCGTTTGCGGGTTGCCCAGGACCACGGCCAGGAAGCGCAGGATCAGCCCCCGGTCGTCCTGCCGGGCCAGTTCGTACCAGGTGTCCGCGGACTCGCCCTCTTCGGGGCGTTTCATGTCGGCGGCCAGGGCCATGAGCCGGGCCAGGGCGCGGTCCGCCTTGAGCCCGAGGTTGACCGCCTTGACCGCCCAGCGGGCCAGCTCCGGGTGGAGCGGATGGGCCTGCATGGACCACAGGGCCATGCCCACGGCCGCGTTCCGGCAGCCGGGGTTTTCCTCGCTCAGGAGGAACAGGCCGGGCAGCAGCCCGGCCAGGGCTTCGGGCAGCCCCATGCCCAACTGCCAGCCGGAAAAATGGCGTGCAAAGGCGGGCTCGATGGGTGCGCAGGGCGGCAGGGTGCGGGGGAAGGCGAAACGGTTCATAATGCTTGCCGATTAGCAGAAATTTTCGGCCTGGGCCAGTCAGCCGGACGCGGAAGCAAGGGCCTTGAGGTCGTCGAGGATGATCTTCGCGGCCCGGCCCGGCGCGCCGGGGTCGCCGACCATGGTGCGCAGAACCTTGAGTCCGTTCTTGACTTCGTCGTAGGCCTCGGGATCGTCCAGCCAGGACCGGGCGGTCCGGGCGAGGTTCTCGGGCGAGGCGTCCCTGCCGATGTACTCCGGGTAGATTTCGCGCCCCAGGATGAGGTTGGGCAGGGAGATGTACTGGACGTTGACGAGCATCCTCCCCACCAGTTCGGACAGGGGCGAGACCTTGTAGGCCACCAGCACCGGTGTGCCGATGAGCGCCGTCTCCAGGGTCACCGTGCCCGAGGCTGCCATGATGAATTTGCACGTCCGGAAGGTCTGGTAGCGCTCCTTCGGCGAGACGAAGGAGACCGGGATGTCCTCGGGCCACAGGGAGCGCAGCAGGAATTCGTCCATGCCCGGCGCGCGGACCAGAACGTACTCCAGGTCGGGATGGTCCACGGCAAGCCTCCGCGCCGCAGCCGCGAACACCGGCAGCAGGGAGCTGACCTCCTTGGTCCGGCTGCCCGGCAGCAGCCCGATGCGGTTCTCCCGGACCGGAAGCGCGTCCAGCGCATCCAGCGGCAGCACGTCCATGAGCGGGTGGCCCACATAGGCTACGTCCATGCCGTATTTGGAGTAAAAGTCCTTTTCGAACGGCAGGATGCAGATGACCTTGCGGACGAAGTCGCGCAGGAAGTTGGCCCGCCCGGAGCGCCAGGCCCAGATCTGCGGGCTGATGTAGTAGTATACCGGGATGCCGAGCTTTTTGGCCATGCGGGCGATGCGGAAGTTGAACTCCGGACAGTCCACCAGGACGATGGCCCTGGGCCGGATGGCCACGAGCTCCTTCTTGATCACCCCGAGCAGCTTGAGAATGCGCGGCAGGCCGCCGAGGATCTCGGTGATGCCGACCAGGGATATCTCGCGCATGGAATGGCGCGCCGAGAACCCTTCGGCCTCCATGGCCGGGCCGCCCATGCCGGTGAAGGAGACGTCCGGGCTCAGGGCCCGAAACGCCTTCATCAGCTCCGCGCCGTGCAAATCGCCGGAGGCCTCGCCTACGCTGAACCAGATGGGACCGGATGGATTGCCTGTCTGCATGCACAGTTAGTAGCCCATGTCCGCCCGGCCCGCAAGGCGAACCGGGATATGCGTTTCCACGGGGGTTGCCATGGGAGGCGTTGGCCTGTACTAGACACTCGCAACGCGAACTCTAGAACGAGGGTATATATATGTTGAAAGTCGGAGTGGTCGGTCTGGGGCGGATGGGCGGCGTCCATCTGCGCAACTACACCGAAATGCCCGATGTGGAAGTGGTCGGCGTGGTCGACGTGGACGCCAAGGCGCGCGAGGACGTCGCCGCCCGGTTCGGCGTGCCTGTTTTCGCCACCCTGGACGAACTGCTCGACCGGAAACCGGACGCCGTGTCCGTGTGCGTGCCGACCTTTCTGCACCACGAGGCGGGCATGCGTCTGCTGGAACAGGGCGTCTCGACGCTCATCGAAAAGCCCCTGGCCGCCACCGCCGCCGAGGGCGCGGAGCTGGTCGCCAAGGCCGGGGAAAAGGGCGCCGTCCTCATGGTCGGCCATTCGGAACGCTTCAACCCGGCCATCGAGCGGGTCAAGTCCCTGCTCGAAGACGACCTCATCTCCGTGCACATCGAGCGGGTCAGCCCGTACCCGGTGCGCATCCAGGACGTGGGCGTGATCAAGGACCTCGGGTCCCACGACATCGACCTGATCCGCTATCTGACCGGCTCGGACTTCAAGAACGTGCACGTGGTCGCCTCGGCCACCTTCGGCAAGCACGAGGACTCGGCCGTGATCACCGCCGAGATGAAAAACGGCGTTCTGGCCCAGATATCCACCAACTGGGTGAGCCCGTTCCGGGGTCGCAGGCTCAACGTGGCCTGCAAGTCCCGGTTCGTGGCCGCCGACCTGATCGCCCAGAGCGTGACGGAATACTCGCCTTTTTCCGAGGTCGAAAAGACCTACTCCGTGCGCGAATGGCCCGTGGTGGCCCGCGAACCCATCAAGGCCGAGCTGACCGCCTTCCTCGACGCCCTGCGCAACGAAACCCCGGCGCCCATCACCGGCGAAGACGGCCTCGAAGTCCTCAAAACCTTCGAACGACTCTTCGACAGCCTGAACAGCTAGGCGTCATACCGTACCGATAAAAAGGGCCGCTCCGTTCGGAGCGGCCCTTTTGCCTCCGGCGCCGGGGAAGGGGAAAGGGAACCCTTTGCAAAGGGCTTCCCTTTCCCCTTCCCCGGACCCCATCCCCTTTCCTTCCTAAACTCTTTATCGCCGCCTCCGGCGGGCAGGGCGCATAAAAAAATTCCGACTTAGTAATGAGTCGGAGGTCTCAATTTTTTTATTCTTTTGGAGTGATTCGGGTGCGTCAGCACCCGGCAGCGGCTTTTTTACCGCGCTGGCACAAGGCTTTCGAGAGTGGGTCAGCTGTGCATTTTTAAGTGAATTGTAGGCGAGTCTTCGAGCCGTACAAGATCTTATGCCCTAGGTACAGACCCGGCCGGGGCAATCCTCACGTAGACGGCTACGCTGCGGTTGCCCCGGCCGAAAAAAATGTGCAGATGGCCCGCTATCGGAAGCCGTTTTACTTGCTGGCCAGAGAGTCTTTCTCTGCGGTCGCCGGTGTCTCGTCCGGTTGATTCACGGAGATGTAATCCACCACATCAGCCAAACCATTGACCTCCTCCGCTATAGCCAGGGCCGCGGTCTTCTGGCTGTAGTCCCTGGCGCGTCCGATGAGGATGGCGTGGCTGCGGATGACCTCCACGCGGAGGTCCGAGCCGTCCAACCGTTTGGTCTCGCCGAACCGCTCGGACAGCTCCTTGCCCAGGAGCTCGTCGCGCGCGGCATCGCGGGCGGCCTGCCGGGCCGGAGCAATCGGGTAGAACTTGCAGGTAATGGTCTTGATGCCTTCCACCGTGGCCGCGGTGCGGACGGCGTAGTCCGCCTGGTTGCGGCTCTCCACCTGGCCCACCAGGTAGGCCTTGGCGTCGATGACGTGGGCCGACAGGCGGATGTTGTTGAGTTCGAGCCGCTCGCGCAGCCGCCGCTCCATCTGGGCATCGCGGACGATGCACAGGCTGCCGCCCTCCACATTGTCGCGCGGCAGAAACTTGTCGGCCGTGACCACGGCGTCGTAGCCGGTCATGGCCCCGCCCGCCACCTGTACGGCGGGGTAGAGCGCGCATCCGGAGAGGAGCGCGGAAAGGAGGACGGCGAGTAGCGTCTTGCTCAAGGAATCGGACATCATTAGTCCGGGAGTATAGTCGAAGGTCTAGAAATTGTCTAACACTATCGGGCGAGTCATCCCTTGACGGCCAGGACGTGGACCAGGCCCGCGATGGACTGCCGGTCGACGACGTGGAATTCGGGCAGCCGGTCCTTGATGTCGTTCCAGTGGGTGGCGCGGATGGCCAGGACCACTTTGTCGTGTTTGGCCATCTCTTCGATGAGCCGGTCGTACTTGTCGTACTCGGGATAGTCGTGCCCGGCGTAGTAGGTGTAGATGCCGGAATAGACTCTTGCCGCAAAGGGCGCGTAGCCGCGTTCGATGTAGTTCTTGAGGACGAGCGCCTGGTGCCGGGGGCTCATGGCGTCGTCCAGGGACGGGGCGGCCAGCATGCCCACCGGGTAGATCCACAGGATCATGGCCAGGGCGCAGGTCAACAGGGCGGCGCGGAACCCCTTGTCGCGCATGGCGAAGATGGCCGCGCCGCCGAGGACGAGCACGGCGGCGCACAACCCCATGCCGCGGACGGGTACCGGGACCGGGATGAGGTCGCCCGCCAGGAGCAGGGCCGCGCCGATCAGGGCCCACAGCCCGCCCACCAGGGTCCACAGCCGCCTGGCGCGGGGATCGCTCATGGTCCGCAGGGCGTCGGCGATGAGGATGGCCAGGGGCGGGAACATGGGCAGGACGTAGATGAAGACTTTGCCGGACAGGGAGGAGAGAAAGAGGAAGGTGGCCAGAAACATGATCCAGAGCAGGGCCTTGGGCCCGGCGTGGCGGCGTCCGCCCCACAGGGTCCCCCAGAAGGACAGGGAGAACAGCCGGTGGACCGGGGCGGCGAACAGGGCCAGGGTCCATGGCATCCAGGCCAGGGGGAAGGCAGCGAAATACCACCACCACGCCTCCTTGTGGTGGAAGGTGTGGGTGGCCCGCTCCAGGATTTGCTTGCCGAGCACGGTGTTGATCAGAAAGCCCGGCCCCTCGGCCACGATCACGCCCGCGATCCAGACGGCGAGCATGCCGAGCATGGCCAGCAGGCCCATCCCCGTGCGCCGGGAGAGCAGCCGCTTGGCCTCGCCCTTGAAGGCCAGGAACAGGGTGATGTCGACCAGCGGGAACAGGAAGCCGAGCGGCCCTTTGACCAGGGTGGCGGCCCCGGCCAGGACGAATCCCCAGACCGGCCACCAGCCTTCGGACTTTTCGGTGTACGCCCGGTAAAAGGCGGCGTGGCTCAAGATGATCAGGGCAGCGAACATCAGGTCCATGCGCGAGTAGTGCAGCAGGGCCGCGACCATGAAGGTGGACACCAGGATCAGGGTGGAGGCCAGGGAGGTGGTCCGGTCGAACTTGAGCGTCCGGGCCAGGGCGTAGGCCGCGAACAGGAAGAACAGGCCGGAGAGGGCCGCGCCCAGGAAAAAGACCGCGGGCTGGTGGAACGGGGTCAGCTTGTCCAGGAGCCAGAGGAACCAGAAATAGACCGGCGGCTTGTCCGGGTAGGGCTGGCCGTTCAGGGCCAGGACGACCCATTTCCCGTGGGCGGCCAGGTTCTTGTAGGCGTCGGCGTAGCGGACCTCGTCCGAGAACCACAGGGCGCGGTTGTTCAGGGCGAACCAGGTCTGGGCCAGCACGGCCAGGGTCATGGTCAGCCAGGGGTGGTTTTCGAGCCGGGTCCAGAGAGTGCGAAGGGCGCTCATGTCATGATCTCCTGAAAAGCGAGGAATCGGCGATGATCACGGCGGCGAAACCGCCCACGCTGCCGAGCAGCCAGCCGAAGAATACGTCCGAGGGGTGATGCCAGCCGAGATAGATGCGCGAGAAGCCCACCAGGGCGAGAAACAGGCCGAACAGCGCGGTGACGGCCAAGCGCGACAGGCGCAGGGCCAGGGGCAGGGTCCAGCCGGTGATCTCCGTGGTGTGGCCCGAGGGCAGGGCCTCCTGCGCGGCGCGGCCGGACAGGGGCTCGTACCAGGGACCGTTGCCGGGGCGGGGCCTGCCGATGAGGTACTTGGTGAAATGCACGGCCAGCCCGGCGACCACTCCCTGGACCACGAGCAGGACCAGGACGAAGCGCAGCCGTTCGCGGTTGCCGGTGCGCCAGGCGGTCAGGAGCATGACCGCATAGACAAGATAGAACAGCGGGTTGCACCAGTCGGTGACGGCCTTCATGAACAGCTTGAGCCCGGCGTGGGCCGCGCGGTGGTCCCGGAAGAACGCGGCCACGTCCCCCTCGCTCGCGAACCCGAACCAGAGCGCGGCCAGGACCAGCAGGAGCGGCGCGGAATAGAGCGCCCAGTGTTTCAGGGAAGTACAGCGCATGCGGGGTTATAAGCCATCGGCAGCGGGCAGGCAAGCCGGGCCGCGGCGGGCGTCTAGGACTCGCCGTCTCCGTTTTGGGGGTAGGGTTCGTGGGTGTAGCGGGCCCAGACTTCGGGGCTCGCCTTCAGGTCCTTGAGGATGTCGGTCAGGGACTTGCCTTCCTGTTTCCAGTACTTGTCGGCGTTGTCGGAACATTCGAAGGGGATGACCAGGGTTCCGTCCTCGGTCAGGAAGGGTTTCTTCTCGTCCATGGCGAGGCACTATTTCACGGAACGGGCGCAAAGACAAGCCTTCCGTTCCGGGGATGGATCCCCCGTATTGCCGGGGTGTTGGCGAACCGCGTCCGGAATCAGGCCACGGCCTGCTCGCTGGGCGGCAGGCAGACCTTGCGGTCGATCTCGCGGACCTTGCGGAGCATGGACTTGGCGATGCGCTTGAACTCGCCCAGGTCCTTGGACTCGTAGGAGGCCTTGGCCTTGGTCAGCCCGGCCATGTCCACGATTTCGTTGAACAGGTACGGGGCGTAGAGCGGGTCCTGCTTCATGAACAGCTCCACCCGGTTCATGGCCTCGTGGATCTTCTGCTGGTTGTCCCTGAGGTCCTTGAACAGTTTGGAGAGGTGCTTTTCGGCGTTGCGCAAGGAGTTGGTCCACATGGGCGAACGCGGTTCCATGCGCAGGGGCGGGGTGCCGTGGCGGCAGCCGTTCAGGTCGCGCAGGAAGCTCTCCACCGCGCCGGGGGCCGAGGCCAGGACGCCCTTGGAATAGGCCGTGTCCACGTCGACCACGGTGGTGCCTTCGATGGGCACGCCGCCGCCGTAGAGGTTGAAGATCGGGAAATCGGACTGCTTGAGGTCGTCCTCCAGCTCGCGCTTGGCGGTCATGTACTGCACCGTGGTCAGGATTTCCTCGCCGTCCATGTTGCGGGTGGTCTGGTGCCAGGGATAGCGCGTTTCGGAAGTCGTGTGGTTG
Organism: Pseudodesulfovibrio sp. 5S69; assembly: GCF_037094465.1. Classification (NCBI taxonomy): domain Bacteria; kingdom Pseudomonadati; phylum Thermodesulfobacteriota; class Desulfovibrionia; order Desulfovibrionales; family Desulfovibrionaceae; genus Pseudodesulfovibrio; species Pseudodesulfovibrio methanolicus. Next base: position 1,802,508 of record NZ_CP146609.1, read on the forward strand.
TGGTGGCCGCCCGAGTGGGACTGGCCGTTGATCCAGGCGTAGTCCTGCCCGGCCAGGAGCAGGTGGGAGACCCCGCAGTAGCGCAAAAAGCGCGACAGGGTCACCGAGACATTGCCGCCCGCGTCCAGGACCAGGTCCCGCTCCTTGAGCACGTAGGTGCCGACGCCGCCCACGGTCCACAGGGGCAGGGTCGGGCCGGGGTAGCGCTTGAGGACCATGGGGTCGATCTTGGTGGAATAGACCAGGGGCACGTCCTGGACGAAATCCGGGTCCAGCCGCTCGTAGATCTTGAGCATGGACTTGTCGTAGTCGATGGCCGCGCACAGGTGCGGCTTGATGCCGAGGTTCTGCAGGGACGGGATGGTCTGCAGAGCGCAGGTGTAGAGCACGTGGCCCATCTTTTTTTTGAGCAGCGGGGCCATGGTTTCCAGCGACGGACCCGCGCCGAGGATGACCGCGCCCACGCCCGCGCCCCGGCCTTCCATGGATTTGAGGCTGCCGTCGCGCATGGCCTTGGCAAAGTTGTCGATCTCGTTGCCGACCATGATGTCCTGGCGGTGGCGCAGGGTGGACAGCTCCAGGGAGAAGTTTTCGAGCTTGTTCTTCAGCCAGGTGGCCCAGCGGGCGTATTCCGGCCCGAGCTGGCGGCTGGGGATGTCGCTCTTGAGGTGGATCTGGCCGTAAATGAACTGGAGGTCCAGGTTGCGGACCACCTCGGACAGGAAGCGCTCGTCCGGGACCAGCAGGTGGAACTTCTTGTTCTCGAAGAACGGCCGGTAGTCGGTCTGGCCCAGGCAGGCCAGGAGCATCTCCGAGCGCGGCTCCAGGAGCATCACCTTGTGGGTGTCCGGGGTGTTGGTCAACAGGTGGTTGATGCCGTAGCCCAGGTTGCAGCCGACCACGAAGGTGGCCGAGGTCCCGGCCTTTTCCGGGTGCAGCCAGTTGCCGTACAGTCCTTTCGGGGGCAGGGATTCGAACAGCCCCTTGCCGTTGTCCATGCGCCAGTCGTGCAGGCCGAAGTCGTTGCGGTACAGCCGCGTCTTGAGCATCTCCTCATTGAACGGGCGGGTGGACAGCCACTGGAAAATGGGGTTCCCGGTACGTTGCAGGTATTCGATGTTGTCTTTCAGGAACGGATACGGATTCATGGTGCGGCCTCGCATGCGCAAAAAATGACGGTTCGGACGGGAAAATGCAGATTGCATGCCAGTTGCGCCAAGGCTGTTTTTGCCCTACGGTGCGGGCATCCATTCAGAATCCAACCCGCATGATTCCAGGGCGCTACGATGAACAAGAACCTGCTTGAGCTGATCGGCGACACGCCGCTGGTGGAGATACGCCACCTCAATCCCAATCCGAACGTCAGGATTTTGGCCAAGATCGAGAGCCAAAATCCCGGCGGATCGATCAAGGACCGCGTGGCCGCGGCCATGATCGAGGCCGCCGAGGAGTCGGGCGAGCTGACCAGGGACAAGATCATCATCGAGGCCACCTCGGGCAACACCGGCGTGGGGTTGGCCATGGTCGCGGCCATCAAAGGCTACCGCATCAAGCTGCTCATGCCCGAGACGGCCTCTGATGAGCGCAAGATGATCATGGCCGCCTACGGCGCGGAGCTGGAGCTGACCCCGGGCCATCTGGCCACGGACGGAGCCATCGAACAGGCCTACCGCTACGCCCGCGAGGAGCCGGACAAGTACGTGCTCATGGACCAGTACAACAACCCGGCCTCCATCCGGGCGCACTACATGGGCACCGGGCTCGAAATCTGGAACCAGACCGGCGGCAAGGTGACCCACTGCGTCATGACGCTCGGCACCTCGGGCACGGCCATGGGCATCGCCAAGCGGCTGCACGAGATGGGCGACGTCTACGTGGCCGCGGTGGAGCCCTACGCGGGCCACAAAATCCAGGGCCTCAAGAACATGCTCGAATCCTACCCCCCGGGCATCTACGACAAGCACGCCCTGGACGAGGTCCTGCACGTGGAGGACGAGGACGCCTTCGAGAACTGCCGCAGGCTGGCCCGGCACGAGGGCATCTTCGCGGGCATGAGCTCGGGCGCGGCCCTGGGCGGGGCGCTGCAAGTGGCCGAGCGGCTGGACGGGGGCCTTATCGTGGTCATCTTCCCGGACTCGGGCGAGCGCTACCTGTCCACCCATCTCTACCGCCAGCGGTCCGGCAGCGGGGTGACGATTTTCGACATGGCCTCGGGCGCGGACAAGATGCTCAACACCGGCGCGGGGTTGGGCGTGTACACCATGGGCCCGAGCCTGGACAACCCGGACGGATTGGACTCCTGGCGCAGGCTGGCCCTGCTCGACGTGTTCGCACGGCATCTGGCCGGGCGGGGCGTCAAGGTCGAGGGCGTAGCCGGGCTGACCGACATGGACGACCGCACCCTGGCAGCCGCCCGCGAGGCGGACTCGGACCGGGCGTCGTTCGCCGCCGACCGGCGGGAGGCCATCCTGGCGCGCGGCCGGGCCATGGGGCTGTCCGATGCCCTGAAATTTCCCCTGTCCTCGGACAGCAACGAGACCGCGCTTTCCCTGTGCAAAAAGCTCCTGGGCAAGGGGCTGGCCTACGAGAAGCTGCGCAGCGTCTACTTCGACGTGTTCCGCGATAAACGGTACGGCGAGATCGGCACGGTGGACATGGACAAGGTGTCCGGCGGCCGCACCGTGGACCTGGACGCCTACGTCAAGGACAATCCGCTGGACTTCACGCTGTTGAAGAGGGCCTCGCTCATGGACCTCAAGCGCGGCGAGGTCCTGGAGACCCAGTGGGGCAACGTGCGCCCGAGCTGGTTTTTGCAGCACGCGGCCATGGCGCTCGACGAATCAAACCGCACCGACGTGATGATCGGCTCGGACAAGCATCGCTTTCCGCACCTGGAGAACCTGCGGGCCATCTGGTCCACGGCCGGACGCGAGGCCCAGGCGTGGATGGTCTGCCAGCAGACCTCGGACGCCGAGGGCGAGACGCTGGCCACGGTGGCCGAAAAGCTCGGCGGCTTTCGCGCGGCCCGCTTGTGGCTGCTGTCCGTGGCCACCCGCAAGACCCTGTGCGCCTCCGCAGACAACCTGGCCATGTGGGCCCGCAACTGGCGGCGCATCCAGGAGGGCGCGGTGGCCCTGACGCTCGCGCTCGACGCGCGCGGCGACGCGGTGTCCACCGACGTGGAGCAGGCGGTCTTCGACGTCAAGGCGGCCTTCAAGACCGCACTCGACGAAGGCCTCAAGCTCCACCACTTCTGGCCCGCCCTGTTCAAGTTCATCAAGCAGGTCAACCAGTGGACCGCCGACAACCAGCTCACCGGCGCGGCGGCCAAGGCCTGTCTCGATGAGCTCAAGGCCCTCGACACCATCCTCGCCATCCTCGACCCCGCCCAAATGCCCGTCCCCCTCGGCGACCTGCCCAAGGCGGTCCAGGGCATGGTCGCGGACCGGCAGAAGGCGCGCGAGGCCAAGGACTTCGCCCTGTCGGACGAACTGCGCGACAAGATCGCGGCAGCCGGATTCCGCATGGAAGATACCGGCGGTGCGCCGAGGGTGTTCAAGGCGTAGGGATTATTTACGATAAGAGAATAAAGAGGACCGCCGGAAAGGTGGTCCTCTTCTCGTTTCTGGGGTACGGTCGCAATAAAGACTCAGGAGGTCTGCATCCCATGTCAGTCAATACGGACAGCGTTCAAGCGGCATTGACCTATTTGAAGCAAAAAGGCGTCTCCGAAGATTGTATCCTGGCCTACATCGTCGCGCTGGAATCCGCCGGAGCCGGAAACGAAAACCCTTCCAGCGTCTTCAACGCCATGCTCCGGGTGCTGGAGGAGGCCAAGCCGTCTTCGTGAGTTGGTTTGTCGGCTCGTGCATGTCGAGTTGTCAGCCAGTCGAGTGATGGAGTGTCCTTCTTTGCTCCGGTGAACATAGGGCCATCCTCGACCCCGCCCAAGGCGGTCCAGGGCATGGTCGCGGACCGGCAGAAGGCACGCGAGGCCAGGGACTTTGGTTTGTCGGACGAGTTGAGGGATAAGATCGCGGCAGCCGGATTCCGCGTGGAAGACACCGCGGTGCGCCGAGGGTGTTCAAGGCGTAGGGAAAATTTGCGATATGGAAAAGAAGAGGGCCGCCTGGAAGGGCGGCCCTCTTCTTGCCTTTAGGTCTACATGCTTGCCTTTTGGTTGTTTATTTAGGTAGTTCTTATGGGTGTAAAAAAGGAGGGGTTGTGGACGTTATGACTATTCAATTCCAACAAAATTTAAACGATTATAAGTCGGCTCTTCATACTTTAATCAAGGTTTGGGATGTCAATAAAGGGCAAGATACAGGACGTATTAAAATTTGGGGCGATTTTGAGTCCTTGACGAGTAAAATCATTTTACAGGCTGTGTCGGCTTTGAAGTTATATACTGACAATAAATTTGTAGTGTATAAAGATAGATTGATATTATCATGTGATTTTACATCAATAAATGTGATATCTAGATCTGTGCTGGAAGCATATTTGTACACTTGGTGGCTATTTGTCGATGTGAAGAGTGAAAGTGAAAGAGAGTATAAGATTTTGTGCTGGAGAATTGCCGCAATGAATTTTCGTCTTTCTTTTTCGCCAATTACGGAGGAAGGAAGGCGTGTGCTAGAGTCTGAGAGAACACAACTTGATGGTGCGTTAGACAGATTGAAAAATAACACATTCTATAATTCTTTGTGCGATGTGGAAAAGAATAAAATTTTAAATAAAATTAACAATGGGTCGAATGTAAGACCTGGTTGGAAAAAAATAATAGAAGATGCAAAATTATCAAAAGGTTTTGCAGATACATATAGCTATATGTGTGACTCTTCTCACTCAGGACAACTTTCATCACTACAGATATATAGCGCTCATGGAGATGTTGCCCAGCAGAAGAGACTATGTCGGGTTGCTTTAAATACAATTCTGATGTGTATATGTAGGTTGGTCCGTGATTATTCCGAATTATGGGAATTGTCGAAAGAGTACTTGATATTGCATAGTGGTGAATTGGCGATAATAAAAAAGTGGTGCGAAATTGCAGAGTCACCATGGAGTTAGTTTTTTTGGGTGTTTGCGAATCCCAACTAGGCCTTACCGCAACCAATACAAAATCCACAGCAACACGGGCATGCAGATGTCCGCGAAGAACACGGGCCCGGCGTTGCCGGGTTTTTTGTTGCCGCCCACTCGGAGGTCGGCGGCGTGGACGGTGAAGGCGCCGACCAGGAAGAAGGTGGCGAAGAGGATGGTGGCGAGCCAGAAGCCGTCGCGCAGGGGGGAGTGGCGCAGGCCGAAGGCGAGGACGCCGCAGCCGCCCAGCGCCAGGTTGGCGAAGGCGACCTCCTTCTGGAACGGGCTGCCGGGCCGCCAGCCGATGTAGGCGGCGACCTGGTCCGATTTGTAGTAGTGGCCGAGGAAGGCCCACAGCGCGCCCAAGCCGACCTGGACGCCCAGGAGCCAGGCCAGGAGCGTGGCGAAGAAAGGCGCGTCGGTGAACATCCAGTTCAGGAAGGCGCAGATAACGGCGGCAACGGCCAGATAGACGACGTACATGGTTCACTCTCCTGGTTGATCGTTCCGGTGCTGGGTCATGTATTTATTCCATAAGGCCTTGTAGGCCTCGGTCGTCTTGAACTTCTTGAGCGCGTTGGAAAAGCGCTTCACGAACCTTTCACTGACGCGCTTCTTGTTGAACGCGATGTACAGCCCGTCCCGCTTTATCTCGTAGCCGGGGTTGGGGTGGATGCCGCCGTCCACGGCCGCGGCCAGGACCAGGCCGTTGCCGAGATCGGCCACGGTGGCGTCCAGCCTGCCCAGGGCGAGCTTCCGGAAGTTGATGGCGTCGCTGTAGACTTCTTCCACGGTACAGTATGTTTGGATAAAATTCCAGAATTCCGGGGTATAGCTATATCCCAGAACCACGCCGATCCTCTTCCCCTTGAGGTCGTCCAGCGACCGGACCGTCGTGCCCCGGCGCGTCCAGACGAGCCAGGGGGATTCCAGCAGCGGCTCGTCGGGATAGTTGAAGTAGACCGTCCTTTCCGGGGTGTAATTCGCCGAGAACAGGCCGTCCGCCTCGCCGAAGCGGGCCATGTCCAGGGCCCGTTTCCACGGCAGGGGGAGAATCTTCACATCCTCCACGCCCAGCCGGGCATACACGGCCCGGATCACCTCCACGGACAGCCCGGACATCCCTTCGGCGGTCTTGATGGTGTAGGGCGGCCAGACATCGCAGACCAGCAGCTCCGGGCGCTCGGCCAGGACGAATTTGCCAACGAATACGAGTGCGGCGAACAACAGCAGGGCGGGCAGGACGAAGATGATTCTAGATCGGGTCATGAAGGCTCCTCGTCCCTACATCTATCACCTGTCGGGGCTACGAGGAAGGTGCAATATGAAAAAGGAGCCGTCCCTTTCGGAACGGCTCCCCGTGTGGTTGCTGCGCGGTACGCTGCAGTTAGTCAAACAGATACAGGAATTCCCCGTAGCCCTCTGCCTGCATCTTGTCCTTGGGGACGAATCGCAGGGCGGCCGAGTTCATGCAGTAGCGCAGGCCGGTGGGTTGCGGGCCGTCGTCGAAGACGTGGCCCAGGTGGTTGTCGCCAGCCTTGCTGCGTACCTCGGTGCGCACCGAGAAGAGGGAGCGGTCCTCCTTTTCCACGATGTTCCCCGGCACCAAGGGCTTGGTGAAGCTCGGCCAACCCGTGCCGGATTCGTACTTGTCCGTGCTCGAAAAGAGCGGTTCGCCGCTGACGATGTCCACATAGATGCCCTCGTCGTGGTTGTTCCAGTACGTGTTGTCAAAGGGCGGTTCCGTGCCTTCCTCCTGGGTGACCTTGTACTGTAGCGGTGTGAGGTTCTTCTTCAGGGTGGCGTCGTCCGGCTTGACGAAGGCCTTGTTGGCCCCGGTGACCAGGGCGTTGTCGCGCGCGGCCTCGATCACGTCGTCGGCCTGGTCGCCCCAGTGGTCGTCAACGAACCGGTCGCGGCCCGAGAAGTAGCGGTAGGTCTTGTAGCGCACGGGATTGTGCTTGTAGTAATCCTGATGGTAGGCCTCGGCCGGGTAGAAGGTGGTGAACTCGATGAGCGGCGTGACCACGGGACTGTCGAACCGGTCGGACTCGTCCAGGGCCTTCTTCGAGGCCTCGGCGATCTCGCGCTGCTTCGCATTGTGGTAGAAGATGGCCGAGGTATACTGGAACCCCCGGTCGCCGAAGGAGCCGCCCGAGTCGGTGGGGTCGAAGTGCCGCCAGTAGTGGTCCAGGACCTCGGCGTAGCTGATGCGCGCGGGATCGAAGGTCACCTGGACCGACTCGCGGTAGCCCGTGGACCCGCTGGAGACCTGCTCGTAGGTCGGGTTGGGTTCGTTGCCCCCCGCGTAGCCGGAGACCACCTTGATCACGCCGGGCAGTTTTTCCATATCCGATTCCACGCACCAGAAGCAGCCGCCCGCCAGGGTGGCTATCTCATAGTTCGCATTGCCGTTGTCAGCCATGGCCTTTTCCTCCGATGACGAATATATGCTCAATCCGAACCCCAGCGCCAAAAGCAGGGCGCCGGTCAGGGTAAGATATGCAAGCTTGCGAATCATGTGATCACCTCCAGGGGTGACAATGATAGTCGTTATTAAATTAAAATAGACACGATCCCCCGCAAGTCAATGCGGGCGGGCCATGGGGCGACGCCCGAAAAATTCGTGAATCGTTATTTTTTACCGGAAAAGGGTGGATTTTTGACTTGTTTTGGGGCAAGTGGCATTGCTTCGCGGCGGCGGGATGTGCATAGTACCCGTATCAGGCTCAGGGCCGCGACCGAATTTCGCATTCAATCACATCAAGGAGAGACCATGCCCAACCAGAATTACACTCTTTTCAGCGGCGGCGCCCAGGGTGCCGAGAATCAGTTCGGCAAGCTCGCCGAATACCACGGCCTGTCCGAAGTGAACTACACCTTCGAAGGCCACCGCATCGAGCGCACCCGCGGCGTGCGCGTCCTGACCGACGAGGAACTGACCCAGAAGGACGTCAGCCTGACCTACGTGTCCCGGCTGCTGAACCGCAAGTTCACCAACGCGGAGAAGATGCGCAAGGTCCTGCAGACCATCATGTGGCAGGTGGACGCCAGCCAGCAGATCTTCGTGGTCGGCACCATCCTGGAAGACGGCACGGTCAAGGGCGGTACCGGCTGGGGCGCGGAGTTCGCCAAGATCTGCAACAAGGACCTGTTCGTCTTCGACCAGGCCAAGGACGCCTGGTCCAAGTGGGAACACGGCGCCTGGAAGGCCGTGGACGCCCCGGTGATCTCCGCCGGACACTTCACCGGCACCGGCACCCGCTTCCTGGAGGACAACGGCAAGAAGGCGCTCGAAGAGCTGTTCTCGCGCTCCTTCAAATAAGCCCTGTCGGCAAGGTAAATGAAAAGGCGGCCCGGATCATCCGGGCCGCCTTTTTTGTGTCGTTGTCGCGCCGAAGCTAGACCTCGAGCTTCTTCTTGGTCTTTTTCTTGGTCTGCGAGTACTTCTTCACGTCGATGTTGTACTTCTTCACCTTGTAGTTGACGATCCGGTAGGACACGCGCAGGTCGCGGGCGGATTGCAGCATGTTGCCGCCGGTCTTCTTGAGCGAGTCGATGAGCAGCTCCTGCTCGAACTTGGCCACGGCCTCGCCGAAGGAGAGGTTGGTGCCCGTGGCCGAGCTCTCGGCCGACTGGAGGGTCGGCGGCAGGTGGTAGGTGCGGATGACCTGCTCCTCGCAGAGCAGGACCGCGCGCTCCATGCAGTTCTTCAGTTCGCGCACGTTTCCGGGCCAGTGGTACATGACCAGCAGCTCGATGGCCGGGGTGGAGATGCGTTTGACCTCCTTGCCGTACTCGTCGGTGAAATCGGCCAGGAAGTGTTCGGCCAGAGGCAGGATGTCCTCGCGGCGTTCTTTCAAAGGCGGGATGAAGATCGGGAAGACATTGATACGGTAGTACAGGTCCTCGCGGAACAGCCCCTTTTCCAGCAGCTCTTCCAGCGGCTGGTGGGTGGCGCAGATGAGGCGCACATCCACGGTGATGGTCTGTTCGCTGCCGACCCGCTGGATCTCCTTTTCCTGGATGGCGCGCAGGACCTTGGCCTGGGCGTCCAGGGAAAGCTCGCCGATCTCGTCCAGGAACAGGGTGCCCTGGTCCGCCACCTCGAACAGGCCGCGCTTGGTCTGGAAGGCGCCGGTGAACGCGCCCTTCTGGTGGCCGAACAGCTCGGATTCGATGAGTTCGGACGGCAGGGCCGCGCAGTTGAGCTTGATCAGCGGCTTGTCCGCGCGCGGGCTGGCCTGGTGGATGGCCTCGGCCAGGAGTTCCTTGCCGGTGCCGGACTCGCCGCGCAACAGCGCCGTGGCCCGGCTCGGGGCCACCTGGGTGGACTGGCGCAGGACCAGGCGCATGGCCTTGGAGGCCGCCACGAAGTCCTTGGGCGGGGCCGTTTCCGCTCCCCCGGCCATGAGGCCCTGGGAGAGCAGGTGGTTCTGGGTGGCCATTTCCTCCTGGAGCTGGGCCACGTGCCCGGCGATGATGCCCGCCACCACTTCGAGGAAGTCGCGGTGGGCCTTCATGTCGTCGGCCGGGATGAGCGGGACGTCCACGGACAGCGCGCCGATGACCTCGGCCTCGTCCGAACGCAGGTTGATGACCGGCACGCAGATGAAGCCGAGCTTGCGGAGTTCCTCCTCGCTGCGGCCGAAGGCCTTGTTCAGGAACTCGGGGTCGTCGGACATGCGCGGTACGCTGATGGACTGGCCCGAGTCGAAGACCCGGCCGATGATGCCCCGGCCCGGCGAATAGGTCACGTCGTCGGACTGGGCTGGGCTGTAGGTCAGCGAGAGCTTCAGGTTTTCGGTCTTGGGGTCCATGATGACCATGAACGCCCGGACGTATTCCATGTCCAGGGCCAGGGTTTTCAGGAGCGCGTTGAGCGATTCCTCAAGGGTCGTTTCCTTCCTCAAGGTCTCCTGAATGGTCTTCAGCGTGAGCAGGTAGCTGAGATCATCGGAGTGGTCCTGTGTGTTGGTTGCCATTCTACTTTCTCTGGGAGTTCAAGCTCTAGGAGTTCAGGGCCTTGACGCCGAGCTCCAGGGCTTTGAGGTTGACGGCCTGAATCTTGGCCGGGAGGTTCGCCTTGATGGCGGCTTCCAGGGCCTCGGGGCCGAAGGGCAGCTCGCCGGCGGCGCAGAGCGCGCCGAGCATGGCGATGTTGCCGGACTGCACGGCCCCGGCTTCGAGGCCGATGGACTGGTTGGCCATGAAGTAGACCTTGCTGGTGCAGGTGGCCACGGCCTTTTTGATGTCGTCGATGGTCGGGCATTCCTGTTTGCCCATGGCCACGGACAGGGGCGGCATGTACTCGGTGGACGAGACCACCAGGCCGCCCTGGCGCAGGTAAGGCAGGGCGCGCATGGTCTCCATGGGCTCGAACCCGAGGAGGATGTCGGCCTCGCCGATGCCGATCTTGGGCGACTTGCACCCGATTAGCACCGTGGACTCGACCACGCCGCCGCGCTGGGCCATGCCGTGTATCTCGCCCGAGGTCACGGTCAGCCCCTGGCTGAGGGCGGTCTTGGCCAGCAGGGTGGTGGCGGTCAGGGTTCCCTGGCCGCCGACACCGGTCATGAATATGCGGATTTTTTTGGTATCGGGCATGGTTAGCTGCCTCTCTTCTTGGCTTTGATGTGCCCGCAGACCTGCAGGCAGAGCATGCAGCCGTTGCACAGGATCGGGTTGACCGCGGCCTTGCCGCCTTCCTTGAACATGGCCGGGCAGGCCAGCTTGTCCAGGCAGTCGAACCGGCCGGTGCAGGACTCGGCCACGTAGGCCACCTGCGGGGCGACCTTCTTGTAGACCCGGCGGGTGTACAGCGGGCAGGGCTCCTTGGCGATGAGCACGCGCACGCCGCTCATGGTCCCGAGCTCTTCCATGGCGGCCATGGTCTTCTTCTGGTTGAACGGGTTGACCGTGCGCACCTCGGTGACGCCCAGGCCGCGCACGGCGGACTCGATGTCGAGCGGGTGGTCGTTGTCGCCGATGACCGTCTTGTCCACGCCGGGGTTGGGCTGGTGGCCGGTCATGGCCGTGGTCCGATTGTCCAGGATGACGATGAGCACGTCATGGGCGTTGAAGACCGCGTTGGCTACGCCGGTCAGGCCGGAGTGGAAGAAGGTGGAGTCGCCGATGAAGGCGACCACTTTCTGGCCGGAGGCCTTGGCCAGACCGCCGCCCGCCGAGATGGAGGAACCCATGCACAGCAGGAAGTCCGCGGTCTGGAGCGGGGGCAGCAGGCCCAGCGTGTAGCAGCCGATGTCCGAGGAGTAGACCGCGTCGTCGCCGAAGACCTTGCGGGCCGCGTAGTAGGTGCCGCGGTGCGGGCAGCCAGCGCACAGGTTCGGCGGACGGCCGGGCAGCTCGGGCAGGGAACATTCGCAGGTGGGCACCGGGGCCTCGCCCAGCCCTTCGCGGATGGCGTTTTCGACCATGGTCACGTCGAACTCGCCGTTGCGCGGCAGGACGTCCTTGCCCTTGATGTCGAGGGAAAGCCCGTGCTTCTGGGCCAGGACGCGCAGGTCGTTTTCCACGACCGGCTCCAGCTCCTCGACCACCAGGACCGTGTCCACGGACTGGAGGAAGGCCAGGCACTTGTTCTCGGGTAGGGGGTTGGAGAAGCCGAGTTCGAGGACCGTGACCTTGTCGGCCAGGCCCGCGTTATCCAAGGCGTCGGCCACGTAGGCGCGGGAGATGCCGGAGCAGACGATGCCGTATTTGCCGTTGCCGGTGACCGTGTTGTACGGGGAGTTCTCGGCCTCCTCGCGCAGGGCCTCCATGCGTTCCATGAGGCGGACGTGCATGGGCCGGGAAAAGGCCGGAATGGGTACGAAGTGCGGCGGGTTGCGCTTGAACCCCTCGGGCTTGCCGGGGTCGGGCGCCGGGCCGAACTCGACCGGGCCGCGCAGGTGGTTCACGCGGGTGGTGGTCCGCAGGAGCAGGGGCGCGCCGTGCTTCCTGGAGAGAAGCAGCCCGTCGCGGGCCATGTCCTTGGCCTCCTGGGCCGAGGCCGGTTCGAGGACCGGCATGCCGCCCAGGCGGGCGTAGATGCGGTTGTCCTGCTCGTTCTGGCTGGAGTGGCAGCCGGGGTCGTCGGCGGACAGGAGCATCAGCCCGCCGGGAGCGCCCACGTAGCACAGGGTCATCAGCGGGTCCGCTGCCACGTTCACGCCCACGTGCTTCATGGTGCACATGGACATGGCGCCGGCCAGGGTTGCGCCGCCGGCCACTTCCAGGGCGACCTTTTCGTTGACCGAGTATTCGAAGTAGTATTTGCCGTCGGGCGAAATGCGGTAGAACGTGTCCGGCACTTCGCTTGAAGGGGTGCCGGGATAACAGGTCACCACCTGGATGCCCGCTTCCACGGCGCCGCGCACGATGGCCTCGTTGCCGAGGAGCAGATGGGTGTCGCCGGGGGTGTCACCCAAGAGCGGATTTGCCATTTTGCCTCTCCTGCGGCCGATCGCTTCCGCGCCCGGCCTCTGTATCTTGATGATTCGGTTAGTTGTTTTCCAACTGGGAGATCTTGTACTCGATGTAGGGCTTGTCGCCGATGTCCTCGCCGTCCAGCTTCTTGTAGGCGGTCAGGGCTTCGGCCTTGTCGCCCGCGGCCTCGGCGGCCAGGGCGAGCTGGCGATACACCGGGACGGTGTAGGCGGCGGAGGCCAGACCGGCCAGCTCCTTCATCTCCTTGAGCGCGTCGGCGCCCTTGCCGGACATGGCCATGGCCTTGGCGCGGCCCAGGCGGGCAACGAATTGCATCTCGCCCTCGGTCATGCCGACCAGGCTTTCCCAGTAGCCTTCGGCCTTGGTATAGTCGCCCAGGTCCATGGCGGTCTGGGCGGCCTCCAGGGTCACGGCGGGACGGACGGAAGCGGTGACGTCCCCGAGCATGGCGTCGAGCTTGGTCAGGCGGTCGGCGCCGGTGGAGGAGACCATGATCTCGCCGAGTCGGGCCTGGGCGTTCGCCTCGGCCCGGGCGCTGTAGGCCCTGTAGCCCGCGTAGGCCACGGTGACGGCCAGGATGATGCAGACCACCGTGATCAGCTGCTTGCGGTAGGTGAACGCGGCTTCGAGGATCGGGTGCAGGGATTCGGGCGTGTGGGACTCGATGTCGGTCAGCACGTCGGGTTGAACGGGATTGGTTGCAGCCATGGGATTTTCATGCCTCCATGAGGGTGATTTTTGTGGTGAACGGGCCGGGAAGCGAGGCCCGGCAACGCAGAGGGCTTGATAAGCAAAATTGTAAAAAAGGTCAAAGGCTATTTTGGAAGGAAGACGGAAAATAGCCAAAAACAGGGCCTGTAATCAAGCCGTTGCCGGCGGAAATAACAAAAAATGTAAATCGATCGGCGGCCCTCAATCCAAAGTGTATTCGGTTGGCAAAGACGGGAATTGACTTTATCCCCCGGAGGAGGTTAGCAAAATGACTCGCCGGAGCAGAATTTCATTCGGTTCCGTCGGTCATCATTTCAAGGAGAACTTTCATGGATTTACGCGAACAGATGGTGGACATGGGCAGGCGCGCCAAGGCGGCGTCGCGCAGGCTTTCGGCGGCCTCGGGCAAGGCCAAGCAGGACGCCCTGCTGATCCTGGCCGACCTGCTGGAGACCGAGGCCCCGGCCATCCGCGAGGCCAACCGGCTCGACCTGGACGAGGCGGCCGAGAACGGCCTGGACAAGGCCCGCGTGCAGCGGCTGACCATCAGCGACAAGGTCCTCAAGTCCATGATCCAGGGCTGCCGCGAGGTGGCGGCCATGGCCGACCCCGTGGGCGAGATCGAGTCCATGGTCAAGCGCCCCAATGGTATGCTCGTGGGCCGCATGCGCGTGCCGCTCGGCGTGGTGGCCATGATCTACGAGTCCCGGCCCAACGCCACGGTGGACGCGGGCATCCTCTGCCTCAAGGCGGGCAACGCGGTCATCCTGCGCGGCGGCTCCGAGGCCTTCCACTCCAACAGGTGTTTGGCCGACCTGATGCACAAGGCCCTGGAAAAGGCGGGCCTGCCCAGCGACGCGGTCCAGGTGCCGCCGACCACGGACCGCGAGGCCGTGGCCGAGATGCTCAAGCTTGAAGAATACATCGACGTGGTCATCCCGCGCGGCGGCGAGGGGCTCATCCGGGCCGTGACCAGCCAGGCGACCATGCCGGTGCTCAAGCATTACAAGGGCGTGTGCCAGATTTTCGCCGATGCCTCCTGCGACATCGACAAGGCCGTGCCGATCATCGAGAACGCCAAGATGCAGTACCCCAGCGGCTGCAACGCCGCGGAGTGCCTGTTGGTCCATCGGGACGTGGCCGGGAGGCTGCTGCCCAGGGTGGCCGAGGCCATCGGCCCCAAGGGCGTCAAGTTCAAGGCCTGCCCCGAATCCCTGCCCCTGCTCGGCGCGTATGCCGAGCCCGCTGCGGACGAGGACTGGGGCTGCGAGTTCCTGGACCTGATCCTGGCGGTCAAGGTGGTCGCGGACCTGGACGAGGCCATGGACTACATCGCGGAGTACGGCTCCAACCACACCGAAGCCATCCTGTCCGAGGACTACGCCAACTGCATGCGCTTCGTGCGCGAGGTGGATGCCTCCCTGGTCGTGGCCAATTCCACCACGCGTTTCAACGACGGCGCGCAGCTCGGCCTGGGCGCGGAGATCGGCATCTCCACCTCCAAGCTCCACGCCTACGGCCCCATGGGCATCAAGGAGCTGACCAGCGCCAAGTTCGTCCTCCTGGGCGAAGGCCAGATCCGGGAGTAGCCGCTTCCCGGTTCCGATTACTTAATGAAATGAACGGGGCCGTCCGCAAGGGCGGCCCTTTTTGTTGGCCCGGCCCCCCGATTTCCTGTATGTCGATACCAGTGAACCGCCAGGGAGGTGTGCGCCATGGAAATCCTCTTGAAATTGTTGGATTGGCCTTTTTTGCTGTTCGTGGGCCTGGTCCTGTTCGTCCAGACCTTCCGGGAGGAGATGCGGAAGGTGATCGCCCGAGGGGGGCTGACCGTCACCTGGGGGGACGCCACCTTTTCCATCGACAAGCTGCCCGAACAGCTGGACGAGAACTTCGCTCCGCTTGATGACGACATCAGGACGCTGGAGGAACGTGTCGCCCGGCTGGAGTCCGGTTCGGGCGTACCGCTGGTGCGCGCCGTTCGGCTGGCCGCCCCCCTGCGCGTGGCCCCCATGGAAAGCCCCGGCGGCATCATGGGGGGGGGCTCCGGGGCGGCCGGGTTCATGCGGGCCAAGGCCGATGCGGACGGGGAGGTCCGCTTTGAAGGGCCGCATCTTGCGGAAGCCGTCCCCGAGACCCCGGCGGTGGATGACGAAGCCGCGCGCCAAACGATGCTGGCCGCCCTGGGCGAGGGCAAGTACCGCTGGCGCAGCCTGGACCGGCTGGCCACGGTGGCCGGGATATCGACGTCCAGGGCGGATTCGCTGTTGCGCGCCATGCCGGACGAGGTCGTCATGGGCGCGGGCAGGCAGGGGCGGCCGCTGGCCCGGCTCCGCTCCCGGTGATCTCTCCGCCCGCCGCTCCTTGATTTTTCCAGGGCCTGCCCGTATCTGAGGAGTGTAAGGAGATCGGCAATGAAGATAGGTATTTTGGGCGGCAGTTTCAATCCGGTGCACACCGGCCACGTACGCATGGCCGTGGAGGTCCTCGAACAGCTCGGCCTGGACCGGGTGGAGCTGGTCCCGGCGAGCGAGCCCCCGCACAAGCGGGTGGAAGACGTCCTGCCCTTTGACCTGCGCATGGCCCTGGTTCGCCGGGCCATCGCGGACATCCCCGGCCTGGGGGCCAACCCCCTGGAGGCCGAACGGCCCGGCCCTTCGTTCACCTGCGACACCCTGACCTGTTACCGTACGCAAGCGCCGGAAAACGAACTCCATTTCATCCTGGGCGCGTCCACCTTCCTGGAACTGCACAACTGGCATCACGGGCTGGAGATCCCGGCCCTGGCCTCGCTGGTGGTGGTCAACCGCTGGGAGGCGGCCGACAACGTGGCCGGGTTCGTGACCGAACACTGGCCCGAAGCGGCCTCCGAGGGGGCGGGCCTGTGGCGCCTGCCCGGCGGCAACGCCATCCGGCTGCTGGACACTCCCCGCCTGGACATCAAGGGCGGACAGATCCGGACCCGCTGGCTGGATCGCCGCAACCTGAGCCTGCTGGTCCCGGACGGGGTCCGCGACCTGCTTGAGGAGCGCGCGGACGAGATCGAACCCCATTGGGGCGAACGCCGGGGGGCCTGACCGTGCAACGGCTGCTCCTCCCCCTTGTCTGCGCGGCGCTTTTCGTTGCCGCGGCCTACGGCACCTACCGGCTCATGGCCCTGGTCAACGGGTCGTCCGGGCCGGTGGAGGTGACCATGCCCGAGGCGCCGCCCGGCCCCGAGCCGCCCGCCGCCGCACCGCAGGCCACGGCCCCCATGGAGGTCTTGCCCTTCCCGCCGAGGACCGGGGTGGGCGTGGACGTGGAGCTGGACCGCGAGCTGGCCGTGCGCGAGGGCGAGCTGTTGCTATCCGGCGCGGTGGAGGAACTCTATCCGGTCCTGCGGCCGATCCGGGCCATGGACCTGGCCATGCCCGAGGGCGTGCCCGTCGGGCGGCTGGACCCGGACGTGGGCTGGGGCGTATATTTCATGCTGCGGGACGGGACCCTGCTTGCCGAGGTTCCGAGGCCCATGGCCCCCGAGGGCAGGCGGCTCGGTCTGCGCGTGGACGGCCAGGGCCGGGTCGTGGGCGAGCGTCCGTGGTTCGACCTGGACGCCCGCAAGCGCCTGGACGGGGCGGCCTGGACCGGGGGCGAGCGCACGCTGTTCGCCACCGGCGGCGTCCTGCCGGTGCGCACACGGCGGTTCGAGGAGCGCTACCGGGGCGCGAAGTGCGACGAGCAGGGCCTGTGCGGCGGGACCATCGCGTTCAGCGAATACGAGAAGGGCAAGGACAAACCCGTGGGCGGTAGCGTGGTCATCCTCGGCGCCGAGGACACCATCCACGTTTACGGGCTGGTCATCGACCCGATCGAGTTCACTCCGGGCGGGTTGCGCTACGTGGTCAGGAAGGATCGTTGAACGCGGGCCGAACGGATCGGGCCAGGGAGGCCCGGACCGCGTCGAGGACCGTCTCGGGCGTGGTCTCGGTCATGCATTCGAAGCCGCGCGTACATTTCCCGGCCCCGTGCAGGGAGCAGGGGCGGCAGGGCAGGTCCCGTTCCAGGACCACGTCCTTCGGGCCCGCCGGATAGAACCCCCAGGCCTTGGCCGTGGGCCCGAACAGGGCGACCACCGGAGTGCCCACCCCGCAGGCCAGGTGCATGGGCCCGGAGTCGCCGGTGACCAGCAGGTCGGCCCGCGCGAGCAGGCCGCAGGTGGCCCGCAGGTCGGTCTGGTTGGTCAGGTCGCGCTCGTGGCCGCTGGTCAGCGGGGCCACGCTTCTGCCCACCACGAACCAATTGATGTCTTCGGCGTCCAGCAGGGCGGCCAGCCGGATCCAGTTCTCGGCGGGCCACTGCTTGGACGGGTGGGTGGCGTAGGGGTGCAGAGCCACGCGCGGCCCCTCGCAGGAGATGGGCGACAGCCGCCGTTCGGCCGCCCGCGTCTCGTCTTCGGTCAGGTAGACGCGCGGCAGCACGGCCTCGCGTTCGGGCGCGGCCCGGTCCAGGGCCAGGGCGTAGCGCTGGGGCACGTTCAGGGCTTCGAGCTTCGCGCGGAAGCGGTCCGAGCGGGTGCGCTCGAACAGGCGGCGGGCCAGGCCGAACTTGGGATAGCGGCGGACCGGCCCCTTCCAACGCAGGGCCAGGATGCGCGAGCGCAGGGTGCCGTGCAGGTCGATGAGCGTGCCGCCCGCGTATTGCCGGGCCAGCTCGCCGGTCCTGCGCAGCCAGCCCGCGTCGGTCAGGTCCGCCTTGGACAGGCCGATGGTCCCGGCCACGGCGGGGTGGTTGGCGAGCAGGGGCAGATTGGCCTCCCTGGTCGCGAAGACGAAGGGTTGGCCGGTCCGCTCGAACCAGTGGGACAGGACGCCGGTGGCCAGGGCCACGTCGCCCATATGCCCCAGGCGGAAGACCACGGCGGGATGTTCGGCTGCGCTCGGATTCATGCTCGTCCTGTTCGCCTCAATCGCCCTGGAAGTCAAGCCTGTTGCGTGTTGCGCAGGTTCGTGGCATCTGCTACATCCATCGGTAATGCATTGTGTCCGTTCCTCTCGTTTCCAGGAAGTGAAGAGAACCCATGGTTGAACTCATACTCGCCGTCGGCGTGGCCGTCTTTGTGTCCGCATTCTGCTCCGTGGCCGAAGCGGCCCTCTATTCCATGACCTGGGCCGACATCCAGAAGCTCAAGGACAGCGGCCGCAAGTCCGCGGTTTTGCTCCACAGGCTTCGCTCCAAGATCGACGAGCCCATCACCGCCATCCTGACGCTCAACACCTGCGCGCACACCGCCGGGGCGGCGGTGGCCGGCTGGGCCTGGGCCAAGCTTTACGGCGAAGACACGCTTTGGCTCTTTACAGTTTGCTTTACAGTAATTATTCTCATTTTCACGGAGATCATGCCCAAGACGCTGGGCGTGCTCTACTCGGACGTGATCGCGCCGCCCCTGGCCCGGCCGCTCAAGGGCATGGTCTGGGTGTTCAAGCCGATCATCGCCATCATGGGCGTGCTGTCCAAAGCGGTCAGCCACAGGGAGTCCAAGCCGGACCACACCGAGGACGACATCCGGGCCATCGTCAGCCTGACGCGCCGTTCCGGGGTGATCAAACAGTACGAGGAGACCTCCATCCGGAACATCCTCTCCCTGGACTCCAAGACGGCGGAGCAGATCATGACTCCGAGGACCGTGGTCTTTTCGCTGCCCGCGGACATGACCGTGGCCCAGGCCAGGGAGGAGCACCCCAACTGGCCGCACAGCCGCATCCCGGTGTACGAAGAGGATACCGAGGACATCGTGGGCGTGGTCTACCGGCGGTTGGTGCTTGAGGCCCTGGCCGACGACCGGGATGAACTCAAGCTGTCGGATATCATGCGTCCGGTGCGCTTCGTCCTGGAGTCCGTCACCCTGGACAAGCTCCTGGTGCAGTTCCTGGGCAGCCGCATGCACCTGGCCGTGGTCCTGGACGAGTACGGCGGGGTGGCCGGAGTGGTCACCCTGGAGGACGTGCTCGAAGAGATTTTGGGAAGCGAAATAGTTGACGAGACCGACCAGGTGGTGGATATGCGGGAACTCGCCCGCACGCAGCGGGACGAGCTGACCCGCGCCCGCAACGGCTCCACCGGCGGGGACAAGAACGAATAGCGCTCGGCGCAAGGAACCATATGGCCAAGAAGTCCAATAAAATCGTGTACGCCGTCGCCCTGGTGCTCTTTCTGGGCGGCCTTTCCTACCTCATCTTTTCCGGCCTGACCCAGGATTCGGTCTACTTCCTGAACGTGACCGAGGCCCTGGCCCAGGACAGGGCGGAGATCGGCAACGCCCGGCTGTTCGGCAAGGTCTCGCCCAGAGGGCTGGCCATCGCGGACGGCAAGCTCGGGGCCGACTTCAACCTGGTGGACAAGGTGCAGCACGACAAGACCCTGCGGGTGGAGTACAAGGGCGCGCTGCCCGACACATTCAAGCCGGACGTCGAGGTCATCGTGGAGGGCCGGTTCTCCACGGACGGGCAGGTCTTCATGGCCAAGACCCTGGTGACCAAGTGCCCCTCCAAGTACGAGGAGAAGAGCAAGCAGATGGACGCGCAGCAGGGGCAGGCCGGTTAGTGAAATCTTTTTCACATGATTGCACCCCGGTTTTTTCCTTTCTATCGCCGTTGGACCCGCCGGACACGAGCGCGGGCCGTGGGGGCGCCGACCCCTTCGCCCGCTCGCCGAATTTGTTGTAAGGAGCCTCTATGCATCTGACCGGATACGTCGGTTTACTCTTTTCCCTGCTCGCCTTCCTCTTCCTCGCCGGTTTCGCCGGCTTCGCCGCCTGGACCCGGAAGGAAGAGGCCCTGACCGTCCTGGAACGGGGCCAGCTCATCGCCGCCTGCGGCGTCATCCTCTCCACGCTCATCCTGCTGGTGGCCCTGACCACCAGGGACTACTCCTTTCGCTACGTCTACAACAACGTGGACAACGCTCTGTCCTTCGTCTACACCCTGACCGCCCTGTGGGGCGGCCGCGAAGGGTCGCTGTTGTGCTGGGAGCTGATCATCGCGCTGTCCGGCATGATCTTCGTGGCCACGCCCGGCTACAAGTCGCTGGGCTCGGACACCAAACTCGTCTTCTGGATGTTTTTCCTGACCGTGCAGGGCTTCTTTCTGCTCCTGCTCACGGGCTGGTCCAACCCGTTCATCGAGATCGTCCCCGCTCCGGGCGACGGGCGCGGCCTGAACCCGCTGCTGCGCAACCCCGGCATGATCTTTCATCCGCCGCTTCTGTTCGCGGGCTTCGCCCTGTACACCATCCCGGCCTGTGCGGCCCTGGCCTCGAGCATCGCCGGGGAGAAGAAGTCGTGGATCAAGGTGGTCCGCAACTGGAACATCCTGTCCTGGGTTTTTCTGACCGCGGGCATAGTCCTGGGCGCCTGGTGGTCCTACATGGAACTCGGCTGGGGCGGCTACTGGGCCTGGGACCCGGTGGAAAATGCTTCCCTGATCCCCTGGTTCGCGGGCACCGCCGTGCTGCACACGGCGATCATCGAATCCCGGCGCAACGCCCTGCAGCGGACCAACGTCTTCCTGATGTCCCTGACCTTCATCCTGTGCATCTTCTCGACCTATCTGACCCGGTCCGGCGTGATCGACTCCCTGCACACCTTCGGCGCGTCCGGCGTGGCTCAGCCCCTGTTCTGGTCCATGGCCGTGACCCTGGTCGTGACCCTGATGGTCGTCTTCCTGTCCGAGCGGCAGGTGCAGCGCTCCCTGTCCGATTTCCTGAGCCGCCAAGGGCTCCTGGTCATCACGGCCTGGTTCCTCCTGGCTCTGGGCCTGGTCGTCACCCTGGGGACCATGTGGCCGGTCATCAGCCGGTTGTGGACCGTCTCCCCCATGGGACTGGACGCCCACTTCTACAATCGGGTCTGCCTGCCGTTCATGGCCCTGCTGGTGCTCCTTTTCTGCTTCTGCCCCTGGCTGGGGTGGAAGGGCGGCGTCCGCAACATGAAGGGTTTCATCGCGGTCGGCGTGGTGCTGGTCGTCGCGTTCGCCGGGTTCTACCTGTCGGGCATGACCAACGTGCTGGCCGCCCTGACCGCCGCCGCCGCGGTGGCCGCACTGGTCAGCATCGGCCTGCTCTTCGCGCTGTACCCGGCTCTGCGCGCCATGCGCCAGTCCTGGGGGGCCTACGGCGTGCACCTCGGCCTGGTGCTTCTGGCCCTCGGCGTGGCCTTTTCCGGGCCGTACAAGACCGAGCGCGAGGTGGTCCTGGCCCAGGGCGAATCCGTGGCCATCGGCGAGTTCACCGTGACCTACGCGGGCCTGCAGGAGGACCGCAACGTGGGCGACATCGTGGCCCGGGCAACGGCCACCCTGGCGGTCTCCAAGGACGGCCGGGACGTGGGCGTGCTCAAGCCCGACAAGCGCATCTACAAGAACTTCCCCAACCAGCAGTTCGCCGAGGTGGGCACCATCCCGAGCTTCGGCGACGAGCTTTACGCCACGCTGCTCGGCCTGACCGAGGACAACAAGGCGAGCTTCAAGATCAGCGTCAACCCGCTGGTAAACTGGATCTGGATCGGCGGCACGATTATGTGCCTGCTCGCCTTCCTCCTGCTCAGGCGCATGCCCCGGCCCGGCGAGGTCAGGTAGATGGCGGACGGTCCGGGCAAAGCGCTGCTGACCGTGAAGCGGGCGGCCAAATTCTTCGGCAACAAGCTCGTCTTCAAGGAGATATCCTGCGAGGTCCGCCCCGGCGAGATCCTGTTGGTGGCCGGTCCCAACGGCGCGGGCAAGTCCACGCTCATGCGCATCATGGCGGGGTTGAGCAAGCCGTCCGCGGGTGAGGTCCGGCTTGAGCTCGAACCCGAGGAGACCGCCTACCTCGGTCATGCCACCTTCATCTATCCGGGGTTGACGGCCCTGGAGAACCTGCGCTTCTGGGCCTCCATGTACGGTCTGTCGCCGGACGCGGACGAGCTTATGGCCTTGCTCAAACGGGTGGGGCTGGAACGGGCGGCCGAGGAGAAGGCCGGGTCGTTCTCGCGCGGCATGGCCCAGCGGCTGAATCTGGCGCGCATCTACCAGGCGGAGCCCAGGCTCATTTTCCTCGATGAGCCCGGCACCGGCCTGGACCCCGCCTCGTTGAAGCGGCTGCGCGGCGAGATCACCGGGCTGCGCGACCGGGGCACGGCCATCGTCTGGATCAGCCACCACGTGACCGAGGACGCGGCTCTGGCCGACACGGTCCTGGCCTTGGGCGGACGCAGAGTGGAATATTTCGGCCCGGCCTCGGGCTTCACCCCGGAGGGCGCATGCTGAAGCGTACGCTGGTCATTGCGAAAAAGGACCTCAAGCTGTCCCTGTCCGGGGGCCAGGGGCTGGTCCAGGCGGTCCTGCTCGGCCTGCTGCTGATCTTCTTGTTTTCGCTGTCCAAGCCGCTGGGCGGGGCCATCTCGCCCCAGGCCGCGGGAGCCATCTTCTGGCTGGCCTCGGCCTTCGGCCTGGTTCTGGTCTTCAACGATCTGTTTTCCATAGAGGAAATGAACGGCGCGCGCATCGGCATCCTGTCCTCGCCCGCGCCCGTGCACGCGGTCTGGCTGGGCAAGGGGCTGGCCGGGTTCGGCCTGCTGTTCGTCTCGCAATTGGTCTTCCTGCCGGCCACGGCGGCCTTCCTGGGCCAGTCGGTCCACGGCCCGTGGTGGCTGCTCTGGGTCACGCTGTTCGGCGCGGACCTCGGGCTGGTCATCATCGGCGCGCTGCTCGGGGCGCTCTCCCAGGGCCAGGCGGCCCGCGAGTCGCTGCTCTCGGTCATCGTGTTCCCGCTGCTGCTGCCCGTGCTTCTGTCCGGCATCACCTTGTTCGGACTGTGTTTTTCACCCGAGCACACCATGGGGTACAACCAGTGGCTCGGCCTGATTTTCGCTTTTGACTGTCTGTTCGGCGGGGCCGGGTTGTTCCTGTTCCCGTTTGTCTATAGTGGGGAAGAGTAGTTATGAAAGTTTCCATCCTGGCCGTCCTGGCCGGCATCGCCCTGGTGGCGCACCAGGCCATGATCTGGTTTTACGCGCCCATCGCCCAGTCCGGGCCGGTGCAGAAGATCTTCTACATGCACCTGCCGTGCTCCTGGTGGGCACTGGTCTCCTTTTTCGTGGTCTTCGTGGCCTCCATCCTCTACCTGTTCACGCGCAACGACCGATTCGACCGGGTGGCGGCCGGGGCCGGGGAGTTGGGCGTGCTCTTCGCGACCATGACCCTGATCTCCGGGTCCACCTGGGCACGGGCCGAGTGGGGCCACTGGTGGCTGTGGGACCCGAAGCTGACCACCGCGCTGATCATGTGGTACGTCTACGCCGGATACCTGGTCCTGCGGAACACCCCCATGGGCCGCGACCGCAAGGCCCTGGTCTGCGCCGTGCTCGGCATCGTCGCCTTCCTGGACGTGCCGCTGGTCTTCTTTGCGGCCAAGCTCTGGGGCAGCGCCCATCCCGATGGCCTGGCCCGGCAGGGCTCGGGCATGGAGGTGCGCATGTGGCACACGGTCTTTGCCGGGCTCTTCGCCTTCGGGCTCCTTTGGGGGGCCATGCTCCTGACCCGCATCCGTCAGCTCGGCCAGAAGGCCCGGCTCGAGGCCATGCTCGTCTGGGACGAGGAATAACAACGTACGCAAAAACGCAGGGGATACACCATGTCCGCAACCGTCTATATCTTCATCGCCAACGTGGCCGTCTGGCTCGGCGTGGCCGGCTATCTCGCCTTCCTGGCCTCGCGTTCGGCCGGGCTCGAAAAGCGCATCCGCCAACTGGAACTGCTGGGGGACGAGCATGACGGATAACCGCGTCCCGTTTGGTCGCAAGGCCGTCATCCTGGCCGTGTTCCTGGCCCTGGCTGCCATGTTTGCGACCAGCTTCCTGTACCGCATGAACAATCCCAACCTGTTCGTGAAGTCCCAACCCTCTCGCAGTTTCGCCGACGCGGGCGGGGACGAAGGCGCGCCGGCCATGGGCGGGGCCGTGAGCGGGGCCATGTCCAGGGTCAAGGAGTACCTGGAGCGGGTGAAGAAGAACCCCGACGACGTGGAGGCCCTGGTGGGCCTGGGCAACTCGTTTCTGATGATGCGCGCCTGGGACCGCGCCCTGGAACCGCTGGAAAAGGCCCGCAAGCTCAGGCCGGACGACACCTCGGTCCTCAAGGCCGTGGGCATCGCCTACTTCAACAAGGAAGAATACACCAAGGCGAGCGAGGCCTACGAAGCCATCCTCAAGATCGATCCCGAGGATACCCTCGCGCTTTTCAATTTGGGCGTGATTTACAAGCATTATTTCAAAAAACCGGATATTGCCCAAACATACTTCGAAAAGGTCCTGGCTCTGGAAAAACAAGATGCGGAAATGCTCAAGCTGGCCCGCCAGGAATTGGGCAAATAGGATCGTCAATCATTCAAATGCGTTGTATCCTGTAACACAGCCCCGGATATGATTGACAAGAAACTGAAAATAACTACAATGTCACATTCCGTGGCTTTATCCGCTGGAGACGGTATTTCCAGCGGTCTATTGGTTTAGCACATTGAGTGGTAACGAACCCTTATACATTTCGAGGAGAGGTAGCATGAGAGTCAAACTGAGTCTGATAGCTCTGTGTCTCGTCATGGCGGCCATGCTGGCTGCCTGTGGCGGCGAAGCGAAGAAGGATGAGAAACACGACGAAAAGGCCGACGTGGAGACCGGAGAGGTCGCCGCTCCGGCCAAGAAGCTCGTCCTTGGTGTTGCCGGCGCCCATTCCGGCGACCTGGCCTCCTACGGCCTGCCCACCGTCAACGCCGCCAAGCTGGTGGCCGACAAGGTCAACGCCGCCGGCGGCGTGAACGGCGCCATGGTCGAGGTCATGCCGCAGGATGACCAGTGCAAGCCCGAACTGGCCACCAACGTCGCCACCAAGCTGCTCTCCGACGGCGTGAAGATCGTCCTGGGCCACATTTGCTCCGGCGCCACCAAGGCCGCGCTGCCCATCTACCTGTCCGGCAAGATCGTGGTCATGTCTCCGTCCGCCACCAACCCGCCGCTGACCCAGTCCGGCGAGTACCCGAACTTCTTCCGGACCATCGCTCCGGACGACGCCCAGGCCGCCCTGGAAGTCTCCTTTGCCAAGTCGCTCGGCCTGAAAAAGGTCGCCATCATCCACGACAAGGGTGACTACGGCAAGGGCTTCGCCTCTTTCTGCAAGCAGTTCATCGATGCCGACCCGGCCATCGAGCAGGTCCTGTTCGAGGGCGTGACCCCCGGCGCGGTGGACTACTCCGCCGTGGTCCAGAAGATCAAGGGCTCCGGAGCCGAAGGCGTCATCTTCGGCGGCTACCATCCGGAAGCCTCCAAGATCGTCACCGGCATGCGCAAGAAGGGCCTGGACATCCCGTTCATGTCGGATGACGGCGTGAAGGACGACACCTTCATCAAGGTCGCCGGCAAGTACGCCGAGGGCGTCTACGCCACCGGCCCCATGGACTTCTCCAGCAACCCGCTGTACCAGGAAGCCGTCGCCGCCCACAAGGCCAAGTTCGGCACCGATCCCGGCCCGTTCTTCCCCGAGGCCTACTCCGCGGCCCTGGCTTTGCTGAACGCGGTCAAGGTTGCCGGCGGCACCGATTACAACAAGATGATCGATGCCCTGCATACCTCCTACGTCGACACCCCGGTGGGCAAGATCAAGTTCGACGCCAAGGGTGACGCCGAGGGCGTCGGCTTCGCCGTCTACCAGGTGAAAGACGGCAAGTACGTGGAAGTCAAGTAGATATAGGCTTCCAAACGGATTAGACCAGGGGACGGGCCAAAGCCTGTCCCCTGGATTTATTTAATGAACAGGAATCACGACAATGGAATATTTCCTTGAGCTGTTCATGGGTGGACTCACCCGCGGCAGCATCTATGCTCTGATCGCCCTGGGCTACACCATGGTCTACGGCATCATCGAGCTGATCAACTTCGCCCACGGCGAGATCTACATGATCGGCGCCTTCACTGGGCTCATCGTGGCCGGGCTGCTGACCATGCTGGGCTTTCCGGTCTCCGCCATCCTGGTCATCGCCCTCGTGTGCGCGGTCATCTGGGCGGCGGCCTACGGGTTCACCATCGAGAAGATGGCCTACAAGCCGCTGCGCAGCGCCCCCCGGCTGTCCCCGCTCATTTCCGCCATCGGCATGTCGATCTTCCTGCAGAACTACGTGATGCTCGCCCAGACCTCGGACTTCCTGCCCTTTCCCGAGCTCATTCCGCATTTCGACTTCATGGACAAGGCGGGCTCTATCATGAGTTCGGCCGAGCTGGTCATCATCCTGGCCACCATCGCCTCCTGCGTGGGGCTGACGCTGTTCATCAAGTTCACCAAACTGGGCAAGGCCATGCGGGCCACGGCCCAGAACCGCAAGATGGCCATGCTGGTGGGCATCAACGTGGACATGGTCATCTCCGCGACTTTCATCATCGGCTCCAGCCTGGCGGCCGTGGGCGGCGTGCTCATCGCCTCACACATCGGCCAGATCAACTACTACATAGGTTTCATCGCGGGCATCAAGGCGTTCACCGCCGCGGTGCTCGGCGGCATCGGCTCCCTGCCCGGGGCCATGCTCGGCGGCCTGGTCCTCGGCCTGACCGAGGCCTTTGCCACCGGCTACGTCTCCTCGGACTACGAGGACGTTTTCGCCTTCCTGCTGCTCGTCCTCATCCTGATCTTCAGGCCGTCGGGCATCATGGGCAAGGAAAAGACCCAGAAGGTCTAACCGGGATCATCGCGGCCCTGACGGCCGCTCACCGCGCAAGGAATATACAGTGAGCATTGATAGCAAAACCACGAACCAGAGCTTCATCAGGTTCTTCCTGACCGCAGGGTGCGACGGCTACGCCCACGCGGTCCGGAAGTCGTTCCTGGTGGCCCTGTGGTTCGTCTTCCTGACTTTCCCGATCATGGTCATCCGGGTGAACACCATCGAGCACACGGTGGTCTGGCACTGGAGCAGGATCGGGTACGTGGCCCTGGCCATCTTCTTCGGGTCCTTCGTCTGGCGCTGGCTGCTGGCGCGCAAGGAGCTCAAGAAGGACGATTCGCAGGACGAGACCAAGGTCGAGTCCATGCTGACCCGCCTCCAGTCGCTCCCGGTCTTCAGGTACACCGCCCTCGGCCTGTTGGCCTTGCTCGCTGGTGTCTACCCCTGGGTCTTCGACCTCTACCAGACCAACATCATGATCTCCTGCCTGGTCTACATCGTGCTCGGGCTGGGCCTGAACATCGTGGTCGGCCTGGCCGGTCTGCTTGATCTCGGGTACGTGGCTTTCTACGCCGTGGGCGCATACGCCTACGCATTGTGCAACATGCACTGGGGCATCGGCTTCTGGTACATGCTGCCCGTGGGCGCGGTCCTCGGGGCCGTGCTCGGCATCCTCCTCGGCTTTCCGGTCCTCCGGCTTCGCGGCGATTATCTGGCCATCGTCACCCTGGGCTTCGGCGAGATCATCCGGCTGGTCCTCGAGAACTGGGGCGACGTGACCATGGGGCCCTCCGGCATTTCCTCCATCGCCCGGCCCAGCCTGTTCGGGGTCAACCTCGGCGTGGTCGGGTCCACCCAATACATGTTTTACATCATGGTCGGGCTGATGGTCTTCACCATCTTCTGCGTCAACCGGCTGCAGAACTCCCGCATCGGGCGCGCCTGGCTGGCCCTGCGCGAGGACGAGATCGCCTGCCAGGCCATGGGCATCGACAAGATGAAGACCAAGCTCATGGCCTTTGCCCTGGGCGCCACCTGGGCGGGCATGGCCGGCGTGGTCTTCGCGGCCAAGACGACCTTCATCAACCCGGCCTCGTTCACCTTCTGGGAATCGGCCATCATCCTGTCCATCGTGGTCATCGGCGGCATGGGCTCCATCCGGGGCGTCATCGCCGGGGCCGTCATCCTCATCCTGGTGCCCGAGTACCTGCGCGAGTTCGCCCAGTTCCGCATGCTCCTCTTCGGGGCCATCATGGTCCTGGTCATGGTCTTCCGGCCCCAGGGGCTGATCAGCGCCAAGCGCAAGATCTACGAGTACAAGGTCGCAGAGGCGGAGGCCGTCCATGAGTAATCCTGTCCTGAACGTCAACGCCGTGAGCAAGGACTTCGGGGGCATCCGCGCCCTGGACGAGGTCGACCTGGTGGTCAACGACAAGGAGATCGTCGCCCTCATCGGCCCCAACGGGGCGGGCAAGACGACCTTCTTCAACTGTATCACCGGCATCTACACCCCGACCTCGGGCGACGTCCTCATCGATCCCGAGGCCCAAGGCAAGACCCGGCGCATCAACGGCAAGAAGCCCAATATCGTGACCGAGCTGGGCATGGCCCGGACCTTCCAGAACATCCGCCTGTTCCCGTCCATGACCGCGCTCGAAAACGTCATGATCGGCACCCACTGCCGGACCAAGTCCTCCATATGGGGGGCCATCTCCCGCAACCGGGCCACCCGCCGCGAAGAGCGGACGGTCGTCCAGAAGGCCTACGACCTGCTGGACCTGGTCGGCCTGAAGGAGTTCGTCAACGAGCTGGCCACGAACATGCCCTACGGCAAGCAGCGCAGGCTCGAGATAGCCCGCGCCCTGGCCACGGACCCGTTCCTCCTGCTCCTGGACGAGCCCGCCGCGGGCATGAACCCGCAGGAGACCCGGGACCTGGAAGACCTGATCATCAGCATACGCGAAAAATTCAACATCTCGATCATGCTCATCGAGCACGACATGAAGATGGTCATGTCCATGTCCGACCGCATCTACGTCCTGGACTACGGGCGCATGATCGCGGACGGCACGCCCGAGGAGATCGCGGCGAATCCGGAGGTCATCAAGGCCTACCTCGGGGAGGAACACGATGACTAGGATGCTCGAACTGAAGAACGTCGACAGCTTTTACGGCAACATCCAGGCCCTGTACGACGTCAACCTGTATGTCGACCGGGGCGAGATCATCACCCTGATCGGGGCCAACGGGGCGGGCAAATCCACCACGCTGATGACCATCTGCGGCGTGGTCCAGGCCCGCAACGGCCAGGTCCTGTACCAGGACGACGACATCACCAGGCTCGCCCCCAACATCATCGTCAGCCAGGGCATCTGCCAGGTGCCCGAAGGCCGCCTGATCTTCCCCGAACTGACCGTCCAGGAGAACCTGGACATGGGCGCGTTCATGCGCACCAACAAGGCCGAGATCAAGCGGGACATGGACTATTGTTTCGACCTGTTCCCCATTCTGGCGAGGCGGCGCAGGCAGCAGGGCGGCACCCTGTCCGGCGGCGAGCAGCAGATGCTGGCCATCGGCCGGGCGCTGATGGCCCGGCCCGCGCTCCTGCTCCTGGACGAGCCGTCCATGGGGCTGGCCCCGCTGGTGGTCAAGCAGATCTTCGAGATCATCAAGAAGGTCAACAGCGAGAACAACACGACCATCTTCCTGGTGGAGCAGAACGCCAACCTGGCGCTCAAGATAGGCCACCGGGGGTACGTCATGGAGAACGGGAGGGTCGTCCTCTCGGACACCTGCGACAAGCTGCTCGCGGACGAGCAGGTAAAACGGGCCTACCTGGGTCTATAATGGAAACCACCGAGGCCGGGCGCTACGCTCGGCCTTGTCATATATGATCAGCAAAACGCTCTGGAGGAATGACATGAGCAAAATACTCGATAAAGCACTGACCTTTGACGATGTCCTGTTGTTGCCGGGCTATTCCAATGTCCTGCCCGACGCCGTTGACGTGTCCACCTATCTTACACCGGAGCTCAAGCTGAATATTCCGCTGCTCTCAGCGGCCATGGACACGGTTACCGAGTCCCGCATGGCCATTTCCATGGCCCGCCACGGCGGCGCGGGCGTGATCCACAAGAACATGTCCGTGCGCGAACAGGCGCGGGAGATCGACCGGGTCAAGAAGTCCGAATCCGGCATGATCTCCGACCCGATCACGGTCCACCCCGACGACGACCTGGGCAAGGTCAAGTCGATCATGAGCGAGTACCGCATTTCCGGCCTGCCCGTGGTCAAGGGCGACCACCTGGTGGGCATCATCACCAACCGCGACATCCGCTTCGTCCAGGACGACAAGTCCCTGGTCTCCGAACTGATGACCTCCCGCGACCTGATCACCGTGCCCGAGGGCATCGACAACGAGGAGGCCAAGCGCAAGCTGCACCAGCACCGCATCGAGAAGCTGCTCGTGGTCGACGAGGAGAACCGCCTGAAGGGGCTGATCACCATCAAGGACATCAACAAGCACAAGAAGTACCCCGACGCGGTCAAGGACTCGCGGGGACGCCTGCTGGTCGGCGCGGCCATCGGCATCGGCAAGGACTGCCTGTCCCGGTCCGAGGCCCTGCTGCACGCGGGCGCAGACTTCCTGGTCCTCGATTCGGCCCACGGCCACTCCGAGAACATCCTCAAGGCCACGCGCGAACTGCGCGCCGCCTTCCCCTCCCTCCAGCTCGTGGGCGGCAACGTGGCCACCTACGAGGGCGCCAAGGCGCTCATCGAGGCGGGCGTGGACACGGTCAAGGTCGGCATCGGCCCCGGCTCCATCTGCACCACCCGTGTGGTGGCGGGCGTGGGCGTGCCCCAGATCACGGCGGTCATGGAAGCCAGCCGCGCGGCGCGCGAGGCCGACAAGTGCATCATCGCGGACGGCGGCATCAAGTACTCCGGCGACGTGGTCAAGGCGCTGGCCGTGGGCGCGAACTCCTGCATGATGGGCTCGGTCCTGGCCGGCACCGAGGAGTCCCCGGGCGAGACCATCCTGTACCAGGGCCGGACCTACAAGCAGTACCGCGGCATGGGCTCCATCGACGCCATGAAGAAGGGCAGCTCGGACCGCTACTTCCAGGAGAAGTCCAAGAAACTGGTTCCCGAGGGCATCGTCGGCCGGGTGCCGTACCGCGGCAAGGTGGGCGAGTCCCTGTATCAGTTCATCGGCGGCCTGCGCTCGGGCATGGGCTACACCGGTTCGGCCAGCATCACCGAGTTGTTCGAGAAGTCGCACATGGTCCAGATATCCTCGGCCGGCCTGCGCGAATCCCACGTCCACGATGTGACCATCACCAAGGAATCGCCGAACTACCGGGGCGACGGCTAGCCGCCGGTGCCCGGCGCGGGAATGGTAATTCGCCTTTTCATTTCTCCCATTGTGAATTAGAGAGAAACGCATGCACGACAACAGAGTACTCATCCTTGATTTTGGCAGCCAGTTCACTCAGCTGATCGCACGCCGAGTGCGCGAAGCCGGGGTGTATTCCGAGATCCACCCCTGCAACGTCGACCCCGAACGGGTCAAGGCGTTCAAACCCTCGGCCCTGATCCTGTCCGGCGGTCCGTCCAGCGTCCTGGAAGGCGGCTGTCCCGCATTGAACATGGAATATCTCGACATGGGCATTCCCGTGCTGGGCATCTGCTACGGCATGCAACTGCTGGCCCACAATCTCGGCGGCCGGGTGGTGGCTTCCACCGACCGCGAATACGGGCGGGCCCAGTTCTACGCCCAGAACGACTCCATCCTGTTCGACGGGGTGAAGGACAAGGACGACCTGACTGTATGGATGTCCCACGGCGACCGGGTCGAGGCCCTGCCCGAGGGGTTCGTGTCCATGGGCCGGTCCGACTCCATCGAGTTCGCGGCCATGGGCAACGTCGAGAAAAAGATCTACGCCCTGCAGTTCCACCCCGAGGTGGCTCACACCACGGACGGCTCGCTGATCATCCAGAACTTCCTGTTCAAGGTGGCCGGGCTGGAGGCGACCTGGTCCATGTCCTCCTTCGTGGACACGACCATCGAGGCCCTGAAGGAGCAGGTCGGCGATGCCAAGGTCGTGCTCGGCCTGTCCGGCGGCATCGACTCCACCGTGGCCGCGGTCATGCTGCACAAGGCCATCGGCAAGAACCTGCACTGCATCTTCGTGGACAACGGGCTGCTGCGCATGGGCGAGCGCGAGGAGGTCATCGGCTTTTTGGCCGAGCACTTCGACCTCAACGTCAAGATGGTCGACGCGTCCGCCGAGTTCCTGGCCGACCTCAAGGGGGTCGAGGACCCGGAGAAGAAACGCAAGCTCATCGGCTACAAGTTCATCGAGATCTTCGACCGCGAGGCCAAGGCCATCGAGGGCGTGGAGTTTTTGGGGCAGGGCACCCTGTACCCGGACGTCATCGAGTCCGAATCCTTCAAGGGCCCCTCGGCCGTGATCAAATCCCACCACAACGTGGGCGGCCTGCCCGAGAAGATGAACCTCAAGCTGGTGGAACCCTTGCGCGAGCTGTTCAAGGACGAGGTGCGCCGCGCCGCTTATGAACTCGGCCTGCCCGAGCACATCATCTGGCGCCAGCCGTTCCCCGGTCCGGGCCTGTCCATCCGCGTCATCGGCGAAGTCACCGAGGAGCGGCTCCAGATCCTCCGCCTGGCCGACAAGATCGTCCAGAACGAGATGATCGCCGCGGACTGGTACCGCAAGGTCTGGCAGGGTTTCGCGGTGCTCCTGCCGCTCAAGACCGTTGGCGTCATGGGCGACGACCGGACCTACGAGAACGTCATCGCCCTGCGCATCGTCGATTCCCTGGACGCCATGACCGCGGACTGGTCCCGGCTCCCGTCGGAGCTGCTGGCCCGCATGTCCAACCGGATCATCCGGGAGGTCAAGGGCGTCAACCGGGTGGTTCTGGACATCTCCTCCAAGCCGCCGAGCACCATTGAGTGGGAATAGCCCTCGAAGATTAAACCGATTACCCAGGTGAGCATATGTTTGGAATAGGCGGACCCGAATTACTGATTATCTGCGTGGTGGCGCTCATCGTCATCGGCCCCCAGAAGCTGCCCGAGCTGCTCCGCTCTCTGGGCAAGGGCGTGGCCGAGTTCAAGCGCGTCGGCAACGAGGTCAAGTCCACCCTGGACGATGAGGTTACCAAGGCCGAGGCCGCTGCCCGCAAGAAGGAAGTGGACGCCGAGCTGGCCCGCCGCAAGGCCGAGAAGGCCAAGCAGGAGGCTGCCGCCGAGTCCCCGGCCCCCGAGGCGGAGTCCCCGGCCCCCGAAGCCCAGGCCGAAACGGCCGACAGCGTCGAGCCCGAAGAGAAAAAGGCCTAGGTCCCGATGAGTTCCGACAAAGACGACGTCAAAGGGCCCGAAGAGGAACCTGTTTCCAAGAAGACCATCGAGCCGGAAGAGGACCCGACCCTGATCGACGAGAGCCCGTCCCCGGACGACGGGGAAGGCGCTGAACCGGAAGAGTCCGCCGAGGCGGAGGCCGAGAAGGCTCCCGAAGACGCGGACGGTTCCGACGGGAGCGGCGAGGGCGGCGACGAGGTCGCCTCGCCCGAACCGCCCGAGGTGTACGCCGCGACGGCCGTTCCGGCCGAAGGTGGCGATGGCGGAGACGGCGGGGACGGTTCGGACGACGATCCGGCCGCAGAGCCCGATGACGAGCCCGAGGACGACGAGGAAGACGAGCCCGAAGAGCCCGAGGAGGGCGAGGGGGCCCAGATGTCCCTGCTCGACCATCTCGGCGAGCTGCGGTCCCGGCTGACCCGCGCGGCGCTGGCCGTGTGCGTGGGCATGGTCGCCTGTTATTCCTTTGCCGGGCAGATGTTCGACATCCTCATGCAGCCCATGGTGGACGTCTTCCAGAAACAGGCGGCGGCCACCGCTCCGTTGCTGACCCCGGAGTTTTACCAGCAGTTCGGCACGGTCTTCGAGAAGATGCTCTCCGCCAACGGGTTCAACCACCCCGAGCAGATGCAGATCTTCATGGCCGCCCTGCAAAAGGCGCTCATGGCCGTGGCCAGGGAAGGGCACTTTCAGTACACCTACCCGGCCGAGGCCTTTTTCGCGCACATCAAGATCTCCATCGTGGCCGGCATCTTCCTGGTCAGCCCGTACGTGTTCGCCCAGATCTGGGGCTTCATCGCCCCGGGGCTCTACTCGCACGAGCGCAAGTGGATGGTGCCCATGGCCCTGTTCTCCGGGATGTTCTTCACCGGCGGTGCGCTGTTCGGCTATTTCCAGGTCTTCCCCTATGCCTTTGAATTCTTTGCCGGGTTTTCCAACGCGGGCATTCAGTTCGTTCCCAAGCTCAACGAATACCTGAGTTTCTGCCTGAAGCTCCTGTTCGCCTTCGGCCTGGTTTTCGAGCTGCCCCTGTTCATCTTCTTCCTGGCCCGGCTGGGCATGGTCTCGTCCGCGGGATTGCGCAGGAAACGCAAGTACGCCATCCTGTGTGCCTTTGTCCTGGCGGCCATTCTGACCCCGCCCGATCCCTTCACCCAGTGTCTCATGGCCGGGCCTCTGGTCGTCCTTTACGAGGTCGGCATCTGGGTGGCCTACTTCTTCGGCAAGAAGGAGAAACGCCACCTCAAGAAGCAGGCCGAGGCCGAGGCAAAGGCCCAGGCCGAGCTGGACGCCGTTGCCGAAGAGGGTGGAGACGGAGACGGGGAAGAGACCCCCTAGCGACCGCAATCAGGGCGGGCATCGTAAAAGTCGGTGCCTGCCCTGTTTATTTTTCTAGTCTTTTCCTCTATGTATGGGGATGACGCTTACGTTCTACAGGAAAGGAGTGCGCCATGCGCCAGGCCACAGTGGCTCGGACCACCAAGGAAACGGACATATCGCTGACCCTGAACCTCGACGGTGAAGGCAAGGCGGCGGTGGACACCGGCATCGGGTTCGCCGACCACATGCTCACCCTGTGCGCCTTCTGGGCCGGGTTCGACCTGGACCTGACCTGCAAGGGCGACCTGGAGATCGACACCCACCACAGCCTGGAGGATATCGGGCTCTGCCTGGGCCAGGCTCTTGCCGAGGCCCTGGGCGACAAGCGGGGCATCAACCGCGTGGCCTCGGCCAAGGTCCCCATGGACGAGGCCCTGGCCGAAGTGGTCGTGGATCTCTCGGGCCGCCCCTACATCGTCTATGACGACGCCCTGTTGCCCGACCTTGTCGCGGGCGAAGAGAAGGACGTCTGGCGTGAATTTTTGAAGTCCCTGGCGTACAAAGCGGGCATGAACCTGCACGTCAAATTCGAGTACGGCCAAAACGGCCATCATCTGCTGGAAGCGGCCTTCAAGGCCCTGGGACTGGCTCTGTCTCGCGCGGCCACCGTCGGGCGCAAGGGGGTTTCCAGCACCAAAGGGAGTCTCGACTGATGAAACGTTCCGCTGTCTTTTTCGCCCTGGCCCTCACGGGCCTGGCCCTGCTGGCCCTGACAGGTTGCGGCAAGTCCACCCGGACGGCCGCCGTGCCGCGTCCCGAGGGCAGGCTGGCCGTGGCCGGGTTCACCAATCCCACCTACAACTGGGAACTCCTGGCGGGCTACCTCGACCAGGAAGGCAAGCCCGCGCCCGCAGGGACCATCGAGACTCTGGACATGATCCTGGCCGACACCCTGCAGCAGCACCAGGTCTTTGACTACATCACCCCGGACGCCGTCAGGCAGTGCGAGGACGTGGTCGTTTTCGAGGACTCCGGCAAGCCCCGCGTGTCCGCGTGGAAATACTGGCTCGGCGTGGGCAAGTGCATCCAGGCCGACTATCTGCTCGTCCCGCAGTTGACCACCTGGCGCGAGCGAGTCGGCAGCGACGCCGGCGTGGAGACCCCGGCCTCGGTGGCCATCGACTTCTATCTCATCGACGTCAAGAACGAGCGGATGATCCGCTCCCGCTACGAGGAGACCCAGCAGTCCCTGCTGGAGAACCTCTACAACGCCAAAAAGTTCGCCGCCCGCGGCGGCAAGTGGGTGACCGCCACCCGCCTGGCCCGCGACGGCATGGACGAGAAACTCACGGAACTCGGATTATGATTCTTTTTCCCGCTGTCGACATCAAGAACGGTGAATGCGTCCGCCTGGCCCAGGGCAAGGAGGATGAGGTCACCGTATTCGCCTCCGACC
This sequence comes from Pseudodesulfovibrio sp. 5S69, assembly GCF_037094465.1. Lineage (NCBI taxonomy): Bacteria > Pseudomonadati > Thermodesulfobacteriota > Desulfovibrionia > Desulfovibrionales > Desulfovibrionaceae > Pseudodesulfovibrio > Pseudodesulfovibrio methanolicus. The sequence continues at coordinate 1,838,633 of NZ_CP146609.1, forward strand.
CCGTTGCCCAGGCGCGCTACTGGGAAGACCTCGGCGCGCGCTACCTCCACGTGGTGGACCTGGACGGGGCTTTCTCCGGCGTGCCCAAGAACTTCGACCTGATCAAGGCCATCTGCTCCGAGATCGACATCCCGGTCCAGCTGGGCGGCGGCATCCGCGACATCGCCACGGCCAAGAAGTACATCGAGGCCGGCGTGCGCCGCTTGATCATCGGCACCATGGCCCTGGAGAACCCGCAACTCTTCTCCGACCTGTGCACTGCCCTGCCCGGCCGCATCGGCGTCTCCCTGGACGCCGTGGACGGCAGACTCAAGACCAAGGGCTGGGTCGAGGACGCGGGCCTGACCATCGACGACGTCCTGCCGCGCCTGGAAAAGGACGGCATCTGCTTCATCGTCTACACCGACATCGCCCGTGACGGCATGCAGACCGGCGTCAACCTCGACGCCCTGGCCGCCCTGTGCGCCAAGACTTCGGTCCCGGTCATCGCCGCCGGCGGCGTCCATACCCTCGATGACATCAAGAATCTCTATCCCCTGTCCAAAAAAGGCCTCGAAGGCGCCATATCCGGCCGCGCCATCTACGTCGGCACCCTCGACGTCAAAGAGGCCAACATATGGATCGACGCGCAGTAGGGCGGATACCACGCAATCAAAAAAGGGCGACCGCCGAGCGGTCGCCCTTTTTTTTTATGCCTCCGGGCCTCCAGCCGTTGGCGAGTCTTCGAGCCTTACGGCTGAGGACAGCAGCGACAGGCGGAAGGGGAAGGGAAACCCTTTGAAAAGGGTTTCCCTTCCCCTTCCCCGGCCTCCATCCCCATCCTTTCCTAAACTTTTTCCATCCGCTTCGCGGGGCGGTAGACGCAATAAAAAAGACCTCTGACTCAGCAATGAGTCGGAGGTCTCTATTTTTGATTCTTCTGGAGCGATTCGGGTGCACAGCACCCGACAGCGGCTCTTTCTTCAGCCGTCAAATCGTCCTCGGGATAGGCTATCGGAAGCCGCCCCCCTTATTCAGCGTCTCCCCCAGTAGGGTAGATGTGGACGTCTTGCTGGGGGTAGGGGATGGAGATGCCTTCCTGGTCGAAGACCAGCTTCACCTTTTCGGTCAGGGCGAAGTACACGCCCCAGTAGTCGCTGGTCTTGCACCACGGGCGGACCACGAAGTTGACCGAGGAGTCGGCCAACTCCATGACCTGGATGACCGGGGCGGGCTCGGCCAGGACGCGCGGTTCCTCGGACACGATGCGCTCCAGGGTCTTCTTGGCCTTGAGCAGGTCGTCGTCGTAGCCGATGCCGAAGGTCATGTCCACGCGCCGGGTGTCGTTGGCCGTCACGTTGGTGATGGTCCCCCCGAGCACGGCGGAGTTGGGCACGGTGATGACCTTGTTGTCCGGGGTGGTCAGCACGGTGTTGAAGATGTTGATGGCCGTGACCGTGCCGGACTGGCCGCCTGCGGTGACGTAGTCGCCCTTCTTGAAGAACTTGAGCAGGATGAGCATGACGCCCGCCGCAAAGTTGGACAGGGAGTCCTTGAGGGCCAAGCCGACGGCCAAACCGGCGGCGCCGAGTACGGCCAGGAAGCTGGTCACGTTGATGCCCGCCTGGCCGAGCGCCGCGATGACCACCGCGGCGATCAATGCGTAATAGGTGATGTTTTTGAGGAACACGGCCAGCGTCTCGTCCACCTTGGCTTTGATCAGGCTCTTCTTGATCCCGTTGGCCAGGGCCTTGGCGATGATCCGCCCGATAATGAATATGAGCAGGGCCACGATAATCCGCAGCCCGTACTGGGTGACGTAAGCGACAATGGTATCGGTCAGTTGGGAGATATTGATGTCCATGGTTCCTCCGAAAAAGATGGGATGTGATCTCGTCGTCAGGATTCTTAGCACAAGGTAAGGAATATCGGAACAGTTTTATGGGGAAAAGGCGATGCCTTTTCGCCTATCCGTCGCCCCATTTTCCGCGCTCTTCCACCCGGATGTATTTCTGGAAGGTGTAGTAGAACCCGGCCAGCGCATTGCACAGCCCGGCGGTGCCGTCCAGGAAGCCGAGCTTGAGCAGGTAGAGCTTGACGAAGCGCATCACGGCGTGGAGCAGGGCTCGGGCCGGGCCGCCTTTGCGGCCCTTTTCGCGCAGGGCGGCCGCGCCCTCCTCGGCGTAGTAGTTGATCTTGTCCATGTGCTGCCGGAAGGACTCGTAGGGGTAGTGCAGGATGTCGCCGGACAGCTTCCCGGTCTCGCCGATCGGGTTGAAGTGGTAGTGCGCGCCCGAGGCCGTGACCTCCATCTTGCCGGAGCGGAAGACGCGGAACAGGTAGTCCGGGTACCACCCGGAGTGCTTCATGAACCGGTTGAAATAAAAGGAGCTGCGGGGCACGTAATAGCCCGCTATCGGCTCGTTGGCCGTGAGCCTGTCCTCGATGTTCGCGCGCAGTTCGTCGGTCAGGAACTCGTCCTGGTCCAGCGAGACCACCCAGGCGGTGTTGATTTCCTTCAGCGCGAAGTTGAACTGGTCCACCGGGCCGGGCCACGGCCGGACCACGACCCGCGCGCCGCACTTCTCCGCGATCTCGCGGGTGCGGTCCGTGGACTGCGAATCCACCACCAGCAGTTCGTCGCAGAAATCGAGCGACTTGAGGCATTGTTCGAGCAGCCGCTCGCCATTGAAGGTCAGGACCAGGCCGGTCACGGTTTCGCGCATGGTTTTCTCCTTGGGCAGGGGGATCATAGCCGCTATCCGCGGCTCGGTCCATCCGAAACAAAAAGGCCCCCCTTCCTGCGAAGAGGGGCCTTGGGTCAATTGCGGATTAGAGGTCGGTGTGGTGGTCCGGGCCGGACGGGTTGACCTCGTCGGGCAGCGGCTCGTTGCAGTCCTTGCAGGGCAGGATCAGGTTCAGGACGACGCCCACAATACCGGCCAGGCCGATACCGCCGAGCTTGACGATGATCAGGTCGAAACTCATGCCGCCGATGCCGAAGACCAGGATGATGGCCACGATAGCCATGTTGCGCGGCAGCATAAGGTCGTTGCCCGCGCGCACCAGGGTGTTGATGCCGATGACGGTGATGGCACCGAAGAGCAGGATCATGATGCCGCCCATGACCGGCACCGGGATGGTATTCAGGAACGAGCCGAGCTTGCCTACGAAGGCCAGGACGATGGCGGTGATGGCCGCCCAGGTCATGATGGCCGGGTTGAAGGAGCGGGTCAGGGCCACGGCCCCGGAAACCTCCGAGTAGGTGGTGTTCGGCGGGCCGCCTAGGCAGGCCGCCAGGGAAGTGGCCAGTCCGTCTCCAAGCAGGGTGTTCTGGATGCCGGGGTCCTTGACGTAGTCCTTGCCGGAGATGCCGCCGATGGCCAGGATGTCGCCGAAGTGCTCAATGGCCGGGGCGATGGCCACGGGCACGATGAACAGGATGGCTTCGAGGTTCCAGGTAGGGAACGTGAATTTGGGCATTTCCAGGAGCGGGGCCTCGGCGATCTTACCGAAGCTGATCAGGGCAGGGGCAGTCCAGTTTTGGAGCTGGCCGGGATCGAACGCGGCCTGCTGGGCCGCGGTGAAGCCGGTGGCGTCCAGGATCAGGGAGGTCGCGTAACCAGCGGCGATGCCGAGCATGATCGGGATCAGCTTGATCCAGCCCTTGCCCAGCAGAGAGGCAAAAATGGTGGTCAACAGTGCCACGCCCGCGATGATCATGGCCGTGTTGTTGGGCACAAGCCAGGCCGAGCCGTCGCCGGTGCGGCCCATGGCCATGTGCACCGCGGTGGGAGCCAGGATCAGGCCGATGACCATGATCACCGGGCCGGTGACCACGGGCGGGAGCACGCGGCGGAGCATGCCCGAGCCGTAGATGCGGATGAGCACGCTCAGGATGGCGTAGAGCACGCCTGCGCCCGCCAGGCCGCACATGGTGGACGGGATGCCCCAGGTTTGCACGCCGTAGATGATCGGCGCGATGAAGGCGAAGCTGGACGCCAGGAACACCGGGACCTTGCCTCGGGTTATAACCTGAAACAGCAGGGTGCCCGCGCCCGCAGTGAACAGGGCCACGTTCGGGTCCAGTCCGGTCAGCAGCGGGACCAGGACCAGCGCGCCGAATGCCACGAAGAGCATCTGCGCGCCCAGCAGCGCGTCCTTCAGTTTGAAATTGTACTCGGTGGAATGCACGTCACTCATCGTTCCCCACTCCTCTCTCTTGGTTGCGGAGCCCCCCGACTCCTGTGTTGCCCCTCTGGCCTCAAAAAAAGGCACGCTGTGCAGCGTGCCCTTTGCCTACTTGGTTCCGAATATCTTGTCCCCCGCGTCACCGAGACCGGGGATGATATAGCCTACGTCGTTCAATTTTTCGTCCACCGCCGCGGTGTAGATGTCCACGTCGGGGTGTTCGGTCAGGATGCGCTCGATGCCCTCGGGCGCGGCGCACAGGAACAGGCCGCGAATGGACTTGCAGCCCGCTTCCTTGAGCAGCTTGATGGTCGCGTTCAGAGTACCGCCCGTGGCCAGCATGGGGTCCAGAATCAGGGCTATGCGCTCTTCGATGTTCTTGGCCAGCTTGACGTAGTACTGGACGGGCTCCAGCGTCTCCTCGTTGCGGTAAAAGCCGACAACCGACGCCTTGGCGCCGGGGATCATGTCGTACACGCCGTCAAGCATGCCCAGGCCTGCGCGCAGGATGGGCACCACGGTAACCTTCTTGCCCTTGATGCAGTCCACCTCGACCTTGCCCGCCCATCCCTTGATGGTCTTCTTTTCGGTCTCGAAATCCTTGGTCGCCTCATAGGTCAGCAGACGGGTGATCTCGTTGGCCAGCGTCCGGAAGTGGCTGGTGGAAATGTCGTGCTGACGGAGTAGACCAACCTTGTGCCGGATAAGCGGGTGGTCGACCAGGTGTAAGGCCATGTTCGCCTCTCTTTGGGTTTTGATTATATGTAAAGAAAGTTTCAATTGCGCAAAATTTCTTTTTTCTAAGCCGATGCCGGGAGAGGGTCAAGAGCCAATTTTGTCAACGGTGAATGCATAAAATCAATTTGAATTTTACTTTCCAATGATTCCCGGTATATCACCTTGACCATGACGAACGAGAAATCCGAACAGCGGTGGGAGCGGACCGTTCCAGAGGCAGACGCTGGGTTGCGCCTGGACAAGTTCTGGGGCCGCGAGTTGGCCGGGGAGGGCGTCTCCCGAGGCCGTATCAAGGCCTGGGTCGAGTCCGGCCTGGCCCTTGTCGACGGCGAGGTCGCGGCCAAGGGCAACCGGAAGCTCATGCCGGGCCAGACCGTGTCCATCCGGGCCGCCGGGCCCGAGCCGGGCGAGCTCGCGGCCGAACCGGTCCGGGGCGACATCCAGGCCGTGTTCGAGGACGCCGACATGCTCGTGGTCGTCAAGCCCGCGGGGCTGACCACCCACCCCGCGCCCGGCGAACCCGGCCCCACTTTGGTCAACCTGCTTGTTCATCGGTGGCCGGACATCGCGGCCGAGAACAGCTCCATGGACCCGCAGCGGCCCGGCATCGTCCACCGCCTGGACAAGGACACCTCCGGGCTCATGGCCGTGGCCCGGACCGAACCGGCGCGCCTGGCCCTGTCCGCGAGTTTCGCCGAGCGCAGGACCTTCAAGGTCTATCTGGCCCTGGTCCACGGGTGCCCCGAGCCCGACCGGGGAACCATCGACGCGCCCATGGGCCGCCACCCGCACCACAAGACGCGCATGGCCGTGCTGCCCAAGGGCGGGCGCGAGGCCCGCAGCGACTACCGGGTGCTCTGGACCGGACCGCGCGGCCTGGCCTCCCTGGTGGCCGTGCGCATCCACACCGGCCGGACCCACCAGATCCGCGTGCACATGGCCCACATCGGCCACCCGCTCCTCGGCGATGCGGTCTACGGCGCGCGCGAGAACGCCGAGTGGTCGCGGCGGCCCGACCGGCTGGCCGGCCTGGCCCCGCGCCAGATGCTCCACGCCTTTTATCTCTCCGTGCCCCATCCGGCCACGGGCGAGCCGGTGACCCGCTGGCTGGCCCCGCCCGAGGACTTCCGCACGCTCTTCGCCGGGCTGACCCGCGAGTGTCTGCGCGTGGGCATCGTGGGCATGCCGGGCGGCGGCAAGTCCGCGCTGCTCAAGGCCTTGCGCGACCTGGGACGGCCCTGTTTCTCGGCGGACGAGTCCGTGGCCGGACTATACGCTCCGGGCGGCGACGGCGCGGCCATGATCAAGCAGCGGTTCGGCGGGCGCTACACCCTGGACGACGGCGGCGTGGACAAGCCGGGCCTGTTCGCGGCCATGCGCGGGTCCGAGGCCGTGCGCCGCGAGGTCATGGACATGGTCCACCCCATGGTCCGCCACCAGTGCGAGGCATTTTTCCAGGTCCATCGCGACGAGCCCGTGGCCTATGCCGAGATTCCCCTGCTCCTGGAAGGGGGCTGGCACAAGTCCGGCATGGTCGACCTGGTGGCCGGTGTACACTGCCCGGAGGCTAAGCGCACCGGGGAGCTGCGCAAGCTCCGCCGCCTCTCGCCGGAGATCCTGGCCGTGTTCGACTCCTGGCAGTGGCCCGAGGCGGACAAGCTCGCGGCCTGCGACGTGGTCGTGAACAACGACAAGGGGCTGGCCGAGCTGGCCGCCGGGGCGCGCAATCTGGACGAGACCGCGAACGCCGCCTGGGAGCAACGCAACCGGGAGTTTGCGGACTGGATGGACAGGCTGTGGCCCGAGTTGGCCGGTGAACTGGCCGGAGAGCAGGCCGGGAGGGGCGAGGCGTGATCCCCATCCGCGACAACGTGCCGCGCGAGACCCGGCCCTATGCCGTGTTGTCCATCATCGCCGTCAATTTCATCGTCTTCCTGATCGTCTACAGCATGACGCCCGAGGCCAGGACGCGGATCTACTACCTGTTCGGGGTGGTTCCGGCCCGGTTCTTCGAGCCGGACTGGGCGGCCTGGGCGGGCTTCCCGGATACTCTGGGCTGGCCGTTCCTGACCTACATGTTCCTGCACGGCGGCTGGCTGCACGTCATCCTGAACATGTGGATGCTCTGGATCTTCGGGGACAACATCGAGGACGTCACCGGCCACGGCTGGTTCGTGCTCTTCTACGTGCTCTGTGGCCTGGCCGCCGTGGCCACGCACATGGCCTTCGAGCGGTCCTCGCCCATGCCGGTCATCGGCGCGTCCGGGGCCATCGCCGGGATCATGGGCGCGTACATCGTGCTCTATCCCCAGGGCAAGGTCCTGACCCTGATCCCGGTCTTCTTTTTCCCCTTCATCTTCCGCATCCCCGCATCCCTGTTTCTGGGATTCTGGTTCGTCATGCAGATCATCTCCGGGGTGTACTCCACCGTCCACAGCGCGCAGAACGTGGCCTGGTGGGCGCACGTGGGCGGCTTCCTGACCGGGATCGTCCTGATCCGCTGGTTCCGCCGCCCCGGCCGGTGCCGCTACTGCTACAACCCGGACACCAAGGACTACGACCCCGAGGAATCGGGGCCGACTTCTGGTTAAGAGAAATCAGGTGCGGATGCCGCTTCGCGGCGAAGGTCGGATGCTTTTGCCTCCGGCGGGCAGGGGCTCGCCCCCCTGCACCCCAGTGTGCGCCTGCGGCGCGGGTTGGTATGGGGTCGCCGGGGGGATCGGATGTTGATTAGAGCGTCCTGAACCGTTCGGCCAGTTGCCAGCGGTCCACCAGGGTGGCCACCGCCGGGGGAACCAGGTGGCGCCACTCGCCGCCGTCGCGGATGGCCGCGCGCACGTCCGTGCCGCAGATGCCCTTTTCGCTTTGGGGACGCTCCCACATGACGTGGGTGGTCAGGCCCAGCGCCTGGAACCGCTTGAGCTTCTCCCGCCCCCAGTCGTCGTAGATGGTCAGGTAGTAGACCGCGTCGCGCGGGGCGCATCCTTCGAGCAGCTCCGGGCAGTTGATCGGGAAGGGAATCACGGAAAATGCGTGTCGGTCCACCCCGGCCTCCATCAGGGCGGCCTCGATCATGGCCTTGCGTTCCTCGAAGGTCAGGGGGTTGCTCTCCCGGCTGGACCGCTCCGGGTTGGTGGCCTCCTCGCGGGTGGTGGCCGCGTCCGGGTTGGTCACGCCGATGATCAGCCGCTCGCACAACTCTTTGCCCGCCAGCAGGTAGACCAGATGGTCGTTGTGCAGGACCTGGAACCGTCCGTGGATGAAGCCGAGGGGGTGCATGGTTACTCCTGGGGATCGAGGATGAACGGGGAGTGATCGCCCGGCCAGTATTCCACCGGCTCGGGTGTGTCGCGGATGCCCTCCAGCCGGGCGCGGTCGAGATAGTTGAGGACCGTGAACAGGAACTCGCGGCCGCGCATGCAGCCCAGCGCACCTCCGGCCACGGAGACCTCGTCGAAGGCGGCGACCCGGTCGCGGCGAACGCCTCGGCCAGAGAACAGCAGCGGCACGGGCTCGCCCGAATGGATCAGCGCGCCGCAGCTCGGGGTGGAATGGTCTGCGGTCACGGCCAGGAGCAGGCGTTGGTCTGCCAGGACGGCGTCGGCCACCTCGCCGAGCCCCCGGTCCAGGGACTCGATGACCCGGACCTTGGCCTCGGGGTCCTTGGTGTGGGCCGCCTGGTCCGGTCTCTTGGTGTGCACGTGTATGAAATCATAGTCGTCCACGCGGTCGAGCGCCAGCCGGATGCGCTCGGCCAGGTCCGCGCCCGGATCGTCCGTGTCGCGCGCCTTCAGGAAATCCATGCCCGTGAACCGGGCCAGCCCGGCGTACATGGCCCCGGTGGCGATGGACAGCGCGCGCAATCCGTACCGCCGGCGCATGGTCGGGCAGCGGGTCAGCCGCCCGGCCCGTTGGGTGACCAGCCCGTTGGCCGGGACCTGCCCGGCCCGCTCCCGCTCGCGGTTGAAGGGCAGGGCCGAGAGGGTGCGGTGCGCCCGCAGGAGATATTGCTCCAGGACGTGCGCCGTGCGCAGCGCGGCCCGGTCCTCGTGATCCTTGAGCGGCAGGGGGCGGGGCAGGATCCGTCCGTCCACCATGGGGTTGGTGTCCGTGACAAAGGGCGAGACCTCGCCGCGCAGGACCAGCACGCCGAACAGACCGCCCACCGGGTGCAGGGAGGCGGCCACTCCCTCGGACTCGAAGGGCGGCAGGGCGGCGAACAGGGCGTCGGCCTCGCCGGGGGTGGCCGGGACCTTGTCGTGGAGCAGGGTCAACCGGTTGTCCGCGTCCGGGCCGATGTGGGCGAAGTGGGTGAGCAGGGCCACGTCGTCGGGGCCGAGGTCCAACCCCGCGCCCAGGGCCTCCAGTGCGCCGCGTCCCGGGAACTCCTCGGGCAGCCCGCCGAACAGGGCGAAGTGGGCGTTCTCCGAGGGCAGGGGCTGGCCGAAGAAGGTGGCGTGGTATAGTCCGGTGGCGGAGAGGGCGGCCAGTCGGTCCAGGCACGGCGTGGCCGCCGCCTGGAGCGGAGTGCGGTCGCCGAGGCAGGGATGGGACCGGTCGCCCAGGCCGTCCAGCAGGACCAGGATGCATGTGTCAGGCATGGGCGGCTCCGGCTCGTTTATAGAAATCATCTATACCAATAATGATTATCATAAATACAATCTCATTGCCTTGCGTGGGGACGGGTGTAGGATAACCACCATGCTGATAGACCTTCACGTCCATTCCACCTGCTCCCCGTGCAGCATCCTGAAGCCTTCGGAGATTCTGAGCAACGCTCGTTCCCTGGGGTTGGATGCCGTTTGTATCACCGATCACGACACCATGTCCATTCTGACACAATGCCGGGAGGGATTTCAGCCCGACGGGCTGCTCCTCATCGTGGGCATGGAGTACACCACGGACCAGGGCGACTACCTGATCTTCGGGAACGTACGCTCCCTCCCCCAGGGGCTGTCCGCCGAGGCGCTGCTGCCGGCGGTGCGCGACCTGGGCGGCGCGGCCATATCGGCGCACCCGTGCCGAACCTGGCGTCCGGCGGACCCGGTCATCTTCGACCGGGGGCTGTGCACCATCGCCGAGGCCGAGAACGGGCGCAACACCAATGTCGAGAACGACCTGGCCATGAGCCTGATCGCGGGACACGACATGACCGCCGTGGCCGGGTCCGACGCCCACTCCCTGAGCGAACTCGGCCGCTGCCCGACACGGTTCACCGTGCCGGTCAACTCCACCAGGGACCTGGTCGAGGCCCTCAACCGGGGTCAGTGCCGTCCCTCCATGGTGCACCGCTCGGCGGCCTGATCCTTCCTGGGCCACGGAACTCCTTCCTACTTCGGCGGAATCAGAAAGGACGTGACCTTGCGCACGCCCTTGACGCCCCTGGCCACCTTCACGGCGAGGGCGGCGTCCTTCTTGCTGCGCACCATGCCGAGCAGCACCACCTCGCCGTTCATGACCTCCTGCTCGATTTGGGTTGAGCTCAGATCGCCGTTGCCGATGAGCTCGGCGCGCACTTTGGCCGCCAGCTCCAGGTCGTCGGCCGTGGTATCGGTCTCGGGCTTGAAGTAGCTGGTCACCTTGGTCACCCCTTCGGTCCCCTTGGCCGTCTTCACCGCAAAGGCGCGGAAGGCGGCGTCGTTGATCGCGCCCACCAGATAGACGTGCTTGAGGAAGGAATAGACGTGGACCTTCAGGGCCAACTTGGAATCCTTGTCCGCCAGGTCGGCCTTGATGGACAGGGATATTTTCTTGTCCGCGGCCTGGTCGCCCACGCTGCGTTCGTCGCGCGCGCTGTCGTAGATGGCCCCCCACGGGGTCCAGGCCAGGCAGGGCAGGGCAAGGCAAAGGATCAGCATGGCGGGAATGAGTGGATGAGAATGACGCATGTTTCCTCCTTTGTAGGCGTGTGGATAACTCTGTGGAAAATTGTCCGCTTTTCGTTTTTTCTGGCTTGACACAATGCAAAGGCATATTACTTTAGGTAAGCGTCGGAGAAATTATAATCAGTCAGCAGCAAGGAAAACGATTCTAATGGAATATAGAGACTATTACAAACTTCTCGGAGTGTCCCGCTCCGCTTCCAAGGAAGAGATCGGCAAGGCTTTCAAGAAGCTGGCCCGGAAGTATCACCCCGATCTCAACCCGAACGACAAGGAAGCCGAGGACAAGTTCAAGGAGATCAACGAGGCCTACGAGGTCCTCAAGGACGAGAAGAAGCGCAAGCTCTATGACCAGTTCGGCTCCAACTGGGAACATGGCCAGAACTTCCAGCCGCCGCCGGGCTACGAGAACATGCACTTCAGCAGCGGTGGCGGTGGCGGTGGCGGCTTCGGCGGCGGAGCGGGCTTCTCGGACTTCTTCGAGACCATCTTCGGCGGCGGGGGCGGCGGTTTCCGCGGCGGCTTCCAGTCCGGCGGCTTTTCGCAGGGCGATTTCGGCGGCGGCTATCAGCGGCGTCCGCGCCGGGGCGCTGACTCGGAGGCGTCCTACGAACTGACCCTGGAAGAAGCGTACCGGGGCGGCAAGAAGTCCATCACCCTGCAGGAGCAGACCGCGGGGCCCGACGGCATTCCGCGCATGACCACCAAGACCCTTGAGGTCACGGTGCCCGCGGGCATCAAGGACGGCCAGAAGATCCGCCTGGCGGGCCAGGGCAACCCCGGCCTGGGCGGCGGACCCAAGGGCGACCTGTACCTGAAGATCCGGCTCATGCCGCACCACATGTTCAAGGTCTCCGAATCGGACGTGGTTCTCGACCTGCCGCTGTCCCCGTGGGAGGCGGCGCTCGGTACCACCGCGCGCATCCCCACCCTGGACGGGGCCGTGGAGATGAAGATCCCGCCGGGCATCGGCTCGGGCAAGAAGCTGCGCATCAAGGGCCGCGGCCTCGGGGCCGGGGCCAAGAAGGGCGACCAGTACGTGCGCATCATGATCCAGGTCCCGGAGCGGCTCTCGGCCGAGGAGCGCGACCTGTTCGAACAATTGCAGAAGGTATCGGCCTTCAAGCCGAGAAGTTTCTAGAGGTACGACAATGACCACGAAGAAATTGCAGGAAATGATCATGCAGATGCCGGGCCTGAACCTGCCCGAGCGCAGCGAATACGTGGCCTGGGCCCAGGTGGTCCAGCTGACCTCCATCGAGCCCGCCGAGATGAGCGAGCTGGTCGACCTCGGCTGGATCAGCCCCAAGCGGACCGGAGCGGCGGAATACCTGTTCCGGTTCAAGGACGTCTACCGCATCCACAAGCTCATGCGCCTGGTCCACGACCTGGAGGTCTCGGTCTACGGCGGGTCCATCATCGTGGACCTGCTCGAACGGGTCGAGGAGCTCGAGACCGAGGTCGAGGAACTCAGGAGGCTCGTCTGACAGACATATTTCACGAGGAGGTAGTCATATAATGGATATCAACACATTCACCCGCAAAACTCAGGAAGCCGTTTCCGAGGCCCAGAACCTGGCCATCCGGAGCGGCCATCAGCAGATAGACTGCGAACATCTCATGCACGCCCTGGTGGCCCAGGAGAACGGCCTGGCCGGCCAGATCCTGCGCAAGCTCGGCGTGGCCCCGGACGCCTATCTCGGGGCCGTCGACGCCGAGATTGCCAAGATGCCCAGCGTGTCGGGCTCGGGCGTGCGCCCGGACCAGATCGTGGTCACCCAGCGCATGCAGAAGGCGCTGGTCGCCGCCGACGACATGCGCAAGCGCATGAAGGACGAGTACGTCTCGGTGGAGCACGTCTTCGTGGCCCTCATGGACGAGTCCGGCAGTTCGGGCGTGGGCCGGGTCAACAAGCAGTTCGGCCTGGACAAGAACAAGGTCCTGACCGCCCTGGAAGAGGTCCGCGGCAAGCAGCGCGTGACCTCGGACAATCCGGAGGCGACCTACGAGTCGCTTAAGAAGTACGGTCGCGACCTGGTGGAGGAGGCCCGTTCGGGCAAGCTCGACCCGGTCATCGGCCGCGACAGCGAGATCCGCCGCGTCATCCGCATCCTCAGCCGCCGGACCAAGAACAATCCGGTGCTCATCGGCGAGGCGGGCGTCGGCAAGACGGCCATCGCCGAGGGGCTGGCCCAGCGCATCGTCAAGGGCGACGTGCCCGAGGGCCTCAAGGACAAGACCGTGTTCTCGCTGGACATGTCCGCGCTCATCGCCGGGGCCAAGTACCGCGGCGAGTTCGAGGAGCGGCTCAAGGCCGTGCTCAAGGAGGTGGCCGAGTCCGCCGGGCAGATCCTCATGTTCATCGACGAGCTGCACACCATCGTGGGCGCGGGCAAGACCGACGGGGCCATGGACGCGAGCAACATCCTCAAGCCCATGCTGGCGCGCGGCGAGCTGCACTGCATCGGCGCGACCACCCTGGACGAGTACCGCAAATATATCGAAAAGGACCCGGCCCTGGAGCGCCGCTTCCAGACCGTGCTGGTGGAGGAGCCGTCCGTGGAGGACACCATCTCCATCCTGCGCGGCCTGCGCGAGCGGTTCGAGGTGCACCACGGCGTGCGCATCGCGGACGGGGCCATCGTCGAGGCGGCCGTGCTGTCCAGCCGGTACATCACCGACCGGCAGCTTCCGGACAAGGCCATCGACCTCATCGACGAGGCCGCGGCCCTGATCCGCACCGAGATCGACTCCCAGCCCTATGAGCTGGACACGGCCAACCGCCAGATCATGCAGTACGAGATCGAGCGCGAGGCGCTCAAGCGGGAGACCGACAAGGCGTCCCGCGAGCGGCTGGCCGAACTGGAGAAGAAGCTGGCCGAACTCAAGGAATCCCAGTCCGCCATGCTGGCCCAATGGGAGAACGAGAAATCCGGCATCGAGCGGCTGCGCGCCCTCAAGGGCGAGATCGAGGCCACCCGCCGCGAGATCGACGAGGCCAAGCGCATCCCCGACTACAATCGGGCCGCCGAGCTCGAATACGGCAAGCTGCCCCAGCTCGAAAAGGAGCTGGCCGAGCGCAATGAGGCCCTGGAAACCGGGGACGGCCCGCGCATGGTCCGCGAGGAGGTCGGCCCGGACGATATCGCCCAGGTCATCGCCAAGTGGACCGGCATCCCGGTCTCCCGGCTCATGGAGGGCGAACGCGAGAAGCTGCTGCGGCTGGGCGACGTCCTGCACGAGCGGGTCATCGGCCAGGACCAGGCGGTCCAGGCCGTGGCCGACGCCGTGCTGCGCGCCCGGGCCGGGCTCAAGGACCCGTCCAGGCCCATCGGTTCGTTCATCTTCCTCGGCCCCACGGGCGTGGGCAAGACCGAGCTGTGCAAGACCCTGGCCTCGGCCCTGTTCGACACCGAGGACAACATGATCCGCATCGACATGTCCGAGTACATGGAGAAGCACACCGTGGCCCGGCTCATCGGCGCGCCTCCGGGCTACGTGGGCTACGACGAGGGCGGTCAACTGACCGAGGCCGTGCGGCGCAAGCCGTACTCGGTCATCTTGTTCGACGAGATCGAGAAGGCGCACCACGACGTGTTCAACGTGCTCTTGCAGATCCTGGACGACGGGCGGCTGACCGATTCCCACGGCCGCACGGTGGACTTCAAGAACACCATCGTGATCATGACCTCCAACCTCGGGGCCGAGTTCATGCTCGACGGCATCGACCAGTCCGGCGAGTTCAAGCCGGGCGTGGAGGACCAGGTCCGCGAGGTGCTCAGGCGCCATTTCCGGCCCGAGTTCCTGAACCGCGTGGACGAGACCGTGCTCTTCCGGCCGCTGACCCAGGACCAGCTCATCGGCATCATCGACCTGCTGGTGGCCAGCCTGCGCGTCCGGCTCGAAGAGCGCAACATCGGCCTGACCCTGACGGACCGGGCCAAGGCGTTCATCGCCCAGTCGGCCTACGACCCGTCCTTCGGTGCGCGGCCCCTGCACCGCTACCTCCAGCACCACCTGGAGACCCCGCTGGCCAAGCGCCTCATCGGCGGCGACCTGGCCGACGGACAGGCCGTCACCGTGGACGAGCGCGACGGGGAGCTGGTCTTCGACTAGGATGACACCACGGACGACATTCAAGGCCGGTGCCCGGAACGGGGCACCGGCCTTTTTTTTGCGCTCCTGCCGGGCGGACCCTGTATTCGTCACCTGTTTGAAACCAAGGGCGCGGGCAAGTGGGCTATGTTATCCGGCAGGGAGGGACGCGCCCGCCGGGGCCTCTGCCGTGCCGAAATGTGATTCCTCGACCTCATCATTCAGGAGTGCGACCATGGATAAAGTGTTGTTCATCTGCGTGCACAACAGCGCGCGCAGCCAGATGGCGGAAGCCTACCTCAATGCGTTCGGGGGCGGCGAGTTCGTGGCCGAGAGCGCCGGTTTCGAACCCACGGAGATCAATCCTCTGGTGGTCGAGGTCATGAAGGAGGAGGGCATAGACCTCTCCGGGCACAAGACGCAGTCGGCCTTCGACCTGTACAGGGAAGGCCGGATGTTCAGCTACGTCATCACGGTCTGCGAGGAGTCGGTGGAGAAGCAGTGCCCCATCTATCCCGGCATGACGCACCGTCTGCATCTCCCGTTCCCGGACCCGGCCGAGGTCCGGGGCACCCATGAGGAAAAGCTGGCCCAGGTCCGGGTCATCCGCGACAGGATCAAGGCCGTCGTCTACGAGTTTCTGGAGTGG